>JAJFFJ010000044.1 GCA_021776685.1 Alphaproteobacteria bacterium
CCGGGTGACCATTTTCGCGACTTTGGCGGCGATGGCGACAGCCCGTTCTTCTCGGATGTCTTCGGCTGGGCGCGTGACCCCGACTATGGTGCCTGGCTCAAGGGCGCAAAGCTTGGCCAGATCGCGGCGAGCTTGATGCAGACGCCGGAGGCCCGCCTCTATTTCGACCACCTTCTTGTCAAAGAGCCAGGCGGCACGGCCAAAACGCCCTGGCATCAGGACGCCCCCTACTGGCCGATGTCTGGCCAGCAATGCCTCAGCGGCTGGATCGCCGTCGACCCGGTCAACAGCGAAAGCGGCGCGGTGGAATATATTCGCGGCTCCCACCGGTCCGGCAAAATCTATGCGCCGGAGGCCTTTCAGGGCGACGGCAGCCTTCAGAATTCAGAATTGGTGGAATTGCCGGACATAGATTCCAGCCGGGGCGATTTCGATATTGTTTCCTGGGAGTTGGAGCCTGGCGACGTGGTGTTTCATCATTGCCTGACGTTGCATGGCGCGCCGGCGAACCAACGAAGCGATCGGCGGCGGCGGGGGCTGGCCATCCGCTTTATCGGCCCGGATATCCGCTTTGCGATGCATGACGGCATCGCCATCCCGATGCAGCGATATTTCGAGGATCTGGCCCCCGAAATTGGGCCTGGCGATGCATTCTCCGGCGAAAAATTCCCGGTAGTTTGGCCTCAATAAAACGGACATGCGCCATTATATCCTTCGAAACATCCCGCGAACTCGGTACCTTGGGCGGTAACAAAAAAAAGCAAATAGGGGCTGGCACCCGTATCGGTCCGACAATCGGCAAAACCGAAACATCTTCAGGGAGATGACATGAAACCGTTCAAATCCATTCTGTTGACCGCTGCGGCAATGGCCGCAACCGGCGCCTGGGCCACATCCAGCCAGGCAATCGACGTTCGCATTTCCAGCTGGGCGCCGCCCAGCCACCACCTGAATTCCCAAGTATGGCCGTCCTGGCAGAAATGCCTGGCGAAGGAATCGGGCGGCTCCATCAAGTCGAAGATCGTCTACAAGCTGGCCTCGCCGCCGCGGCAGTTCGACGTTGTGCGCAAGGGTCTGGCCGATGCCGGCTGGATTTTCCACGGCTACAACGCCGGTAAATATGTGGCCACCCAGGCCGTTGAAATCCCGCTGCTTGGCGCCAGCGCGGAAGCCGGATCGGTCGCCTACTGGCGGACCCATGTTCGCTTCCTGAAACGCGCGAACGAGCACAAGGGCGTCATGGTAATGAGCCTGACCACCCACGGCCCGGGCGTGATCCAGACCAAAACACCGATCAACAGCCTGGGCGACCTGAAAGGCCGCAAGATCCGTCTGCCCGGCGGCGTCGCCAGTCAAGTGGGTCGTGCCCTGGGCGCCGTGAGCGTCAAGGTACCGGCGCCAAAGGTCTACGAAGTGCTGTCTTCCGGCGTCGCCGATGGCGTGTTCATGCCGATGGAAACCCAGCGCAGCTTCCGCCTTCACGAGGTGGTTAAGAATGTAGTGGTGATGCCTGGCGGGCTTTACTACGGCTCGTTCGCCTTCATCTTCAATCCGCGTAAATACAAGAAGTTCAACGCCAAGGAACGTGCCGCCTACCACAAATGTTCGGGTGAGAACCTGGCGCGCTTCTCCGGCAGGTCCTGGGATGCCGCCGACCGCGCTGGTTGGAAGAAAGCCAAAGATTCCCACGGCAATGTCAAGATCGCCAGCCCGGCGATGCAAAAGGAGTACAAGGCCGTGGCGGCGAAGATTCAGGCGAACTGGATCAAAGCCGTTGGCAAGCGGGGCGTGAACGGCGCCGCAGCGCTGCGTTATCTGCGCGCCCAAGCACGGGCCGCTGGCTCTAAATAGTCGCGCAGAACGTTGGCTTCTGGCCCAACGATCTATTCGACGTCCTGGACGAGGGGGCCGTCGGCCGGTTGGCTGACGGTCCCTCTCGACCTTTTTGCAGCCTTTCTCCTGACGGTCATGGTGCTGTTGACCGTGGCCGATGTCGTCGGTCGTGAAGGATTCAACAGCCCGGTTTTCGCGGCCGTCGAGATCACCACAATCCTGATGCCGTTCCTGATCTTTGCCGTGCTTCCTTATGTGACCTACCAGGAACAGCATATCACCGTGGACCTGATCGACCTGGTCTACCCGGATGAGGCGATCAACATCCGGCAGATCGCCATCACGATCATCCTGATTCCGCTGCTGGCAGGCGTCACCTGGCAGATGATCTCCCTCTCATTCGAGTGGCGGGACGCTCCGGACCTGACCGAGGATCTGCAGTTCCCGAAATGGTATATCGCCTGGTTCATCGCAGCCCTGACCGGACTGACAGCACTGCTCATGCTGCTTAACCTGCCACGCTATTTCAGGGGCCGGGGGCCCTTGTCGCCAGGCGCCAATCGCGACTCCTCCGCCGACCACCTCGAAGGCCTATAGGAACCGTCCATGACGATTGCGATGATCGGCTTTGCAATTCTGCTGCTGCTGATTTTCTTTCGGCTGCCGATTGCCTTCGCTATGGGCATTGTCGGATTTGGCGGGATCTGGGTGATTGATGGTTTCGAGCAGGCCGCCGTCACCGTCGCGTTCCGCTTTGAGGGCGTGACCCAGAATTACGAGCTCGCTGTACTGCCCATGTTCATTTTGATGGGCAATCTGGTGGCCAAGGCGGGCCTCTCCCACGAACTTTACGACGCGTCCAACGCCTTCCTCGGGCACCGGCGGGGCGGCCTGTCCATGGCGACCGTTGTCGCTTGCGGCGGCTTCAGCGCGATTTGCGGCTCCAGCCTGGCGACGGCGGCGACCATGTCGAAAGTCGCCATGCCGTCGATGCGCCGCTACGGCTATTCAGACAGCCTGGCCACCGCATCGATCGCGGCTGGCGGCACGCTCGGCATTTTGATCCCGCCCAGTGTCGTTCTGGTCATCTACGGCATTATGACCGAGACCAGCATCCGTGAGTTATTTGCAGCGGGCTTCCTTCCGGGCTTGATTGGTATCCTGTTCTATCTGGGGGCCGTGCAATATACGGTCGCGCGTGATCCGTCTGCCGGGCCTCGCGTCGAGCGCATACCGTGGGCCAAACGTTGGCAGCCGCTAATGATGGTGTCCTGGACCCTGGCGCTGTTCGCTCTGGTTATGGGCGGCATCTATATCGGCTTTTTCACGCCCAACGAGGCGGCAGGTGTCGGCGCGTTTGGCGCGTTCGTCATCGCAATGATGCGACGGCGGCTAAGCTGGGCAGATATCCGCGACGTCTTGGTCGACGCCACGCGGACCTCGGCGACACTCTTCGTGGTGCTGATCGGAGCGCTGACCTTCGCCAATTTCGTCAACATTGCCGGCTTGCCAGATGGCCTCAAGGCGTTGGTGACCGGCGGCGACCTCAGCCCGGTTGCAGTGATTATTGTCATCCTGCTCATCTACATCGCCCTCGGCTGTGTCTTCGAGAGTCTGTCGATGCTGCTGCTGACGATCCCGGTCTTCTACCCGGTCGTCGCAGCTTTGGCTGCGCCCGTCACGGTCGGCGGCGTCACGGAATTCCCGCTCGGGGTTGAACCGCGCTGGGTGTTGGTCTGGTTCGGCATCCTGGCCGTGGTGGTCACAGAAATCAGCCTGATCACGCCACCGGTTGGCTTGAACGTATTCGTCCTGTCTGGCGTGCTCAAAGACGTGAAGACAACCACGATCTTCAAAGGGGTAACGCCCTTCTGGGCAGTTGATGTGTTGCGGCTGGCTTTGCTGCTGTTTATTCCACCGGTAGCAATCATCCTGCCCAAACTGTTCTACGGATAACAAAAAACATAAAGGAATACGCTGATGAGTGGCGGTCGCCTCAACATGAATGAGGAACTTTACACCTACCTGGATTCTGTCAACGACCGGGAGCCACCGGCGCTGGTAGCTTTGCGCATTGATACGGAAAGCGACCCGCGCAAGAACATGGCTATTCACCCGATGCAGGGGCAGTTCATGGGGGTGATGGTGCAGGCGCTCCAGCCCCGGAAAATCGTCGAGGTGGGCACATTCACCGGCTACAGCTCGCTCTCCATGGCGCTGGAGATGCCGGACGATGCGCGCATGTGGTGTTTCGATATCAGCGAAGACTGGACGGCGCTGGCGAAGAAACACTGGCAGTTGGCTGGATTGGACGACCGTATCGACTTGCGCCTGGCGCCAGGAACGGACTCACTGCAAGCGTTGATCGATGAAGGGCATACCGGAACGGTCGACATGGTCTTTATCGACGCCGACAAGCCCAACTATACGAACTATTTTGAATTGGGCCTGCAACTCCTCCGCAAGGGTGGTGTCATGATCGTCGACAACACCATGTTCCAGGAACTGGTGCCTCTTAGCGTGAGCGATGAACAGATTCGTGCGTATTTCGGCCACTATCCCGATGAGACGGTCGAAGAACTGACTCACTCGGTCCACTGCATCCGGGCCTTCAATGCGCAGATACACAAAGACGAGCGGGTTTCGCTGGCGATGATCCCCGTAGGCGACGGCATGACCTTTGCGGTCAAGCGCTAGGGGCCGCACCGTTGATCGTTGGCATCATCGAATTCCACATCCGGCCGGGCCTGGAGGCCCGCTATGACGAGGTGGCCGCACAATTGCACGCCCATATCCAGACCATCGATGGCTTCATCAGTGTGGAACGGTTCGAGAGCCGAACCAACGAAGGCAAGCTCCTGTCCGTGTCCTACTGGGAGGATGAAGCTGCCCTCAAGCGCTGGCGCGATGATGCCGACCACCAGGCAGGCATGAAGGTCGGCCGCGAGGAAGTCTTTCAGGATTACCGGATTATCGTGGCGGAAGTGCAGCGCGATTACGCCATGGCGCGTCCGGATCAGTCCGTCTGACCCTGAACAATCGCCTGCACACGGGCGTGCAGGTCATCCAGGTCCGGTTCCGGCAGTCCCAGCGCCGCCAGATGTTCGACCGTGCTGGCCAGATACTCTCGGCAGGTACCGTATTTGCCGGCTGCCCCGGCAATGATCTCCGCCCGCTCGTCACGGGTCAGATCGCCGGCATATTGCTGGTGGGTGGGATCGATCACAAATGTCAGCGCCTGAATGTCCTCGCCATCCGCGGTCACATCCACCCACCGGGACATGTAGACGCCGCCATGCATTTCACGGGCCCACAGCGTGTGGAGGCTTTCCTCCAGCACCGCCGGGTCGTCCGGCAGCCGGCAGGCAAGCCCGGTACAGGTTGCGTCCGGCCCCTTCTCCAGACCAAGTCCGAGCCCTGGATTGTCCACAGTCCCCCGCGAGATCATGGTCCAGAAATTGAAACGCCGGCGATAGCCACGCAGCACCGCCGGGCGTGACTCAACCGCCTCAAAACAGGGATTCCACATCAGCGAGCCATAGGCGAAGACCCAGACCGGTCCCGGAGGCGCGGTCTCAAACAGGCGGGCGCGGTCGGTGTCCCGCTCAGAGTCAGTCAAAATCGATGCTTGGGACGGCGCCTTCCGGCGCCAGCTCTGCGTCACCCCGCGAGGCCCCTGTGCCGATCCAGAAAGTCCGCCAACGCGTCGCTGAATGCCTCTGGCTGTTCCAGGTTAATCAGGTGGCCGGAATTCTCGATCACCACCATTTCCGATCCCTTGACCCGCTCGTGCATCTCTCTGCCCATTTCAGGGCGAGTGAGGCTGTCATGCTCGCCATAAACCAGCAGCGTCGGTACCGCAATTTTGTCCAGGTCGGCGCTCCGGTCATAGTAGGTCGTTGCTTCCACGGTCTTGATGTAGCTCTCCTTGTGGAGCGCCGCCATGCTCGCCACCAGGCGCTGATACTGCGCCTCACTGGCGTTGGGGCCGATCAGCGTCTTGGCAACCACCGGCGCAATATCCTTCGGTTCCTTGCCCTCGAGAAGGGGCTTCTTCCGCAGGTCGACAAAGCGCTGGCGCTCCTCCTCCGTGAAATTCTTGAAGCCGGTGAAGGTGGCCACCAGCGTCAGGGTCGCCACCCGGTCCGGATGGCGGGCGTAGAAATCCTGCGCGATGCGCCCGCCCATGGACAGCCCACAAAGGTGCGCCTTGGCGACGCCGAAATGGTCAAGCACCTCCAGCAGGTCGGCCGCGAAGTCGCCGAAATCGAGCGGCCCTTCATAGTCGTCGCTCTCGCCATAGCCGCGCGCGTCCCACGCGAGCGCATGGAAGCTTTCCGAAAACCGGGTCAACTGGTCTGCCCAGTTGGTGCGATTGCCGCCAATGCCGTGCATGAAGATCAACAACTCCCCATCGCCGCCATGGTCGATGGCGACTTTCGGCGTGTCGAGGATACGTTCGAATGTCAGTTGCGCCATAAAGGTCTCCCGTTTAGGTCCGCTGATAACGCCGCGCCAGGGGGTCGAGCACAAGCTTCTCCCCCGCCCAGAACAGCGCCACCATGGCAAAGCAGGCAGCAAACACCGTGACATTGTCGGTCACCGTTTGCGCACGTTGGATGATGAAGCCGATGCCGCTTTCGCCGCCAAACAGCTCCGCAATGATACCCACCTTCCAGCCCACGCCATAGCCGATGCGCAGCGCGCCCATGATGTAGGGCATCAGCAGTGGCAGGGTAATTTTGAAGAATATTTTGCGCCGGTTGCGGGTGAAGCTGCGCGCCATCTCTACCGCCTCACGATCCAGCTCGCGCAGCCCTTCGGCAATGTTCACCAGCGTGAAAGGCATCAGGATCATCACGATCACGAACATGATGGTGAAATGATTGGTGCCGAACCAGATAACGCCGAAAAGCGCCCAGCCGGCGGACGGCATGGAGTTGAGGAACGGCTGAATGCGCCCAAAAATGATTTCACCCGTCAACGGCACACCGTGGCCGAGCATGGCCAACCCCAGGCCGGCGAGCCCCGCCACAATTACCGCGATGACAATTCGGATGGTGCTGGCCAGCACATGCCCCAGGGTGTCGAGGGTCGTGAAAAGCTCGACCAACCCTTCGCCGACCACCCACGGTACCGGCAGCGAAATAGGATTGGCGGCCCACCACCAGCCGAGGAAGGCGAGCACCATCGCGCCCTCCGCCACCAGATGACGATGCAGGCGGCCGCCGGATGTGGCGCCTTCAGGCGGCATGGTGCCTCGCCAGCCGCTTCTGGATCGGCGCAAAAACCAACCGGTCAAACCCGTAGACAAAGGCGACGATGATCAGGATTACCGTGAAGATCAGCGGACTGTCGAAATCGTTCTGCGCCAGCGAAAGCATGTAGCCCATGCCCTGTCCACCAGCGAAGAACTCGGCGGTCAGCCCCACCTTCCAGGCGACGCCGAAACTGATGCGGATGGTCGCGAAGATGAAGGGATAGAGCGACGGCAGGATGACCATCCGGAACTGCCGCCCGCGGCGTCGGGTGAAGCTCTGGCTCATCTCGATCAGTTCCTGGTCGAGGCTGATCAGTCCTTCGCGCATGTTGATCACCGCGAACGGAATCAACACCATGGTGATGACGAAGATGACACTGAAGGGTCCCACCGAGAACCAGATGACCGCGAGAAAAATCCACGCAACGCCCGAGAAGGAATTAAGAAAGGGCGAAATCCGCCCATGCACCAGTGTGCTTGTCGACTTGAGATAGTGGGCCGAGAGCGCAAGGGCCGAGCCGATAACAAATGAAATCGCAACCGCTGCCAGGATGTGGCCGAAGGACGCCAGCATTTGCTGAACATCGTGCCAGTCGCTGAAAAACTGGCCCGCCCGCTCGCCCACAAGCAGCGGCCCCGGCAATTGGTATTCCGGCACCACGAAGCTGGAGAGATACCAGGCCAGCAACACCGAGAACGTAAAGATGTGCGCCGCAAGCCGCGCGTGGCGGCTTGCGGTCGCATTGGTCCGCTCGCTCATGAGCGGGCGTCAGACAATGGTGGACTCCTGACCGCTGCCTACTCGCGGACGGCGTGCTTCCAGACCACGTCGGCGGCCTTGGGCACTTTCTTCAGGATTCCCATCTCCTTGGCGTTTTGCCAGACGGTCTCCATGGCCTTCATGTCCTGGGCGGAAACCGCACCGGGAAAGAAGGAGTAATTGTTCAGCCAGGCTTTGAAGAAAGCAGGGCTGATCTTGAATTTCTTGCTGATCGCCTTGCCCACGGCATCGGCATTCTTGACCGCGTAAAGCACAGATGCCCGCAACATCCGGTTGAATTCCTTGAATGCCTCGGGCCGGGCCTCGAGCTTCTCTGGATAGGTGACGTTGACGGCGGCCACGGAGTAGACGCCGAACTTTTTCTTGATGTCCCGGTTGGTCCAGGCGAGCACACGATATTTACCCATCTGCCGCGCTTTGTAGGCTTGGGCGTGGATCAGCGTCGCCGCCTCGATCTTCTTGGATTCCAGGGCCGCCAGTAGCGTGGGCGCCGGCATCTGCACCCATTTGAAATCACCGCCCTTGTAGGAAACATTCGCGCCATGAACCTTCCACAGCGCGATACGAATCCAGGTAGTGCCGGTCGACCGCAGGGCGTAGTTGCCAATCGATTTGCCCTTGAGATCCGCGATGGACTTGAAGGGGCTATCTTTCCTGACCCAGATGCCGGCGCCCAGGCCGCCCTTGGCGGCGCGCAATGCCGTCGACAACACCACCAGATCGATGCCGCGTCGCTTGGCGAACGGAATTGCCATCACCGCATTCATGATCACGTCAAATCGCTTTGCAGGCGTGGAGCGGATCAGCGCCGGGATCGACAGAGCCGTCGCCTCGATCTTGATCTTGTCCGATTTCACGATGCCTTGCTTGATGGCGTAGAGCACACCCTCCAGCGACGGGTCGAGCAGATATCCATAGGTGATGGTTTCCTTGGCGAGCGATGGGGTTGCCGTCGCTGTCGCCAGGCCCGTCAGGGCGGCGATAGTCAATTTTCGCATGTCACTCCTCCTCTATTGTGTTGTCGTCTTCTGATTCCAGTTTTCTGAACAGGTTGTGCAGGTGATCGCGCCGCGCCTGAAGGCTTTCCGTCGCCAGCAGATCACGCGGTCGGGGCTCTTCCAGCTCCAGCGTTTCAAGTACACGCGTCGGCTTGTTCGACAGCATCAGGATGCGGTCCGCCAGCACCAGCGCTTCCTCAATGTCGTGGGTGACAAATATGACGGTCTTGCCGGTCTGTTGCCAGATGCGAACAATCTCGGCGCGCAACCGGCGGCGGGTGTTCATGTCGAGTGCAGAAAACGGCTCGTCCATCAGGATGATGTCTGGATCGACCGACAGAGCCCGCGCGATGGACACCCGCTGGCGCTCGCCGCCGGACAGCATGCCAGGATATTTGTCCATGTCACGTTCGAGACCCACCAGCTTCAGGAGCTCAATCGCCCGTGCCCGCATCTCCGCCTTCGACATGCCGTCGAAACGCATTTCCATACCCAGGGTGACGTTCGCGAGCGCCGTGCGCCAGGCTGCCAGCCGCGGCTGCTGAAACACATAAGCGAGCTTGCTCCAGCCGTCGCTTGGCGGCAGGCCATCGATCGATACCACACCTGAATCCACAGGCAAAAGATCACCCATCAGACGAAGCGACGTGGATTTTCCGCAACCGCTTGGCCCCAGGATGCACAGGAACTCGCCCCGGTTCACCGCGAAGGAAAAATCTTCGTAGATCGTTTCGTCGCCGAAGCGGACGGAAACATCCTCGAAGGTCAACAATTCGTCGCTGGCCGGCATTGCAGCAGGCGGCATCTGCTTTCCCCTATTCGCCGGGGCCAGGCCCGGCGGGCCGGCGCCTGTTGGCGACGGACATCTCATTTTCCTTCACCTTGCCTGTACCTGAAAGCAGGATGGCGATCCACTGGGTTTCCTCGAACTTGGACAGGATGATGGAGATGATGACCATGATCGGGACGCAGAGGAACGCACCGACCACTCCCCAGATCACGGTCCAGAATGCCAGCGAGACAATGAGCACGAAGGGGCTGAGGTTGAGCCGGCGCCCCATCATGCGCGGCTCCACCCAGTTACCGATGAAGACCTGGAACACTGTCAGGATCGCCGCTACCGCGATTGGCATGGCGATGTCCTCACCCTGCAGGAATGCAACGATGACAGGAAAGACGACGCCCAAGATCGACCCCACGGTGGGGATATAATTGAGCAGGAAGATGATCACCGCCCAGAACTCAGCGAAATCCACCCCGGCCCACAAAAGCACCACATAGCTTGTACTGCCGGTCAGCAGGCTGGTGAGCGTTTTGATGCCGACATACTTCCGGATGTCGTCGCTGATCTCCGTCATGATCACGCCGACTTCCACCTGACGGTCCCGGCGCCGGGCGATTTCGAGCATCTTGCGGCGGAAAATGCCCTGTTCCAGGAACAGGAACACCACATAAACCGCAATCAGGGCGATATCGCCCGCAACTCCGGTCAAGGTGGTCGCCAGATCCTGCAGCAGCGGAGACAAATCAATCCGCCCCAACAACTGTTCCAATGGGTTGCCCGGCGGGGCCTTCATGTTCAGCAGTTCATAGAATTGGGCGAGCATATTCTTCAGCCGCTCGCCATAGGCTGGCGCCTTGTCGATGATCGAGCCGACATTGTTTTCGACGATTACATAAAGCAGCCAGAGCGCCAGCCCGCTGACGATGAAGGCGACCAAAAGGGCGATGCCATAGGGCACAGGCACCCGAATCCGTGAGCTATAGCCGCGTATCGCGTTAGCCAGGCTCGAGACGATGAACCAAATCACCACGGCGAGCACGATCGGCTGCGTAATATCCTGACCGACGATCAGGATAAAGATAACCAACGCGACGATGCCGATCGCCGCGCATGTATTCAGGAACCGGAAGGGATGCTTTTCGGGGGTCAAGCCAACTACTTCTGTCGCTGTATCGGCCCGAAATGTAGCGAAATCAGGCGGGAGTGTCGATAATCCGGCTGAGGCGGTTCACCCCTCCCGCGTCGGCAGGTCGCCACGCTTCTCTCTTGCCTTCAGAATGAAGCCGATAAAGTCTGTGATCATGCGCGCCGCAAGCTGGGTTGTGCGTTCGGTCGGATCATAGATCGGCGCTACCTCGGTCAGGTCAAACCCCACCACCTCGCCCAGATCGGCGATGCCTTCCAGGATTTCCTGAACCTCGTCATAGAAAAAGCCGCCGGGCGACGGCGTGCCTGTGCCCGGCGCGACGGACGCATCCATGCCGTCGATGTCGATGGTGACGAAATAGCGCTCACACCGCGGTAGTTGCTGCAACAGAGCCGGGATGCCCATGTTCCTGATCTGCCGCGGACTGAGGATCAGGTTGCCATAGGCGCGCGCATCTTCGAAGTCCTGGCGGGAGCTTGAACCAGTCCCGCGGATGCCCAACTGGGCAATTTCTGTCACATGAGCCATCTCTGACGCACGGCGGATGGGGCTTCCCTGCCCCATGCGCTGACCATGGCGGTCGTCCACGAAATCAAGGTGAGCATCGAACTGGATCAGGCCAAAGGGACCTTGCGCCGCCAGGCCTTCCAGGATCGGGATTGTCACCGCATGGTCGCCCCCCAGGCCCACCACCATGGCGCCGGACGCAGCGATCTGTTCGACCGCGGCGCGGGTATTGGCATGGCATTGCGCCACATCGCCGTGAATCATGTCGACGTCGCCACAGTCGACGATCCGCCAGGGCGGCCCCAGATAAATGTCATCCCGTTCGGGGTCATAAGCGCCATCCGGTCCGACCATGCATAGCATCGACGAATCGCGGATGCCGCGAGGGCCAAATCGGGCGCCGGGCCGGTACTGGGTGGTGAGGTCGAAGGGGACGCCCAAAACCGCCACATCAGCGTCCAGCGCCGTCAAATCGGTCGCAATTGGGAACCGGGCGAAAGACGGAATCCCTGTAAAAGGCAGGTTTAGCGGGGTTTTTTCGGCCATTATCTCTGCAGATCGGATCATTTGGTGTCTGTGCATATGTTTGCACGCCATACAAGCTTATGGCTACACTCGCTCAAGCCGCCACTGAAGTGGCTGGCGGGAGGCGAATCGACAAAACAAGGAGGCATCATGTCGACTGTAAGCAAGAGCGGGAAACTGCCAATTGGGCGTATTCTGATGGCTGGTACGGCGGTAACCGTACTGGCAATGGGCCATGCTCAGGCCCAGGGAGCAAAAATCGGATTTCTCGGCGGGCTGACTGGCCCCATCGCCGGCGCTTTGCCGCCGATCGTGGACGCGACCCGTCTGGTGGTCCGTCAGGTCAATGCCCAGGGCGGAATTCTGGGTGGCAAGCTGACCATGGTGACCGGCGACACGAAGTGTAGCCCGCAGTCATCCGTGGCCTCAGCCAACAAGCTGATCAACGTCGACAGAGTGGCCGGCATTATCGGCGCCCTGTGTTCCAGCGCGACCATCGCGGCCGCCAACTCTGTCGCCGTGCCCAAGGGCATTGTGATGATTTCTCCGGCGTCTACGTCACCTGCCATCACTGGTCTGAAGGACAAGGATTTCGTGTTCCGCACCGCGGCGAGCGATTCCTTCCAGGGCAAGGTTCTGGCCCGTGCGGTCATCCGCCAGGGGATCAAGAAAGTCGCCATGACCTTCGTCAACAACGACTATGGCAAGGGCCTGGCCGACAACTTCCGCGCCGAATACAAGAAACTCGGTGGCACCGTCGCTGGCGATCAGGCGCATGAAGACAAGAAAAGTTCTTATCGTGGCGAAATCGCTGCACTCGCCAAGGGCGGCGCCAAACACCTGGTAATGTTCGCCTATCCGCAGGGCAGCGCCCCGGTGATCATCCGTCAGTCCCTGGAAGCTGGCCTGTTCAAGCGCTTCATCGGGTCGGAAGCGATGTACGACGAGAAGATGTACAAGACCGTCGGCATCAAGAACCTGAACGGCACCATCTACACACGCCCGGCATCGCCGAAGGGCCGTGCCAACGCGCTCTACACGTCGGCCATGAAGAAGGCCTTCCCGAAGAGCGTCGGCAAGCTGTTCACGACGCACACCTATGACGCGGCATTCCTGCTGGCGCTGGCGATCGAAAAGGCCGGCAGCACCAACGGCACAAAGGTTCGCGACGCATTGCGTGCCGTGGCCGACGGCAAGGGCGCCAAGATCTATCCCGGTCAGTGGAAACGGGCCAAAGCGCTGATCAAGGCCGGCAAGGCGATTGACTATGTCGGCGCCGCTGGCAGCAGCGACTTCGACAAGAATGGCGATCCGACCGAAGCCGCCTATCACCTGTGGCGCATTTCGCGCGGCAAACACCAGGTGATCGGCACCTTCAAGTAAACAGGCGCAAGTAAACGGGTGCCGCCCTCAGGCGGCGCCCGAAAATGCCGAAAGGCCCCTGCATCGCAGGGGCCTTTCTTCTTGCGGGCATCTAGCGGGCCCGCCGGGTCAGGAAGCGGGCTGTTTGGCCAGGGAAGGCGCCTTCTCTCGCAACAGACCGCCGGGGAATTTCTGCAGCACCACCTGCAAAAGCACGCCAATCAGGAACAATCGGACATAGGGGATACGGCGGCTCACGTCTTCCACATTCTCCTCCGACAAGTCGAAGGCGCTTTCTATCAGGGGAAGAAATCCCGCGGCGATGAAGTCCGGCAGAATGCTCCAAAGCGCCCAGATCAGCACGACCCCGATAAGCGCGCCCTTGTTGTTGCCGCTGCCGCCAACAATCAGCATCACCCACAGCAGGAAGGTAACCTCCAGCGGCTCGGTGCCTTCGATGCCCACGGACTTGGACGCATGAACGGCAATCGCACCGGCCAGGCCCATCAGCGCGGAGCCGACTACAAACGCCTCCAGCCGGAAGGCTTCAACATTCTTGCCGGCAGCCGCCGCCGCAACTTCATTCTCCCGAATCGCACGCATCACCCGCCCCCAGGGTGACCGCCACATGCGCTCGATGAGGATGTAGAGGACGGCGACGATGACGATGCCGACGGCCAGAAACGCCAGATCGGCACCGTACCCGCCAACAAATTCAAAGGGGCGCGGCAGGTTCTGAATACCGTAGGTGCCGCCCGTCAGATCCTGGTAATTCTTGATCACCAGGCGCAGAATTTCCGCGATGCCGATGGTGGCAATGGCCAGATAATCGCTCCGCAGACGCAGGCAGATCTTGCCGATGGCGTAGGCGACAATTGCGGCGGTCAGCATGGACGCGAGCCAGCCAACACCCGCCGGCAAGCCAAAGGCAATACTGTGCAACTGCTCCGGCGCCGTCAGGATGGCGGAGGTATAGGCACCCACCGCATAGAAACCAGCGACGCCCACATTGAACAGTCCCGTAAAGCCCCAGTTGATGTTAAGGCCAAGAACCGCAATCCCATAGGGCACGGTCTGAATCAGAAACAGCAATCCGAAAGCGAGTAAGTCCATTACAGCACCCTACCCTTGAACAATCCCTGGGGCCGAAAGATCAACATGATCACCATCACGCCAAAGGCGATTGCCGTCTTGTAGGCGCCAGGGACCAGCGGCTCGTCGCTCAGCCACCAATGGAATGTGCTGAGTTCCTCCATACCGCCGATCACAAGACCGCCGATAATCGCGCCATACGGCGAGCCCAACCCACCGAGAATGGCGGCCGCAAAAATCGGCAGTAGCATATCCCAGCCCATGACTGGCTTGACCGGCGCGTCCATGCCCAACAGGACACCGGCGATAGCAGCCAGCCCGGCGCCCACGATCCAGGTCCACATGACCACCTGCTCGGTATTGATGCCAGTAACGCGGGCAAGGTCAGCGTCATCGCTCATGGCCCGCATGGCCTTGCCGGTGCGGGTTCGGGTGAGCAGGTAGTGCAGCGCCAGCATCAGGATGACTGTCATGCCGAAGATATAGAGATGCCGCTCGATGATCCGCAGGGGCAGGAATATCTCAAGCGGGCGGGCGATGTAGCCAACCGCGTAGGATTCATCCTCGACGCCGAAGAACATCTGCACCAGCGAACGCAGGATCAACGCCACGCCGAAGGATGCAATCACCATGATGATGGGCTTGGAACTGCGGAAGGGCTTGTAGAACAGCCGGTCCAGCAGACGCGCCATGTATACCGCCAGCACGACAGCGAATGGCAGCACCGCCAACACCTTGAATTCCGCATCAAGCTCGAAGTCTTCATCTGCCGCCAACGGCGTCATCAGGTCCAGAGCCCAGACCAGCGGAAAGGCCAACGCGACAGTGCCGACGATGGTGAACAGCGATCGCCAGTAGGTAAAGGGCCCGAAACCGCGCTTTTCCAGGAACATGCCGGCAAGGATCGCCAGTACCAGGCTGAACGGCAGCATCGAAACGAGTTTGGCCAGGAAACTTACGGTGACATCCGGGTCCGCATTGGCAAAGACAATCAATTCCACGCCAAGGATCATGCCGAAGGCAATGTAGGCGCCGATGGTCATCAAGTCGCCGTGGGCGAAATGGGCGAAACGCAGAATCGAATAGAGCAGCGAAATGCCGATGGCGCCCAGGGCGTAGATGCAGCCCAGGACCAATGCCGGGATCAGATAAAAGTTGATCAGCTCAAGCATCTGCCCGCTTTCCGCCCAGGAAGGACTCGGCGACCTCGGGATTGGCCAGCAGGCTCGCGCCAGTGTCGATATACAGGTTTTGGCCGGTGGCAAGCACATAGCCCCGGTCGGCAATCTGCAGCGCATGGCGGGCGTTTTGTTCGACCATCAGGATGCTGACGCCGGACTTGTTGACGTCGATGATCTTTTCGAAGATTTCGCCCATGACAAGCGGCGACAGGCCGGCGGTCGGTTCATCCAGCAGCAGCAGGTCCGGCTCGGTCATCAGGGCCCGGCCGAACGCCACCATCTGACGTTGCCCGCCAGAGAGCTCGCCAGCAGCCTGTTTGCGTTTTTCCTGCAGCGCCGGAAACAGGTCGTAGACACGGTCCAGGACCGGACCGAAATTGTCCTGCCGGATATAGGCGCCCATCTCCAGGTTTTCGTGCACCGTCAGCGACGGAAAGATATTCCGCTCCTGGGGCACATAGGCCATTCCGCGGGGCACCAATTCATCCGGCGGCGCGTTGGTAATGTCTTCCCCTTTCAGGGTGACGCGGCCTTCGCGCAGGGGCACAAGCCCGAAGATTGCCTTCATCGCCGTGGATTTTCCGGCGCCATTGGAACCGATGATGACGACGATCTCCTTTTCCGAGACCTCCACATCCAGGCCATGCAGGATATCCGCACCACCATACCCGCCGATCATCCCGGTCGCAGACAGCATCAGGCGTCCGCCACGGCTTCAGGTTGATCGCTATGGCCCAGATAGGCCTCGATCACGCGTTTGTCGGCGCGTATGTCCGTCATATCCCCTTGGGTGAGCACGGTGCCTTCGGCCATCACGATCACCGGGTCGCACAAGTCGCCGATCAGATCCATGTCGTGCTCGATTACGAAAAAGGTATAGCCGCGCTCTTCGTTCAAACGCCGGATATTCTTGGCCAGATCGCCCAGTAAAGTGCGATTGATGCCAGCGCCAACTTCGTCGAGCAGCACGACGCGTGCGTCAGTCATCATCGTCCGGCCCAGTTCCAGCAATTTCTTCTGACCGCCGGAAAGATTGCCCGCCAACTCGTATTTCACGTGGGTCAGTTTGAGGAAATCGAGGACTTCTTCTGCAGTCTGCCGCAGTTCCGCTTCTTCCCGGCGCATTTGGCTGCCGCCCAGCATCGCCCTGAAAATGCTCTCGCCGCTTTGGCCGGGCGGCGTGACCATCAGGTTTTCGATCACTGGCATGGTTGCGTATTCATGGGCAATCTGAAAGGTCCGCACCAGGCCTAGCCCGAACAATTCATGGGGCTTGCGGCCGGTGACATCCTGGCCGTCCAGAATCACCCGCCCGGAGGTGGGTGGAAACACCCCGGCAATGGTGTTGAACAGGGTGGATTTACCAGCGCCATTGGGACCGATCAGCCCGGTGATCGTGCCCCGCGCCACCTCAAGGGAACAGTCCCGAACCGCCTGAATCCCCCCAAAGGACTTCGAGACGTTTTCAACCTTGATCATCACCGCCAGTCTAGCCCGGCGGCGGCGTCTGGGGGAACCGGAATCGCGGCCTTATGGAGAGGGCGTTTTGCGCGTTATCGCCGCCCGTTCGCGGTGCATGGCATAGAGCCCGGCGAGGACGATGACCGCCGCGCCGATGAGCGTCCACTCATCGGGATATTCGCCAAATACCAGGAACCCCAGGAGCGTGGCCCAAAGCACCAGGGTGTAGCTGAACGGCTGCAGAAGGGATGCTTCAGCCGCCGCTGTTGCGCGAATCAGGAGATAGTGCGCCGCGCCACCGAATATGGAGCTAAGCACCAGCCAGCCCCATCCTTCCCAATCCACCGGTTGCCAGAAGAATGGGCCCACCGCGCATGAAGCGACTAACGCAATCGTCGCTGTGTAGATGAAGGTGGTGTTGTGGTCATCGTAGCGGGCAACCAGCCGCGACATGGTTTGATACAGGCCCCAGAGCAAGGTCCCCAGAATGGCGTAACCAATATATTCATTCACCTCGCCGAATCCGGGCCGGACGATGATCAGCACGCCGACAAAGCCCGTCAGGACGGCGGCCCAGCGGTGCCAGCCAACCTTCTCCCCCAACATGGGGATTGCCAGCGCCACAACAATTAGAGGTGCGGCGGCGGCGACGGAGTGGATGTCGGCCAGGGGCAGGTGGCGGAGGCCCAGGGTAAACACTGCGATTTCCGCGACCATGATGCAGCCGCGCAGGATCTGAAGGCGCGGCCGGCGGGATCTGAACGCCGCCCTGAGATTTCGCGGCCTGATCAGCACCACGGCAAAGGCAAAAAACAACACGAAGCGCACCATCAGGATCTGCGGCACAGCATAGGTCTGGGTCAGATGCCGGGACAGCACATCGACACTGGCGAACATCAGCATCGCCGCCATCATGAAGCCGATGCCCCAGCTGACGGCGCTGGTCTGCGAGATTGAGGTGGGAGGTTGGTTCATAGCCGTCTATTGCGGTGCATAGACGGCGCGCTTTTCGCCGATACCCTTGAGCGAAAATTCTCCCATGGATTCAAAGCTATCGTCACTCAGCGCGGCAAACTCAGAAGAAACCAGTACCGGGCGTTTCAGATCCCGGGTCAGACCTTCGATGCGGCTGGCCAGATTCACGGCCGGGCCGATGACAGTAAAGTCGAGCCGGTTTTCACCCCCTACATTGCCATAATGGACGTCCCCGAAATGCAGGGCGATGCCGCAGCCGATTTCAGGCTGGTCCATCTCGCGCCGGTGGGCGTTGGTGTCCAGTAGCGCCTGGGTCGCGGCACGGGCAGCTTTCAGCGCCTTCGCCGTGGCAGCGGCTTCGTCGCCATCTGACGGTTGGAATATTGCCAGGACCGCATCACCGATGAATTTCAGAATCTCACCACCCGCCTCTTCAATCGCCGGTGTCACCGTATCGAAATAGGCGTTCAGCATATCGATCAGTTGTTGCCGGGGGAGCAATTCCGAGAGGCTGGTGAAGCCCTTGAGATCGCAGAACCAGATCGCCGCCCGGATGGTCTCGCCAGCCCCGCGCTTGATCTGCCCGTCGAGCACGCGCCGGCCGGCAATGGGGCCAACATAGGTGTCCATCAGTGTGCCTGCCATGTGACGGAGATATCGGGCCTCGAGGACGATCGCCAGCGTGTCGCAAATGTTATCCAGCGCCGTGAACTCGTTGTCCGTAAAGCCACCCTCCCTGCGGGTGCAGTAGGTTACCGCCTTGTTGGTGCGGTCCGAGAAGGGCACCGGAAAGACGATGTATTCCTGGAAACCTTGTTGTCGGAGGTCATCGACGAATGAGTATTCGTCCGATGCAGGCAGCGCGGTCAGGTCAATACGGGTGATCCTGGCCTCGTCATAGGCCAGGTAAATCGGGCTGCGCCGATAACTGCCGGAGGGATCGTCTTCCTGACGATAAGTGCGAAAACTGATGCCGCTCTCAGGTTCCCAAAGGGTGGAGAATGAATCCACATTGGGATGCAGACTGGGCACGCCCGTCGTGAAACGGTCGATCGGGAGGCCACGGGCGCGCAATTCCAGGACAAAGGCTTCGTCAAAGCTGCCCGTGCCATCGATGAAGCGGCCCTCCGTGATCAGCCAATCACGTATAGCGCCTATGGCCTGGTCTGCTGCTGCGGGGTCCATGGCGGCCGATGTAGGTGTATTCGCCGGTTTCAGCAAGCGGGGTCTTCACACAAGGGAAGAGAAGAGATTTGTCAGTCCATCAATTCAGCGATCAAAGGGCTGTTCGGCCGTTCCAGCAAGCGATGATTCCAGGCCAGCAAATTTGGCAAGTCGTCGCCGAAATTTCGGCGGCGCCGGGCGCCGTTGACCGCATAGCCGACGATGATGTCGGTTACCTGAAAATCATCACCCAATATGTATGTCTTGCCCTCCAGGGCATTGTTCAGCGCCTTCAGGCTGCGTCCCAACTCGAAATTATTCTGCTTGATGATGTCCGGCACCCGCCGCTCTTCCGGGTAGAGGAACGTGTTGCGGAAGGTGCTCCAGGAATGGGGCTCGATCTCGGTCATGCAGAAATAGGACCATTGCTCGTGCAGCGCGCGCAGGCGAGTGCCAGCCGGTGCGATCAGCCCCTTGTCCGGGTGCGCGTCGGCGAGAAATGTGCAGATGGCCGCGGATTCGAACATTGGCTCGCCATCAATCAGCACTGCCGGCAACTTTCGCAGCGGATGAATGAATTCGATTTCCTCGGAGCCTGCAAGCTTGGGGCTGCTGATCGATTCGAACGGCAAATCGAGTTCCTGTAACACCCAGCGCACGCGGGCGGATCGGGTCGGCTCAAATTCGTAGAGGGTGATATCCATGGCACATCTCCTGGCGGCCACCTGGCCGCAAATTCCAGTTCACGCCTTAATTAATAAGATCGTTAAGTAAAGCAAGACCACGCTAGGCGACGAGGGGACAATGCTCCCGCGCCATCAGGCGCTCACGATAGGCCGCCAGGTTGTCGAACCCGTCCGCCATTTTCATCCGTACCGCCCAATTGACCGTAAAGCCGACGATGATGTCGGTTATCTGGAACTCGTCGCCCAGCAGGTAGGGTTGATCTTTGAGCTTCCGGTCAATTCCTGCAACCGCGGCGGTCACCTGGGCCGCATTCTGCGGCAGGATCTCGGCGACCCGCTCCTCTTCCGGCAGCCGAACCATGTTGCGGTAGCTGTGCCAGAGATAGGCCTCCACTTCGGTCAGCGCGTAGCTGACCCATTGGTCATGCAACGCTCGCTCCCACGTGCCGGCGGCGGGGATCAGGCCCTTGTCGGCATGGCTGTCGGCGAGCCAGGTGCAGATCGCGGCTGATTCGAAGAGAGGCCGGCCATCGTCCACCAACACCGGCATCTTGCTGAGCGGGTGCAGCTTCGACATTTCGCCACTTTCCATCGCGGTCTCGTAGTCCCGTTCTTCGAATTCGAGCCCCAGTTCGGCCATGGCCCAACCAACGCGCAGCGCCCGCGACGGCGTCGCTTGATAAACAGCGTATGTCATCTCGTGTCTCTCTTCTGATTTGTCATTGGCCGCAATTGTGAAGGAAGCGCAATTCCCGTCGCGGACCAGGCGATGGTCAGGGTTTTGCCGCCGCCAAGATCTGCGAACCGGACGCCGACCAGACGCCTTGGATAGACATGACGTGGCCGAGGGCATTTTCCAATGCGCCGATGCGATGCGGTTGTCCGCTCATCCAGGGGTGGATCATCAGGGTCATCATGCGGCCGTCATTGACGGTCGCTTCCCGGCTGAGCACATCCGCCTGGTCCGAGACCTGTTCGCTGAATTGCTCCTCGGTATGCTGGTAATGCAGCATCAGGGTCTGGTCGTCCATTTCGTGCTGCAAAGGCAGCGACCAAAGCGGACCATTCTTTGTGGTCAGCGGGAACGGCATCTCGTCGCTCATCCAGTCCGTGACATAGCCGACGCCCTCTGCAGCCAGCAGGTCGAGCGTATTCATGGACTGGGACTTGGCAGGAGAGGCCCAGCCGGTGACCGTCAACCCGGCGCCCCGCAGCACACCCAGCGCCTCCTGAATTTGCGCACGCTCCGCTGCCTCGTCCATGTCGCCATGGTGCAAGCGGCCCATATCGACGCCGTAGCCGATCACTTCCCAGCCACGTTCGGATATCTGTTTCAGAATCCACGGATAGCGCTCCGCCACCTTCGAGTTGATCGCGACCGTTGGCGTCACACCGGCGCGTTCCAAGGCCGCCATCACGCGGAATACGCCAACCCGATTGCCATAGTCACGCAAGGTGTAGTGGCGCAGGTCTGGATAGGGGGTGGACATCCCGCCCGGCGCCTTGAAGGGCTCAGCCGGTGGGTTCAGGGGGAAAAACTCCAGGGCCATGACACAGAAGAAGGCCAGTCGGTTGCCGTCTGGCCATGCCACCTTGGGCCGGTCCGGCTGCATGGTCCATTCGTACCAGTCGTGGTCCATGCCATGAGCGCGCTTGGGGTATTCGAGATATTTGGGATCCAGGGTCATGCCGCATCCCCCAGAGCGCTGCCATATGCTTCGCGATGCGAGACAATCGCGGCCTCCGCCTCGTCATAATGGTTTTGCAGGTACCAGTCGGCAATCTCGCGCCCGGTGGTGACCCAGACGTCGTCGTGGCCGGTGATGTATTCCAGCGCCTCGGCAAAGGCGTCGATGCGGTGGGGTGTGCCAACGGCGTAAGCGTGCAGCGGAATACACATGACCGTGCCGCCAGGTCCGTCCTCGTCCGCCGCTTCCTGGTACAGCCGGTCAAAGTTGGTCTTCAGCATGTCCGCATAGCGGCGCGGCGGATGGTTGTGGACGTTGTAGACAATGATGTCGTTCATCTCGAGCGAGTAGGGAATCGAGATGAAGCGCCCGTCCCGCACTTTCACGGGCTGGGGTTGGTCGTCACAAAAAAGATCGCATGTGTATTTGAGACCATACTCCGCCAGCAGATCCATGGTCCGCTCGGTATGGGTGAGGGCCGGCGCGAGCCAGCCGGCGATCATCTGCCCCGTGTGCTTTTGCACGGTCTCGATGGCGTCCTCGATAATCGCGCGCTCTTGCGCCTCATCCATGTCGTAGCAGTAACGGGTGTTGTAGATACCGTGGGAATAGAACTCCCAGTCGCGGGCAACGCACTCCTTGATGATCTCCGGATGATGATCGCAGAGCGCCACGTTGAGCGAGACGCTGCCGCGTACACCGCACCTGTCCATCACTTCCATCAACCGCCAGTGGCCGACCCGGTTGCCATAGTCCCGCTGGGCATAGGGAATCACATCAGGCGCCGGCCGCGCCCAGGCCTTCCGCTTCGGATTTAGCGGCGGCTCCAACTCATAATATTCGATGTTGGGCGCGACCCAGAAGGCGACACGGGCGCCATTGGGCCAGCTCACGCGGGGCCGGTCGTTCCACGGCAGGTAGTCGTAAAGACCGGGATCTGCTTTTTGCTCAGTCATGGCAGTTAGTCGTTCGCTTCAATCGTCGGTTGATTCGGGCGGTTTAGTCGTTCAGGGCCACGTAGCCCTCAAGATACTCCTTGACCACGTCCACCGGCTCTACGTCCGCATACTTCATCAGCATGTCGCACAGGTTGGCGAAATGCGGGATCTCGTGTTTGTCGGCAACGCATTCCTCGGCAACGATCGTCCGGTAGCCATGCGCCAGGCTATCGACAGCAGTTGCTCTCACGCAGCCCGACGTAGAGCCGCCGGTCAGGATGAGCGTATCGGCCTTGTGCCAAACGAGAAGCGATTGTAGCGATGTCTCGTGGAAGGCCGACGGCATGCGCTTGTTGTAGATAACGTCGTTGTCGTGATCGATCTCGAGCCGGTCATCGAACTCCGACCTGCGCGAGCCCTTCTTGATATTCTGCAGCGAATCCGGTGTGTCCGTGCGGGTCCCCCAGACGCCTGCATCCTCACCGGAGTCCATATACGCCACGTGGGTCCAGACCACCGGCAGTTTCTTCGACCGGCAGATCGCCGCCAGTTCGTTCACATAGTCGAGCTGTTTGGGATCGGTCTCGTAGGCGGTTTTGAATTCACCGACCGCCGTATAGGACTTCTGCAGATCGATGTTCACCAGCACTGGCTTCCGGCCGAAACCGAACTTGGCCCGCGCCGGGTTCGACTTGATCTGCGCGTAATATTCCCGCGGCGTGAGATCTGATTCTTCCATCACTCTTCCTCGTATTTCTTGCCCAGTTCGAGCATTTCAGGGGTACCGATCAGGCCGTTCAGGCCATCAAAGTCCAGCATTCGGTTGCGGAAAGGCGTCGTTGTTCCGTGGCTTTTGAGGCTGCCGTAATACTCTGTCAGTTGCGCCGCTACAGCGCGCACGGTGCCACCGGGAAAAATCGCCATGTCATAGCCCATGGCCTGCAGGTCTTCGCCCGACTTCACCGGCGTCTTGCCGCCTTCCACCATGTTCGCCATCAGCGGTGCGCGGCCTTTCAGCCGCTCCATGGTGGCGGCAATGTCCGCTTCAGAGGTCAATGCTTCCACGAACAGGATATCTGCGCCCGCCTCGGCATAGGCCGACGCCCTGTCGAGCGCCGGTTCAAGTCCTTCCACTGCCACCGCATCGGTTCGGGCGATGATCAGCGTTTCTGCACTGTCGCGCGCATCCAGGGCCGCCTTGATCTTGCCGACCATCTCCGCCGTGGAGACCACGGACTTGTCCCGCAGGTGCCCACAGCGCTTGGGCATGGTCTGGTCTTCCAGCTGCAGGGCCGACGCGCCGAGCCGCTCGAACAGCTTGACCGTGCGGATCACATTGAGCGCGTTGCCAAAGCCGGTGTCTGCATCGACGATCACCGGCAGGTCCACCCGCTCGCGGATCGGCGCCAGCGTCTCCGCCACCTCGGACATGGAGACCAGCCCAATATCCGGCCGGCCAAAGCGGGTATAGGCGATGCTCGCGCCTGACAGGTAGACCGCATCAAACCCCGCTTGTTCAGCCGCCAGGGCCGTGAGCCCGTCGTAGATGCCCGGGGCGATCAGAATCTCCGGCGCCTCTACAAGCGCACGGAGGGTCCGGAAGGGCGGGGTCGCGATGTTCATGCCGCCTCGCTATGCAAACGTTTCTTCAGATGAGGCAGCAGGCCGCCATCCTCGATCATCGCCATCAGATGGGGTGGGATCGGATCACAGGCGAGCGTGCGGTCCTGCGTTGTGTTGGTAACCGTGCCTGCGCCCGGGTCCACCACCAGTTGGTCACCAGCTTGGATCGTGTCCGCCTCCGGACATATCAGGGCCGGTAGCGCCAGGTTCATGGCGTTGCGGTAGAAGATGCGGGCGAAGCTCCTGGCGATGACGGCGCCCACCTGCAGGACGTTCAACACCATCACTGCCTGTTCGCGCGAAGAACCCATGCCGAACGCGTCACCGCCGACGACGACATCGCCCGGCGCAACGTTGGGTGCGAAGGTCGGGTCCACGGCCTCGAGGCAGTGTTTGGCCATCTCCTCAATCGAGCCTTTCATATAGACACCGGGGGCCAATACGTCCGTATCGATGCCACCGCCGAAGACCCAGGCGTAGCCCTGGCGGGTGAGCCCACTCATGCCGCTTGCTCCATCAGGAATTCGCGCGGATCGGTAATCTCCCCGGTAACGGCCGCCGCCGCAACGGTGTAAGGCGAGGCCAGATAGACCTGGCTTTCGGCGTGGCCCATGCGGCCCTTGAAATTTCGTGCCGTGGACGAGATGCAAACTTCTCCTTCGGCCAGCACGCCCGCGCCATAGCCCGCGCAGGCGCCGCAGCCACTCGGCATGACGATGCCGCCGGCCTCGCCCAGAATGGCGAGCGTGCCGTCGGCGGCTGCCGTTGCAGTAACCCGGGTAGACGCCGGCGCGATCAGCAGCCGCACGCCCTTTGCCACTTTCCGGCCGCGCAGTACTTCGGCGGCCATGTGAAGGTCACTCAGCTTGGCGCCGGTGCAGGCGCCGATATACGCCTGGTCGATGCGCGCGCGCTCGGTCTCGGTGACTGGCGCACTGTTCTCCGGGCTGTGGGGCGCGGCTACATGGGGCGCCAGGCCGTCCGCATCAAACACGTGATGCGCTTCAACCTCCGCGTCCGGATCGCTGACCCATTGTTGCCATTCACCGGCGTCGCCGCCGGCAGCGGTGATATGGTCCACCGTGGTCTGGTCGGGCGCGATCAGACCGACCTTGCCGCCCAGTTCCGCCGCCATATTCGACATCACCATCCGCTCGGTCATGGAAAGACCGTCAACGGTGGAGCCACAGAACTCGATCGCCTTGTAGTTGCCCATCGCCATGCCCAACCGGCCACACATGGCGAGCATCATGTCCTTGGCCACCACACCCAGACCCAGCATGCCGTTCCATTCCAGCCGAATCGTTGGCGGCACGCGCGCCCAGATTTCGCCGCTGGCGAGCACGCCCGCCATCTCGGTCGCGCCGATGCCGATCATGAAACAACCGAAGGCGCCTCCCGTCGTCGAATGGCTGTCACCGCCGGCCACGAACATGCCCGGACGAAGATGGCCCCGCTCCGGCAGGACCACGTGGCAGATGCCCTGCATGTCGTGAAAATTGTCGATGTCGTTGGCCGCGGCCCATTTGCGCGTCAGATCCAGAATGGCGGCGCTTTCCGCGTCCACCGCAGGCACATAATGGTCGCTGATCAGCACTACTTTTGATGGGTCCCAGACGCCGACGCCGAGTTCCTCCAGCATCGGCTTCACCCGACGTGGTCCGCCCGAATCGTGAATCATCGCGAGATCCACCCTGGCGGTGACAATCTCCCCGGAGGTCACCTGCGCCTGCCCCGCGGCGTGGGCACAGATCTTTTCAGCCAATGTCATCGCCATGCAGTCGCTCCTATTCCGCCGCGGTCCAGGCCCCGGCGGGCTCCTCCAGCACTTGCCGCAGGTCCATGTGATACTGATATCGGTCCGGCCGGTAGAGGGCGACCAGATGCTCCACAGCCCGCCCGTTCTGATCACGGACAGTGCGGGTCGCCTGCAGCAGGGGGCCGCCGACATCTACATCCAGCAGCCCTGCGATCTCTCCGTCCACCAGGCAGGCGGACAGCGTCTGCACCGCGCCGGAAATCTGAATACCGCAACGCTCCAGCAGCGCGAGCATCGGCTTGGCCGCCAGATCAGCCTCGTCGTAGGACCGGCCTATGTCTTCCGGCACCCAGGTGGTCAGGTGCGAGAAAGGGGCGCCGTCGACGCTGCGGACCCGGCGCGCCTTCTGGACCGACTCGCCAATATCGCAGCCCAGTTCCCGCGCCACATCAGGCGATGCCGGCACATAGTCAAAGGCAATCAACTTCACCTGGGTTTCACGGCCCATAATCACGAGATTGCGGTAGAGCCCGTCTACCGACGCCATGACCGGATGCGCCGCCGTATCGAACGTAACCCGCGTCCCCCGGCCCCGCTCGCGCGACACGAGGCCATCGGCCGCAAGTTCGTTCAATGCGCGCTTGGTTGTGATGCGGGAGACGCCGTAGAGTGCAGTCAGTTCCTGCTCGCTCGGCAGGATCGACCCATGTGGGTATGCGCCATTAACAATTCCGTCACGGAGCACCAGATAGATACGATGATACAAAGGCGTCTGCGCGCGCCTGTCCGGCGCCTGAACAGGCATTGCCCGGGCATCATCGCCGCCGGGCTTGGCGGAGGCTTTGCGAAGCGCAGTCACGTCGTCAACACAGGATCAATGGCTCCCTCACTTAAATGGTATAATGACATACCATTTGGTCCTGAACCAGCATCACCACGCACGCGGCACCCATGAAAGCACTGATCATCAGGAAATACGGCGGCCCGGAGGTTCTGGAGCTTGCCGAAATACCAGACCCCGCCCCCAGCCCGGGCGATGTGCTGGTGGAAGTGCATGCCGCAAGCGTCAATCCGATCGACTGGAAGATGCGCGAAGGGCGCGTGCTGCGCTTTTTTGACGTGCCATTGCCCCATGTGATGGGCCGGGACATGTCCGGCGTCGTGCGGGAGGTCGGGTCGGAGGTCACAGGATTGCAACCGGGGGACCCAGTATTTGGTCTGGCCAACCCGTTGCGGGATGGCACCCAGGCGGAACTAGTGGCGATCGAAGCTGATCTGGTGGCCAAGAAACCGGACGCGCTCACCCACGAAGAAGCAGCCTCCCTGGGCGTCTCCGGCCTCAGCATGCTGGCTGCGCTCGAGGAAACTGCTCCGGTATTCCGCGGCATGCGGGTTCTGGTTCATGCCGGCGCCGGCGGCGTCGGCTCACTGGCAATTCAGTATGCGGTGGACCGAGGTGCCGAAGTCCTCGCCACCGCCAGCGCACGCAACACCGACTATGTGCGCAGTCTGGGCGCGTCAAAGGTCATTGACTACAAGCTGAGCGACTGGCCGCAGCGGGCATTGGACTGCGATGTGGTGTTCGACACGGTGGGAGGATCGACCCACCAGGACTCACAGGCTTGCCTGAAGCCGGATGGCGCGCTGGTCTATCTGAACGCCGCGCCACTGCCGGACACACCGCCACGTGAAGATATCATGGTGTTGCTCGCGCCGGTCCGGACCAGCCGCGAGAAGCTTGAGCGAGTTGCAGAACTGGCCGCCGCGGGCGCGGTGCGCGCCCAGGTGACCGAGACCTATCCGCTGCATGAGGCCGATACAGCCTACGCCCGCAGCCAGACCGGTCACACCCGCGGAAAAATCGTCATCAAGCTCCGGTAAAAAGCCGGCAAAAAAAGACGGACTCCGCCTATCCGCTGCCCAGGAAGGGCAGCCAGAGCACTATATCCGGGAACATCACAATTAGTGCGACCAGCAGCATGGCGCAGGCCATGAAGGGGATCGCGGCCAGACAGATTTCAACAAAGCTGGTGCCGGGCGGCGCCACGCCCTTCATCACGAACAGCAACAGACCGAAGGGTGGCGTGGTGAAACTTATCTCCAGCGCCAGCAACATGATGACGCCAAACCAGATCACCCGCATGTTCTCCGGCATATCGAAGGTCAGCGCTGCGAGCTGTCCGCCTTCCGGCGTCTTCAGCAGGGTGAAGAAAATTGGCACGGTCAGCAGCATCATGGCCAGTTGATCCATGAACATGCCGAGCAGCAGCAGAATGCCGAACATGCACAGCAGGAGCACCAGGTCGGAGACGTCAAATGCGACGACCCACTTGATCAACGCCTGATTGGCACCAGAAGCCGCAAACACGTTCGAAAAGATCGACGAACCGAACAGGATCAGCAGCGCGATCACGGTCACGCGGCCCGCACCCCACAAGGACCGCCACAATGACTTCGCGAATGTGGGCAGGAACACAGCGACTGCCTTACGCGCGTTCGTGCGGCTTTCGTCTGACCCAATCATGCTGCCAATCAGCGGGGCCACGAACAAATAGCCGATCGCGAGCAGCACCACGGCAAGGGAGCCATAGGCCGCCGACTCCGAGGGCGTTGCGACTCCAAACATAATCAACAGGATCACCAGGAAGATGATCGACACCATCGGCACGACGTCGGTCATGAACAGAAGCAGGCGGCGGCCCCACGGCACATAGTCAACGTCGTAGGAAGGCGCTGCTTCGGGATCCAGTGCTGCCATGACAAAGATCAAAACGGCGTAGAAAACCGCCAGAATAAGTCCCGGAACGATCCCGGCAATGAGCAGACGGCCAATGTCGATTTCCGCGATGGTGCCAAGCAGGACGGCCAGCGCCGACGGCGGGATCAACATCGCCAGCCCACCGGTGCCGAGAATCGGCCCGATCGACATCTTTTTCTTGTACCCGCGCTTGGACATCTCCGGGACCATCAGAGTGCCCAAAAGCGCGGTCGACCCCATTGAGGAGCCCGAAAGCGTGGCAAATGCAGTGCCGCCCGCCACGGTGACGTAGGACAGGCGCGCCGGCACGCGCCCCATCAACGTGTCGATTGCGTTGAACATCCTGCCGGCGAGGCCGGTCTGGAAAAACAACTCGCCCATCAACAGGAACATGGGTATGGGAACAATCGCGAAGATCGCCATATTGGCGAACGCGTTGTCGGTCAGTTGCTCAATAGAGGCAGCGACATTGCCGTCAAAACTGTCGAAGCGGCCATAGATAAAAAAGGCGGCGATTGTGCAGACGATGATGAAGGACAACCCGACCGGGACGCCCACAAACATCAAAAATAGAATCGAGCCCAGAAGCGCGGCGAGAACCCAATACCATTCCATTTAGCGGTCCTCACCCAAGGCACGTTTGGTTTCTTCCAGCTCCGCCCTGTCGCTGGCAACCCCTGCCTCGCCAATATGCATTGGCTCTGCCACGACCACAAACCGGCCAAATTCAATCGCCATCAGCAGGAACCCGATCGGAAATGCGATGGTCGTGATCCAACGGCGAATTTCCTGATCGCGAAGTTCGTCGAAGGCCATCACGTCGCCCCAATGCTCGGCGAACAGGCCCCAAGTGTACCAGGTCCAGGCCAGGCAGAAGACACAGCAGATCAAAGCGATCAGCCGGGACAAACCATCTCGAATTCGGTCGCTCACGGCCGCGGTCAGAAGTTCAATATAGATATGGCTTCGGTTACGAATCAGCCAGGGCGACCCCATAAACAGGCAATAGATGAAGCCATATTCGATGAAGGTGTGAACGCCGCCAAAATAGGACCAACCGAATGTGCGGAATAACGTGATGTAGACGATGCCAATCATCATCAAGCCGATGTAAACGGCTGTCAGCGCCATCAGCACCCATAGGACTCCGCCCCAGGCACGGTCGAGAGCTTTCAAACTGGCCATTGCCGATACGCCCCGCATAAAGAGCGGCGCCGGGTGATCCGGCGCCGCTCCTATCGCTTCACCGAAAGTCTACTTCTGGTACAGACCGATAAGTTTATTCACGTGTGCGGTCGGCCGGCCAGCTTTCTTCAAGCGCCCCATCATCCGCGCCGTTGCGGAGGAGAGAGCCAGCTTGGAATAGACCTTGGCGTTCGGCACGCTGTAGAACTTCATGCCTTCTTTCATCAGCGTGGCGCGCTCTTTCTTGGCCAGCCCCTCAAGGATTTTGCGGTGGCGGGTTTCCGCCATGATGACCTGGCTCTGCAGGATGTTCTTTTCTTTCGCGCTCAATTTCTTCCACCTGTCCAGATTGATGATCCAGGCGATGTCGGTGGAATAGAATTCCGGCTCCACGGCGTGGCGCAGGAACTTGTCCCATTTCAGGCCTTTCAGGCCAATGGTGGCCCAGGCGCTGGCATCAACCACACCTTTTTCAAGGGCAGCATAGACCTGGGTCGCCCGCATCGGGTGAGTCTTCGCCTTCAATGCCCGGAAGAACGCACCGTAGATCGGGTTATCGCGCATCTTCACGCCAGCCAGATCGAGCATGCCGTTTTTGAACTTCGGCGGGTTTTTCATGTAGATCCGGAAACGGCCCCCGGGGCTGGTCCAACCCAGATATTTCACATTGAAATATTTCTGGTTGATCTGGTCGATCATGGCGGTGCCGCCATTTTTGCGGGCCATTTCCGGCGTCTGGCTGGAAATGGAGATCGCTTCATTCTCAGGCACGGCACGAGCCCAGAAAGCACTTGGCGTGCAGGTGATGTCGACGCGGCCCTTGCGGACGGCAGGCGCCTGCTGGAACATCTTGATCGAGTTGAACGGCAGCACCTTGATCTTGATACCGGCCTTGGTGATGCGCGCGGCCAGATCCTTGCACAGCTTTGTGTAGATCAGGAAATCCGGGAACGGATAAACGAGAGTCAATTCGGTCGCCGCCTTTGCGGGACCTGCCGACATGGTGGCCGCGATTGTCGCGGCTCCTGCGGCTGTCAGTAGTTTCTTCATCTGCCAGGTTCCTCCCTGTTAGCCGGCCCGTCTGTTTGTCGGGCCAATTCGAATTGCGGAACGATGTGAACGCCGGCTTTCGCCGGTGGACGCTATGCCCGTTCCGCCATGATAAGCGTCCATGGAAACCGCCAATAGGGGTAATCTGCGGCGAGGGTGCCGTCGGATTCCTCAAAAGGCAGGATCTCGATGTTGGTGAATCCCGTTTCCTCGAGCAGTTCTACCGCATCCATCTCGGCCCAGGGCTCCATATAGGGCTCGTTGTTGCGGCGGGCATGCCCATAGTGAATATAGCGCCGGAACGGGTCCGGCAGATCGTAGAAATCCACGTGCACCATGCGGCCGCCCGGTTCAAGCAGCCGGTGCGCCTCGCGGAAGGTCTTCTCGATCTCCGGGGGCGGCATCTCATGCAGCAGCATGGTCGATGTGACGAGGTCGAAACTCTCGTCCTCAAAGTCCGTCTTTGTGCAATCAGCCTGCACGTAGCGCGCGTGGCGCGCCTGGGCCGCCGCGGCATCGCGGGCGGCCAGCTTCAGGCAGGGCGCCGCTATATCCACGCCGACAATATCTGCATCGCGGAACCGTTCGATGAAGGGGCCGGTGCTCTTGCCGAAGCCGCAGCCCATGTCGAGCAACCGCCGTGGCACGCCGCCCGCTTCCACCCGGTCGGTCAACCGGTCGTGCAGATCCTTGTGGCGTTTACCGGCAAGCGGCGTGGTCGAACGTGCACCGCGCTCATAAACATAGCCCGCAATCTCGTCGCTCCAGACGCCGCCTGGATGCTGATGGATGTCCACGACGCGGAAATATTTTGGCACGTCAAAATCATCAGCCAGGTCAAGAGCGCCTTCAGGCAGGCCTTCCGTGGCCAGGCCATCGACCAGCCGTTCCCGGTCCTGATCGTGGAAAGGCTGGAGGCCATAGCGGCCGGAATACTTGAAACGCTGCAGGTGCCGCTCCAGCCAGGAATAGGTGCGGTAGAGCACCGTATCGCCGATCAGCGCGTCCACGTCATCAACGGTTGTAGGCTCCGATCCCGCTTTGGCAGCGCGCCGGTCAAAGTCTTCCTGGAGGGTCGGATACAGATCCCGGGTCCACCACGACTTCATGCCCAGCAGAAAGTCCTGGGCGGCCGTGAAACTACGATCATCAATCGGCGTGGTCATGACGCCGCCCCGCGGGAGACCTGCTCGCCCTTCAGGTTCTCCAGCAAATGCCGGACGAATGCGTCCCGGTCAGCGACAACGGCGGCGCGCTCTTCAGCGGATGGTTCGGCGTTCAGCGCCCCTTCGGCCAGGGTTCCGTTGGTCACCAACTCGGCCTCCACGGCACGCAGCCGGTCGCGCAGCACATAGACTTCTGTGGCCAATGCCATGACCACGCCGAGGGTCCGGTCCAACGCCGGGTCCTCGAAAAATGTCTGCTCAGGCCGGGCCTTGTCGCCCATGCTGTCCTCCCCTGATCCGGGCCCTGATCGGGCTTTTGATATCCGCCGTGGGCGGCGTCCGGATTTAAATGGTATAGTGACATACCATTTCGGCGAAACCTAGTCACGGATGTCTGCATAGCGCCGTGGAGTGGGCAATAATTAAAGGAGATGTCCGATGCCGGTCGTCACGATCACATTGATGGAAGGCTATGACGACGACACCAAAGTCGCGATGGCTACGCGCCTGACCGACGCGGTGCGCGCCACCATCGCCGCACCCCTGGACGGTATTACCGTCAATGTCTACGAGGTGGCGGCAACGGGCTATATGCGCGGACGGGTGGCCCGGCAACCGGGCGCGCCGGTGCGGGACGCGGAGACTGTTGTGCGCGAGTTTCTGGCCCTGATGGAGGCGCGGGAGCTGGATAAGGCAACAGCGCTTCTGGCCGACGGCTGCACCATGACCTTTCCCGGCACCGGCCCCATGTCCTCCATCGACGATGTGTTGCATTGGGCACGGGACCGATATTCCCGAGTTGGCAAAGAAATTGACCGGATCGACAGCGCCCCCGGCGAGGACGGCACCACGGTCTACTGTTTCGGCACCCTGAAGGGCGAATGGCTGGATGGACAGTCTTTCAGCGGCATCCGTTTCATCGACCGCTTCACCGTCAAAGATGGCCTGATCACCGACCAGCGGGTCTGGAACGACATGGGCGAGACCATGTTGCAGGACAGCCGTACGGCGCAGGCCGCCGAATAGGCAGCCTGAACCGTGCCGGCAGGCGATCTCACCATCGCTCGGGTGACGGCCTTGACGCCCGAGGTCCGTGACCTGGTTTCAGAGCTTGATGCCGAGTTGTCGGCAGGCTATCCGCCCGAGCAGCAACATGGACTGAAGCTGGATGAACTTCTCGCGGCCCATGTCCGTTTTTATGTGGCACGGGTTGATGGCGGCGCCGTCGGTTGTGGCGCGGTCGCCCTGTTCGAAGAATTTGCCGAGATCAAGCGCATGTACACCCGCCCTGCCGGACGGGGCCGCGGCGTCGCGCGGGCCATCCTGCAGCGTCTCGAGTCCGATGCGCGCCAGTCTGGGGTTGGGTGGTTACGCCTGGAAACCGGCGACGTGCTTGAGGCAGCCATGGCGCTCTATGAGAGCCATGGCTTCCGTCCGTGCAACGCCTTCGGCGATTATCTGGGCAAATCAGCCAACGCCATCGCCCGCAGCCGGTTTTTCGACAAACAGATCTAATGCACCGTCGGCCAGCCGCGGACGCTGACCCGGTTCATCACGCGCGGGTCAATGCCGCCGCCGGCAGGTTCCAGGCGCGGGCCGGTGTGGAGGGTCAGGGCGTTGTCCCAGATCACCACATCATGGTCCTGATACTGGTGGTAATACTGAACGCTCTCGTCCAGCGCATACTCACGGTACTGGCCCAGCACCTTCGCGGCCGCGTCGTCGTCCATGCCCTGAATACCAATACAGGTGCTGTTGGCGCCATAGAGCGCCTTGCGGCCGGTAACCGGATGGGGGCGCACCAGCGGGTGATAGACCGTGGGAAAGGAGCCGTCGCGCCGTCCTTCGTAACAATGGGCGACCGTGATGTTCTCCGCCTGATCGCGCAGACCGTCAGGCAGTGCAGAATAGGCCGCACATTGATCGGCGAAGCCGGTCTCGCCGCCAACCCGCGGCACGGCCACAGCGTTGAGCATGGTGAAGCTGGCCGGTGACTCTGTGAACACCAGGTCCGTGTGCCAGTGGTTGCCGCCGTTGCGTTGGCGCTCGGGTCTGCCGTCCGCGTTTGACAGGGTCAGCACCTCCGGCACGCCGTCCACCAGGATGTCTTTTTCCACATGAACCATGGGCTCACCCAACTGGCGGCCGAAGGCGGCGAACTGGGCAGGGGTCAGGTCCTGATCCCGAATACACACCACCAGATGGTCATAGATCGCCTGGACGATGGCGTTGAGCGTCCCGTCATCCAGCGGCCCTGTAAGGTCGAGGCCGGTAAATTCAGCACCAAATGCGCCCGGAAGCCGCTGCTGTCCCATACCGGCTACTCCGCCGCCTGCGGCGCGCTCTCGGCCCACCGGGCCATTAACTCGTTGGAGGGGCGCGCCTCGTCGAGAACTTTATCCGCAGTAGATTTGCCGGCAACCGGAAGCCTGGCCGGATCAAGCAATCCGACTTGCACCAAAACTGAAGCCTGATCCCAGTAAATATGCTCGTGATAAAGTTTGTCGCCCCGGAAGTTGATGATCGCGACCAGCGGCACTTCAACCCTTTTGCCCGTAGGCGCAACGCCTGGCAGCATCCAGTCGATCTCCCGGTCATGGGTAAAGCAGAAGAGCATTTCATCGACCACGCGGTCGGCGCCAACAGTGCGGGAAAGCGGAATTAACTGGGTGTCGTCAGGGTTCGAGTTGACGAAGTGGTTCTTGTAGAAGCGGTGCAAGTCCGTATAGCCGACGCCGCCGGTCATGGTCGGCACGTGGTTCACGTAAGGTTGGGCCACCATCGTCGCCATGGTCGCATCAACATCACGCTCTGCAAATTCGTAGAAGCAGTGCATGTCCCAAAGATGCTCAAGGTCATAGACCGGTCCCATGACTGAGCGCAGCAACGCGACGGTGCGGGAATGGGCCATGCCGGCCGCGGCCTTGTCGTAGGTTTCGCGGAAGCTGTTGGCAAAGGCATGCGGTGCGCCCTCGTAGACGTTCACCAGCACATCGTCCCGGGCGGCGAAGGCGGCCTTGATCTCCTCCACTGCCGCCAATGGCACATGTTCGTCCTCGCCGCCGCAATGAAACACAACGGGGCAGGTGATCTTGTCCTTGAGGTCGAGCTGCTTTTCGATGGCGACGCCGTAGTAGCTTACGGCCGCGTCCACATCACAATGGGCTGCTGCCTGATAGGCCAGCGCACCACCGAGACAGTAACCCAGCGCGGCGACCTGGGTTGCGCGGCCTTTGCCCTGCCCCTTGACGCTGTCATGATTCCTGAGGAACGCGGTAGCTGCCTGCATGTCCACCGCTGCAGCGGCGAAATCAAACTGGCCGTAGTAGCCGAACGCTTTTTCCTGGTCGGCCTCGGTGTAACCAAGATCCACCCGTTGATCGAGCCGCCAGAACATGTCCGGCGCCAGAACCACATAGCCTTCCTCGGCAAAATAGTCCGCCGTCGCCTGGATCGCGTTGTTGACGCCAAAGATCTCCTGAAAGATCAGCAAGCCCGGTCCTGTGCCCGAAGCCGGTGTCGCCAGATAGCCCTGAAAGCTCTGACCTTCTTCATTCTTGATCTCGACAAACTCGCCCATCGTCGTCTCTCCCTATGGCTGCCGCATGCTACGACGCCAGTCTGCCCGGTTCAAATAGTGTCAGGAATTGCCGGTGGCTTGCGCCAGTAGGCCGGCAGCATCTTCGGGCGCGCTGTTGCCCCGCCACGCCACATGCTGGTCCGGCCGCACCAGGGCCAGATCGCAGCCGTAGAGATCGCGCGCCACATCGCCAGGCACATCAAGAACGTCGAATGGAATGCCCGCCTTGGCTGCCGCTTCCACCAGATGAGAAAGGTCGGCTGAGGCTCCACCCAAGCGCAGCAGTGTGAACCCGCGTCCGAGCCGGTCAAACAGCGATTCCCGGCCCTCCTGGTTGCCGTCTATCCAAACATGAGGCGTGCGGCCGCCGGGAACGCTGCTGGGCACATAGACCGCAGGGTCGTCCGCGGGCGGGTCATCACCTAACGCGGCGCCGCCAACCACAATCGGCGAGCCGTCGTAGCGCGCGCCCAGCTGAATTCCGATTGAGGCGAATTCCTCGCCGAAGCCTGCCAGGAATGCCCCCGCTTCCTGCCGGGCCGCTTCCCCGGCCGGCGTATCGTCGAGCATTTCAGGCGCAGCAGGTACATCACCCACATTTTGGGCCAGGCTGTGCGCCGCACGGGTATTGCGGAGCGCGATGGGTCGGCGCTCTGCCTCGTAGCTGGCAATAAGCCTGGGGCCGCCCCAGCCCTGGATGTCGGCCGCCAGCTTCCAGGCAAGGTTGGCCGTGTCGTCGATGCCGGTGTTCATGCCAAAGCCGCCGGTGGGCGTGAACAAATGGACCGCGTCGCCCGCCAACAGCACACGGCCCTTGCCGAAGGCGTCCGCCACCAGAGCTTGCCCGCCGGTCCAGTCCAGACTGTCGATAATCTCCACATCGACGGGCTGGCCAGCCGCGTCCGCGACAAGCTTCGCCAAACGGGCGTTGTCGGGGGTTTCGTCCGGTCCCAGGCGGCCCAGCAACAGAAACTCATCCTCACCGTCCAGCGCCACCAACGCCGTCCGCACGTCATGGCTGATCGTCCAGTATTGCCATGCAGGTTGCTTGATGATGTCCCGGTGTATCGCCGGCGCGCGGAGGTAGGTGGACAGCATATCCCGGCCGAAGAACGCTTGGTCGAGACCTCCCTCCCCTGCATAGGCGATGCCCAACGCCCGTCTGGTGGCGCTGGCGCCGCCATCGCAGCCGACCATCCAGGCGCAATCAACCTGTGCCACCGCGCCGCCATCCTGCTGCTCTATCGTCAGGGAGACGCCCGAGCCGTGATCATCAAACCCGGTACAATCCCAGCCAAATCGCAGATCTGCCTGGCGAAGGTTTGCCAGATGCTCGAACAATAACTGCTCCACATACATCTGGTTGGCGCGATGAATCGGTTCCGGCACCTGGTCCGTGGGATCGGCGTTGGCCACCGTCGCGCGTTTCTCCGCGGCCGAGGGCATGCGAATCCGAGCCAGTTCCTGTCCGTTGAACCGTGTGAAATAGGCGACATCCGTCGGGCAGTCGTCGGGCAATCCGGCACTACGAATTTTTTCGCTCAGCCCCAGTCGCCGATAGTGCTCCATGGTGCGGGCATTGTGGGTATTGCCCTTCGGGTGCCGACGCACTTTCTGCTCGGTGTTGACCAGCACCGTGGACAGGCCCCAGGCGTCCAGCTGCATGGCCAGGACCATGCCCACCGGCCCACCGCCAACGATGGCCACATCTGTCTGAATCTTTTCGGTCGCCCCTGCCATGATGGCCGCAGGCCTACCCTATCTCTTCGCGGCTGACCAGCCGGTTGCAGCGGGCGCAATCATCGAAGGATTTCCTGCCTTGAAGTTGAATGATCTGCCCACAAATCCATCCCCGCAATTCCACATCGCCCGGAAACAGGGCGGGCATCAGCATCGTAAAATATCTAAAATGAGCACAGACCGTTAGCTTCAGACGGTGTGAAAGGCGACAGGATGGACTCAGCGAGACCGGGTGACGGTCCTGACCAAACCACCATCGACTCCGCGAGGGAAGGCGAAGGTGAGCGCGCGCAGATCCTGGCTCAGGGCGTGGAAGATGCAGACCGCGAGGCCCAGGAAATTCGCAATCACATTGAGCAGATAGACGCTCAGATCCACGACCTTCGGGAGCTGCGCACGGATCTGGTGCGCCGCCTCGCCAGCGTCTGGGCACGGATCTGACGCGCGATATTTTCAAAGACGTTTCTTTAGGGCGTTGTTAACGGCTGCATCGGAGAATTCCCCCATAATGCGGAAAACCGCAGATATGGGAGAAGACCAATGGCAAAAGCAGCCAAAAGCGCGACGGTGGCCGACCTGGCGCCGCGCGAGCCGTGCAACAGCGCCGCCCTGGTAATCCATCTTCAGGAACTTGCCGATCAGCGGGCAATGGACATTCGCTGCCGGATCGACACTGTCGATTCGAAAATCGAGCGCCTGTATGACGAGAAGGTGACGCTCACCCGGCAGCTTGCTGGCGTGTGGAGCGAGGCCTAGCCGCAACGACACACCGTCCATTTTGGCGGCGCCGACAAGTCATCGCACCTGTTATCGCGCTGGGGCCCCTTCCCAAGGGGTCTTTGCGTCACTAGCTTGAGCAAAATCTCCCCGGCTAGTGACCTTCGCGCGTATGACCCAAGCATCCCCTGCCTGGCGGTTGCCGATCGCAATCGTGCTGATTTCCGGCTGCATGATCGCCGCCATATCCTTCGGCGCGCGGGCCGGATTCGGCCTCTATCTGGGCGATATTTCCAAAGATTTTTTCGACAACAAGACTGCGGTTCTCAGCCTGTCGCTGGCGATTCAGAATCTGGTCTGGGGCGCCGCGTCGCCGGTTACGGGATTGATTGCAGACAAGTGGGGCTCCGGGCGTGTGCTTTTGATTGGCGCGGTGATCTACGCCGCAGGCATGGTCGCGGTCCCGTTTTCCGATACGCCCCTGATGATGCACCTGACGGCGGGTGTGCTGGTTGGCCTGGGCACAGCCTTTGCGTCCTTCGGGATCGTTCTCAGCACCTTCAGCCGCAGGGTCACTCCGGCGCGGCGCAATCTGGCGCTGGGCGTCGCCACCGCATTTGGTTCGGTTGGGCAGCTCACGCTGATCCCGATGGCGAATCAGGTGATGATCGCCTACGACTGGCAGGTGGCCGTCTGGACAATGGCCGGGATGGTGCTGCTGATCGTTCCGTTGTCGTTGGCGGTCACGGGCCGTGGGGAGCCCGAACCTGGGGTTCAGCATCAATCGGCCAAAGCCGCCTTCGGCGAAGCCTTCAAACATCCGAGCTTTCTTCTCCTCACATTCGGATTCTTCGTCTGTGGCTTTCACGTCGCCTTCATCCAGGTCCATCTGCCGAAATATCTGGAAGGTCATGCAATGCCCGCATGGCTGGGCGGCGTCGCCCTGGCGCTTGTCGGTGGCTTCAATATCATCGGCACCGTGCTTATTGCCTGGATCAGCAATCATATCAGCAAGCGCGTCACTCTCTCGCTGATTTACCTGAGCCGGACAATCGCGATTGTCGCCTTTGTGCTAATCCCCGTCTCAATCAACTCCGTGATGGTTTTCGCGGCGGTGATGGGGCTCTTCTGGCTCTCCACCGTGCCACCCACATCAGGGCTTATTGCCCAGTTTTTCGGCCTGCGCTACATGGCCAGCCTGTTCGGCGTGGTGTTTCTTGGTCACCAGGTTGGGTCCTTTATCGGCGTCTATATGGCCGGCGTCCTGTTTGACGCCACAGGCTCCTACAATATCGTTTGGTGGCTGGCCGCCGCGCTCAGCCTGCTGGCCACACTGGTCCATATTCCGATCAAGGAAGCACCCGTTGCCCGCCTGCAAGGCGCCGCCGGATAGGCGCCAGCCCTGACGTCGCTGCGACATTGAATTAGCCCCACCCTCTTTCTTCCGCGCGATTGCGATTCTAGGTTCTGGCCAACGCATCTTCCTGGAAAGCGCCAATTCATGACGTCACCTGCAGCAGGCAAACCCGCATACTCCTGGCGCCCCCCCATGGCGGTCATCATCCTGTGCGGCTGCCTGATCTCGTTCTTCTCCTTCGGCGGCCGGGCCGGCTTTGGACTATTTCTGGGCGATATCAGCGATCAGTTTTTTGGCGGCAAGGCGGTTGTTTTTGCCACATCACTGGCGATCCAGAACCTGCTCTGGGGGGCGGCTTCACCGCTCGCCGGCGCCCTCGCAGACAAGTACGGCTCCGGCAAGATCCTGGGGAGTGGCGCGGTGCTCTACACCGCCGGCATGCTCCTCGTGCCCTATTCGTCCGATCCATGGATGATGTACCTGACCTCGGGCGTAATGGTCGGCCTGGGCGTCTCTTTTGCCTCCTTCTCCATCGTCCTTGCTGCCTTCAGCCGGACGGTGACGCCTGAGCGCCGGTCGCTCGCCATGGGCGTCGGCACCGCCGCCGGGTCGATCGGACAGGCTGTGCTGCTGCCCACCGCCAGTGTCGTAATGATCGACTATGATTGGGAAACCGCCGTCTATGTCATGGCCATCGGTGTTGCCATGATTGTCCCCCTGTCGTTCGCGGTCAGGGGCAAAGGCGTTCCGGACGCGTCGAATCCCGACCAGACGATTATGCAGGCAGTCAAGGAAGCGTTCAAATATCCAAGCTTCAATTTGCTGACCATCGGTTTCTTCGTTTGCGGCTTCCACGTCATGTTCATCCAGGTTCACCTGCCGAAATACCTGTCGACCGGCGACCTCCCGGCATGGGTGGCGGGCGCAACCCTTTCGCTGGTCGCTTTTATCAACGTGGTTGGGGCGATCCTCGCAGGCTATCTCGGCTCGAAATACAGCAAACGAACGACGCTCGCCGTGCTTTATCTCGCCCGCTCCATTTGCATCCTCGTGTTCATCCTGGTGCCGCTTTCAACGACATCGGCATTGATTTTCGGTGGTGTAATGGGCCTGTTCTGGCTGTCGACCGTGCCCCTGACATCCGGACTGGTGGCGCAGTTCTTCGGTGTCCGCTATATGGCGACGCTGTTTGGCATCGTCTTTTTCAGTCATCAGGTGGGCGCCTTCCTGGGCATCTATCTGGGCGGCGCTATCCTCGATGCCACTGGTTCCTACGACATTGTCTGGTGGATCGCGATTGGCCTCGGCCTGCTTGCGGCCGCAATTCATCTGCCGATCAAGGAAGCGCCTGTGGAGCGCCCGGCGCCAGCGACCGCTTAGACCGGCACCGCGGCAAGAAACGTGCTAGATTGAGGCGGGCCGAAAGCCCGCCTCTTTCTGTTTAGAACGCTTGCTCTGGATGTTGACCCATGCTCGACCTCGATATCACCCTTGAGGACAAGTTCACCCGCGAAGAGGGGCAGATCTATCTAAGTGGCTGTCAGGCCCTGGTGCGGCTTTCCCTTGAGCAGCAGCGCCAGGACACCCGCAACGGTCTCAACACCGCAGGTTTCATCTCCGGCTACCGCGGCTCGCCCCTCGGCATGCTCGACTTCGAGCTGTGGCGGGCGCGAAAACACCTGGAGGCCCAGGGCATCGTCTTCCAGCCCGGATTGAACGAAGACCTGGCGATGACCGCCGTCTGGGGCAGCCAGCAGACTCACTATTTCCCGGGCGCCCGCCATGATGGCGTGTTCGGCATGTGGTACGGAAAGGCGCCGGGCATCGACCGCTCCGGCGACGCCATGAAGCATGGCAACTACGCAGGGTCGGCGGCAAATGGCGGCGTGTTGGTGATGGCCGGCGATGACCATGCCGCCAAGTCCACCTCGACCACATCCCAATCCGAATATGCCTTCATGGACGCGATGATGCCGGTGCTGGCGCCATCGGACACCCAGGAATTCATCGACCTGGGGTTGGCCGGAATTGCGCTGTCGCGCTACTCCGGCAACTGGATCGGCTTCAAGATGACGGCGACCAATCTGGACGCCGCCGGCACCGTGCAGGTAACCAATGCACGCGACCCATTCAAAATTCCGAATCTCGAGCTGCCGCCGGACGGCCTGAATGCCCGCTGGCCGGATGACCGCATTCCGCAGGAACCGCGCCTGCGCTATCACCGGATCCCGGCGGCAAAAGCTTTCGTGCGCACCAACGGTATCGATCGCACAATCTTCGACACGCCCGACGCCCGTCTTGGCATCGTCACCGCCGGCAAGAGCTGGGTCGACACCCAAAAGGCCCTGCACGACCTGGGCATCGACGAAGAGACTGCCCGCCGCCTCCGCCTGCGCGTCTACAAGGTGGGGATGACCTGGCCGCTGGAGGATCAGGGCATTCTCCGCTTTGCCCAGGGCCTGGAAGAAATCCTCGTGGTCGAGGAAAAGCGCGGCCTGATGGAGGATCAGATCAAGACGATCCTCTACGACCATGGTGGCGCGAACCGGCCCCGGGTGATTGGCAAATTCGACGAAGAAGGCGGCCATCTCCTGCCCGCTATCCTCGACCTCGACCCCTTCAAGATCACCAGCGTCATCGGCCAGCGGCTGATGCGCTACGTCACCGACCGCGACCTGCTCGCTCGTGTGGCCGAGCTTGAGACCCGGCGACCCGGCGAGGAAACCAACCAAGCGCTCCTGATGCGCACGCCCTATTTCTGCTCCGGCTGCCCGCACAACACCTCGACCGTTGTGCCGGACGGCAGCGTTGCACTCGGCGGTATCGGCTGCCACGGCCTGGCCGCCATGCCGTTCTTTGAAGGCCGCGCTCAGACCTTCGCCCATATGGGCGCGGAAGGCGCCACCTGGATCGGCCTGTCACCCTTCACCGATATGGATCATGTCTTCCAGAATATCGGCGACGGCACCTACTACCACTCAGGCATCCTGGCGATCCGGGCGGCCATCGCTGCCGACGTCAACATGACCTACAAGCTCCTGTTCAACGATGCTGTCGCGATGACCGGCGGCCAGCCAGTCGAAGGCCAGCCCACACCTGCGCAGATCACCCGCCAGCTTGCTGCCGAGGGGACGAAGCAGATTGTGGTCGTCTCGGACGAACCGAACAAATATCACTGGAGCGAGAAATTCGCCGACGGCGTCACCTTCCGCCACCGGGACGAACTCGACCAGGTGCAGCAGGAATTGCGCCAGGTACCCGGTGTCACCATTCTGCTCTACGACCAGACCTGTGCGGCCGAGAAACGCCGCCGGCGCAAGCGCGGCACCTTCCCGGACCCGAACCGGCGCGTGGTCATCAACGAACTGGTCTGCGAGGGTTGCGGCGACTGCGGGCATCAGTCGAACTGCGTGTCAGTCATCCCCGTGGAGACCGAGTTTGGCGCCAAACGCCAGATCGACCAATCCTCCTGCAACAAGGATTTCAGCTGCCTCAAGGGCTTTTGCCCCAGCTTTGTGACTGTAGAGGGCGGCCAGCTACGCAAGCGCAAAGGCGTCAAGGACGACTTCGATGTCGCCACCCTGCCGACCCCGACGCTGCCGTCCCTCAGCCGACCCTGGCCGATTCTGATCACTGGGATTGGCGGCACGGGCGTTGTCACAATCGGTCAGATACTGGGCATGGCCGCCCATATCGAGGGCAAGGGCGCCACCGTCGCGGATATCACCGGCCTGTCGCAAAAGGGCGGCTCGGTGCTAAGCCAGGTTACCATCGCAAAGAACCGAGAGGCGCTGACCGCTGCGCAGATCGCGGTGGGTGAAACCCGGGCGCTGATCGCAGCCGATATGGTGACCGCAGCCATGCCCGAGGGTTTGAAAAAACTGCAGCCCGGCCGCACGGCAGGCATCGTCAATACCCAACAGGTTCAGGTCGGTGAGTTCACCCGCAATCCGGATATGAAATTCCCGGACGAAGAGCTTCGCGACGCCATCGCCGCGCGCGTCGATCCCGATCAAACCGACTTCCTGAATGCCTCGCAGATCGCGCTTGGGTTGGTGGGTGACACCATCGCCACCAATATGTTCATGGCCGGCTATGCCTGGCAGAAAGGCTTGATCCCGTTGTCAGCAGACGCGATTGACCAGGCCATCGAACTGAACGGCGCCGCGGTCGAATCCAATCGCAAGGCGTTCAACTGGGGCCGGCGCGCTGCTCATGAGCCCGAGGCGGTGGGCGAACTGCTGGACGATCTTCAGGGCGCTGTTCTTGCACGCACGCCTGAAACGCTCGACCAACTGATCGACCATCGGGCCCGTTTCCTCATCGACTACCAGAACCAGGCATGGGCCGACCGCTACCGTGGAACGGTGCAGCGCATTCGCGAGCTCGACACCGGACTGGAGCGTCGAATGGCGTTGAGCGATGCGGTTGCCCGCAATCTTTTCAAGCTGATGTCCTACAAGGACGAATATGAGGTCGCCCGCCTTTACACCGGAACCGAATTCCGCGATCGGCTCGCCCGGCAATTTGAGGGCGACTTCAAGGTCAAGTTCCATCTGGCGCCGCCCGCGTTCGCCCGACGTGATCCGCACACAGGCCGGCTGAAAAAGCAGGTCTTCAACGGCCGCTGGATCTGGCCTGCCATGGGGCTCCTTCGGCGGATGAAGGGCCTGCGGGGTGGATGGTTCGATATCTTCGGCAAAACCGCAGAACGGCGCATGGAACGGCAGCTGATTGCCGATTACGAAGCAGTCCTGGATGAACTTGCCGAGGGACTGACGCAGGACAACTACGATCTTTCGGTTGAGCTGGCGCGCCTGCCGGAAATGATCCGCGGCTATGGCCACGTAAAGGAAGCCAATGTAGAGGCAGCCAAGGCGCGCGAAGCCGAGCTGCTGTCCCTTTTCCGCGCCCCGCCGGAAACCCTGCTGGCAGCAGAATAGCCTTACAGGAACTGGCGGTCGGCTCTCAGCGCGCGGGAAGCGATAGCACCGCTGGCGCATTTTGGCCGCGAGACATTCTTCCGGGTTTTCGACCTGGGCCTATTGAGGCTGTTCCGGCTTTTTCGGCGGCTTGTCGTGGGTAAGCTTCGGCGGCTTTTTGAGGGCGGCGATTGTGCGCGGGCCGAGGACGAACAGGATCAGCAGTCCAATGATCAGCGGCCATTTGTAGGGCCCGGCGCGATCAAGCACTTCCATCCCGAACACCTTGACGACAAAAAACAGGAACAGGGTCCAGGTGCCGACAATGAACACCACCGTCGTGGCAAACTTCGTAAAGGACAGGCCGAACAGCCCGCAGGCGGTGTATGTGGGCAACCGCATCGTCGGCAGACAGCGCGAAACGATGATCGCCAGAATCATACGCCGGCCCATCCACTTTGCGGCATCAGCCACATGCTTGTGTTCCAGCTTGCTGCGGACCCACGCATTCCGCTGGGCCATCCAGCCGGTGCCATAGAGTGCGAAGTCTGAGAGCACGATGCCCAGATAGAGCGTAATCACGGTCCCCCAAGTGCCGATGAGACCATCAGCCGCCGCCAGGGCGCCGGCGATGATCGCAGCATCCTCAAGCACAAAGGTGATCGCAAACAGCAGGATCCATATCAGCCACGGGTCCTGGGCAACCTCTGCTATCCACTGGAGAACTGTTTCGACCAACCTGCCGCCCCCGAAGCGGATTACGCGAGTTTGACCAGCACTACACGTGCTGGGATTTGTCTTTTAGCACAAGCATTCGATCTGCAAACGCCCTGCGCTGAATTGCTGTGGATGAGGCCCCGCGCCGGGACGAGCCCCGCGGCACTACCCACAGGCCGGTGCGGTGGTGGCGTGGACATGCCATCGACAGCAGCCGTAGCAAATTGCACACTTACCGCGTTCGCCAACTTGGCTAGGCCCCGGATCACTGGTGCCCTGTCCGTGTCGGACTGGGTGAGCTCCAGCTGAAGAATAATCGACCAAAGAGATCGTTACACATGCCGCAGCTTCGCAGCTATTCCTTACCAATTCGTGGCGCCGCACGTGCGCAAGTCCTGTTATTGGCCGGTCTGCTGGCCGCCTGCGCGACCGGACAACCTGCCGGGAACGCCCGGGCGCGGGGCAAGGCCGGCTTTCCCCAATGGGTGAAGGCCTATCAGGACACTGCTGTCCGTCAGGGGATATCCCGGGCCACCCTGAAGCGCGCTTTCCGCGGCGTCACCTACAATCCCCGGGTGATCGAACTGGACAATTTCCAGCCGGAATTCGTCAGGCCAATCGGCAGTTATGTCCAGGCGCGAACCAAACCGGCCACCGTCGCCCGCGGCCGCCAACTGTTGCGCCAGCACGCCCGTGAATTCGCGAAAGTGCAGGCGAAATATGGCGTCGATCCGGCCTATGTGGTCGCCATCTGGCGGCTTGAAAGTGCGTTTGGCGCCAATTTCGGCTCCTTTGATGTGATCCGATCACTCGCGACATTGGCCTATGCCGGCCGCCGCAAGGGCTTTTGGAGTGGCGAACTCACGGCCGCATTGAAAATCCTGCAGCGCGGTGAAATCCCCCGCCGGCAACTGGTGGGTTCCTGGGCTGGGGCCATGGGGCACACCCAGTTCATCCCGTCCACATATCTGGCACGGGCGGTCGATGGCGATGGCGATGGCAAGCGCGACCTGTGGCGTAGCCTGCCCGACGTCTTCGCCTCCACCGCAAACTATCTGGCGCGCGCGGGATGGAAGCCCGGACTTCCGTTTGGCTACGAGATCATCCTGCCAAAGAAATTTCCCTATGAGCTGGCAGATGGGAAAAAAACTCTGAAAACGAAGACATGGGCGGCCAAATATGGCGTCAGGCCGGCGCGGGGACGCGCTCTCCGCCATCCCGAAAAGGACGCCGCAATCGTTTTGCCGTCCGGCTACAAGGGTCCGGCATTCCTGGTCTTCCAGAATTACAAATCGATCCTCCGCTACAATAACGCGACTGCCTATGCGCTCGCGGTCGGCATTCTTGCGGAACGCCTAAAAGGCGTACCGCCGGTGATCCGTCCCTGGCCGGTGAAAGACCGGCTGCTGCGGCGCGCCGAGAAGGAAGAATTGCAGCGCCGGCTTGCCGGGCTCGGCTACAACCCTGGCCCGGTGGACGGCAAAGTGGGACCAACCACCCGCACGGCAATCCGTATGTTCCAGAAGGCCCGCCGGTATCCGGCTGACGGCTACGCCAATTTCGTTTTGCTGAAGCGGGTGCGCGCAGCCAGCAAATAGTACGTATATCCACAGGTAAGGGGGACGCGCGGTTGATCGGCTGCGCCAGCCGCCGCTACACAGCGGCCAGGCTGCAGCCAAGCTGCTCGATGGGGGAATGATGATCCGTCCATTCACTGTAACAATAACATTTGGGCTCGCGTTTCTGTTGGCTGCCTGTGCGGGCACCAACCCGAAGCCCAAGCCGCCGATCATCCCGAAGACCGCCTGGAAAAAGCCGGACAACCCGTTGGTGCCGATCCTGGAGCGCTGCGAACGCCAAGTGGAGCGCAGCCGGATCAACAAACGCGGCCTGGCCTTCGATGACTGGCTCAAAAAGGTAGGCGCGATTGCCGGGCGCTGCGGGGTGGATCGAAAGACCCTGAAAATTGAACTGGCCAAGCTTAAGCGCGATAGGCGGGTATTGCGGCTAATGGCGGAAGACCGTGACCCGGCGGTGGAGCAAATCGCCAGTACCGGTGGCAAGCTGGCTGCGCGGCGGCATCGGCGGCGTACTCGGCGGCGCTACATCCACCCCATGAAGCGATATATCGAGCGCGATATGCCCTACTTCGTGCGCAAGGGGGTCGCGCAGTACAAGGCCAACGAGGCGTTGCTGAAAAAGATCGCCAGCCGGCACGAAGTCGATCTGCACTACCTGCTGGCCATCTGGGGCGTCGAAACCGCCTATGGCGCTTCTGCCGGAAAATTCAGTGTCATCCGCTCCCTGGCAACCCTGGGCCACGGCCATCGTCTCGACCGAAATCGGCTGTATTTTACCAAGGAGCTGGTGGCTGCACTGATTCTTGTCGACAAGGAAATTGCACCCAAGGACTGGAAGGGCTCCTACGCCGGCGCAAGCGGCAGCCCGCAATTCATGCCCAGTGACGTGATCCGCTTTTCCGCGTCCTTCGACGGCAAAGTGCACGCCGACATCTGGACCGCGGACAAGCCGGCGGATGCGCTGGTCTCGATCGCCTGGTTCCTGCGCGAGAAAGCAAAGTGGAACCCCAGCCACGATCGCACGATGATCGAGGTGGTGCTGCCAACCGGGTTTGATTTTGATACCGCCAACCAGTTCAAGGACCTGCGTCCCGCGCTCGACTATGCCCGCAAGGGTCTGAAGGATGCAGGGCGAAAGGCCGTGATCCACCGGTGGCTGGAATCCACTGTCTACCTGCCTGCCGGTTGCCGTGGACCGGCCTTTCTCGTGAACAAGAATTTCAAGGCGCTCTTGGTCTACAACGTCAGCTATCCCTACGCCCTGAAGGTATCGCTGCTGGCCGAGGCATTGCGCGGTGAAATCGACGGCAAGCCGTTCAAGCTGGTCGGTTCATGGCCGGGCCGCGACACCACCCTGTCGCGAGGCCAGGTCGCCCGACTGCAGAAGCGGCTGAACAAGCTGGGTTATCGCGGCAGGGCCGGCTCGTCGCTCATGTCTGACGGATATATGGGATCAAATACCCGTTTTGCCCTGCGCCGGTTCCAGAAGCGGGTGCGCGCCTGTCCCGACGGATTTGCCAACCGGCGGCTCTTCAGGCGCTTGATGAATGCCGGACCCAAGCGGCGCACCATTCGCAATCGCCGCGGCGCGCGGAAACGCAGCTAGGCTCAAGGGCTGGGCAAACGACCGGCGCCGGGATTTAGCGCAATGCTGCTCTACACGCCCGGTGGCGGCAGTCGGTCCAGATGGCGCATCAGGCCTACCTGGGCTTCCAGTTTCTGCCGGCGGAAGGCGTCGACATCCATCTCGCGATAATCGTAATAGCCCTGCCCTTCGCGCATGCCACGGCGGCCGTCCGCCATCATCTCGCCCACCTCGGGCGGCGGCCGGTGACGGTCAGATCCCAGCGCGTCTGCCAAGTAGTTGCAGGCGTACCACATGATATCGACGCCGCCCCAGTCGATGAATTCGACAACACCCATGGTGGTGTAGCGCGGACCAAAGCCGTTCATAATCGCCCTGTCGATCTCTTCCGGAGTCGCCACACCTTCGTGAACCATTCGCGCCGTCTCGGCCATGATCAGCGATTGGAGGCGCGGAATAATGTAGCCCGGTGACGCGCTGCAACGGACCGGCACCTTGCCGACGGCCTCGAACAAATCCATCAGGCGGCGAATCACGGCTTCATCGGTCGTTGGGCTGACACTGAGTTCGACCAGCGGAATAAGGAAGGCCGGGTTCAGGAAATGAGCGTTCAGAAATCTTTCGGGATGGCTCACCATTTCCTGAAGTTCCGTCACCAGCATGGTCGATGTGCTGGAGGCGATCACGGCATCGGGCCGGGCAAATTCACTCAGCCGCCCGAAGACATCGACCTTCGCCTCCCGCGTCTCGGGGACGGCTTCAAGCAGGAAATCCGCCGCGGCTATCACATCCCCCGCGCCTTCCAGTGGCGCCACTTCAATAAGCGCCAGCGCCTTCTCCACCTGCGCCTCGGTCATCACATCCAGTGATGAAAGAAACGTCATGTCGCCCTTGATTTCAGCAAGCACATCTTGCTTCAGCACGTCGAAGGCGTCGGCCGACCGTGGCTTGAAATCAACGATGGTGACCGGATAACCGGCGTAGGCGAAGACATGCCCCATGCCGCGGCCCATACGGCCCGCGCCGATGGCGGCAATGGTGGGTTTGCCCGGTTTGTTTGGCATCAGCCTTGCCCACTATCTGGCAGCCCGGTCTCCAGCAACTCGCGCAGCCCATCCCGGGACAGATCCGCCAGCCCGAGATTTGTAAGCGTCCGCCCGGTCTGTCGGAAGTCCCGCCCGTTGATCGCGCCGCCGAGCGCCAGCAGCCCTTGTGCGACCGGCGCGTCAACCCCGGCATAGTCCGCGCAGGAACACAGGAACGCCAAGCCGATCTCCACATCCTCGAGCATGTAGCGATGACTGGTGAGGGGGATTTTCTCCCGCCAATCGCCACTGTCAGTCAGTTTTTCGTGGCTGCTATTGCCGTACATCCACTCATCCCGGTCATCGTCATAGTGATCCAACAAGGGAAAATGCGGCGCGCCGTAGCCGAGTGCTTCCCGGACAGCGATGCGTTCCGCATCCAGCGCATCAGTGGTGCGGCGGATGGACGGCTGTGTGCCCTCGTTGTGAATATCCCAAGCGTCGAAATGCTCCAGCGGACCGGCATTCATCAAAATCAGCGGCGGATGGATGATCGGCCCCGCATTCATCAGCGCACCGTCGAGGGCATCGCGGATGGGCTCAACCGCAGGGAATGCCTCCTGGAGAGTCTTCATGGCTGCCTCGCTGCCGGCCGCTGGCATGAAGCCGGTGGGCAGTCGCGTGGCGCGCACACTTACCTGGATGGCCGCAGGACCGTGCTTTCGCACCAACCACGGCAAGGTTCCGGTTTCGCCGCAAAAGAATCGGGCGCCGTTCCCGGCGTCGCGGGCAGCCTGGTGCAGCAGATAACTGCCGAAGGTGCCCGGTGGCAGATAGACCACCTGGCCATCTTCCAGATGCGGCGCCAGGTGCGGAAACAGCCCCGCCTGGGCTGTCGCGGGCAAGGGAATGACCACCAGCGCAGCTCCCGTCACCGCATCTGCAAGGTCGGTCGTGGGCGCAGCCACAGCGACATCCCGGGTCCCCTGCGCGTCGGTAACCTGGATACTGCGCCCCTCCAGCACCGGGGCGAATGCAGCAGCGTCCCGCCGCCAGAATCGAACATTGTGGCCCTGTTCGGACAGGTCGGCAGCAGCGGCATAGCAGCCGTTGCCGCCGCCAAGTACGGCAATTTCCATGATTCAATCCTTATGGGCAGACTAGAGTCGCGTATGCTAGGCGACTCTATTTTGCAGCGGCAAAGCAGGTAAAGCAGTTTCACCTGCATCCCGCACGAATGCGCCAGAGCGTCATTCCGCCTCAGCGACAGCCCGCTCGTGGAGCCCTCGTGCAGGGTTTGTCATGGTACCTCGGTGGAAGTCTGGCGCGGTGACAATGCCCGCGTCGCTGGCGAGGCGGAAATTTGTGCCCACAACCAATATCTATCTGATCATTGGTGCGCTCTGTGTTTCCCTGGTCGTGATCGGCATCGGGATCGCAGTCGCCTGAGCAAGCGCTATACGCGCTGATCGACGAAGCGGGCGGCCTTGACGGTCGTTTCGAATTCGGCCGCAAGCGTGCCGGTTTCCAGCACTTCGATTTCCGCCGTAACTTCAAACACCGCCTTGATCTGCTGGCCAAGCGCCCCGGCCACCTTGGCACCGTCCGCATCCGCTGGCACCTCGATGCCCACCCACACATGTTCAAGCGCATCACCGGTACGCGCCTCTACCCGAAAATCATTCACTGCCGGCACACGGAAGACCAGGTCTTCCATCTCCGCATGATTGATGTTCATGCCGCGCACCTTCCAGAAACCGGCTGTGCGATGGGCATGCTGCATTACCGGAAACACACCGAGTGGCCCTTCCAGCGAATGCTCGTTGGTGATGGTGACGATGTCGCCCGATGACCAGCGCAGAAACGGCGTCGCATTGTTGGTGAAGAGCGGGGTGATCAGCATCAGGCCGGGGGTGCCGTCCGGTACTGGAAGCCTGGTTTCTTCGTCGACCACTTCAAACAGGAACTGGTCGGTCCAGATGTGAAAGCCTTCATGGTGGATGCTGTCGCCGCCGGGAATGCCCACTTCAGTCATGCCGAACAGGTCGTGCACTTCGGCTCCCCACATGCTCTCCAGCTTCTCGCGCTTTGCGTTCGACAACGCTTCCGCGCCGACCAGCACCTTGCGCACCCGGCTGCTGGCCAAGTCGATACCCTGGGCGACCGCCATGTTGGCCAGATGAAGGCCATAGCTGGGCATGCCCATCCACATCGTCGGTTGTTGCAGATTGATCAGTTCCAGCTGGGTCTGGGACGGCGTGTTGGCGCCACTGCCCGCCCACATTACGCCCGTCCCCATATGATAGGCGCTGCGCGCCCAGAGGTGGCCTGCAGGGTGAACACCTAAAGGAAAGGACATGTGAACCACGTCGTCCCTGCCCGCGCCTGCCAGCGCCCAGCAGCGGCACAGGTGGATGAAGGCCCACTCGATATCTTCCTGGGTGCGGGGGTAGAAGAGCGGTATTCCGGTGGCGCCGCCGGAACGCCAGAATTCTGCAACTTCTCCCGGTTCGCAGATCAGGAAATTCTTATTGAAGGCGTCGAGGCCGATCCGCCTCAGCTCTTCCTTGTCGATGATCGGCACCTTGGCCCATTCCTCGGGATCGTCGAGGCGCGTCACATCCAGATGGTCGAGCTTTCCCTGATAATAAGTGGCCCGCTTGGCCCGCTCGATGGCAATGGGTTTACGCTCGCTCTGGATCGCGGCGATGGCCTCCCGGCTGGCGGGGACCTTGAGATCGATGGGGTCGAACAGGCCCATGCAACAATCCCCCTTAGGCCGAGCCCCACACGTCCGCGGCGACCTGGTGCATCAGGTCGATCTTCCGCCGGGTAGCGTCCGGGTCGATCACCTGACCGCTGCCACCACCGGACGAGAAACCACATTGCGGGCTGAGTGCCAGCCGCTCCACCGGCACGAATTTGGCGGCTTCTTCGATACGGCGTTTCAGCTCGTCGGCGGTTTCCAGTTCCGTGGTCTTGGTGCTGACCAGGCCAAGCACCACGGACTTGTCTGCCGGCATATGGCGCAGCGGCTCGAAGTCGCCTGCGCGCGGCGAGTCATACTCCAGGAAAAAGGCGTCGATGTTGAGGCCATTGAAGACCTGCTCGGCGATGGGCTCATAGCCTCCCTCCGCCATCCAGGCGCCCTTCAGGTTGCCGCGGCACATGTGCATGCCCACGAACATGTTGTCCGGCCGTGTGCTGATGGCGTCGTTGATCAGGCTGACATACCGGTCCGTCAATCCGTCCGGATCTTCGCCGCGGTCGCTGACGCCCTGACGCACACCGTCATCGCAATTGCAGGGCAGCGCGGTCTCGTCGAGCTGGAAATAGGTACAGCCGGCAGCCGCCAGTCCGTCGATTTCCTGCTGATAGATTGCCGCCAGGTCCGTGTAATATTCTTCGATATCGGGATAGACCTGATCATCCACTGCTCTCGGGCCCAGAAAGAAGTGCATCACGGGCGGTGAGGCGACCGTGACCTTGGGCGTCGCGGTGGTGACCTTACTCTTGATGTAATTGAAGTCGTCCAACACGATCGGCTTGTTCCGCCGCAGCTTTTCCTTGGCGTAGGGCGAAGAAGCGACCCCCCAGTCGCCGATCTTTTCGTCCTTGAATCCGGCGACCCCTTCTTCGCGAAGGCCAAAGCCAGAGACAGCATCGATGAAGCCGGCGGACCAGCTGCGACGGCGAAACTCGCCATCGGTCACGGACTGGAGCCCGGCGCTTTCCTGAAACGCCACAACCTCCTCAATGCATGCGTCCTGAACCGTGTGGAAGTCTTCGTCGCTCATCTCGCCTTTGCGGTTGGCACGCGCAGCCTCAAGCAAACGGTCAGGGCGAATGAAGCTGCCGATATGCTCGACGCGAAATGGTGGGGTCACGATATCCATACTCCTTGAGACTTGGCCTGTTTCAGTTCAGTGCGAGACTGTCATTCCATCATGCTGGGTAACCAGAGCGCGATCCAGGGGATCAGAAGCAAGAGTGCGGTGCGAACAATGTCCGCGCCGATGAACGGTATCACGCCTTTGAAAATGGTCGTCACCGGCACTTCCGGCAGCAGGCTTTTCAGTACGAAAACGTTGAGGCCGATGGGTGGCGTGATCAGGCTGATCTCGATCACCACGACCACGATGATACCGAACCAGATCAGGGTCGCTTCTTCATCGCCGAGGCCGAAGTCCAATACTTTGATGATCGGATAGAAGACCGGCACGGTCAGCAGCATCATGGAGATCGATTCAAGGATACAGCCGAGCACGAGGTAGATCCCGATGATCAGCAGCAACACCGCCATAGGCGCGAACTTTTCCTCCTGGAACCAGTCGGCGAGATCCGTCGGCACCTGGCTGACATTGATAAAGTTGGCGAAGATGAGGGAGCCAATGAGGATCGTGAACAACGCCGCCGATGTGCGGCCGCTTTCCATCAGCACGCGGCCAAGAACACCCCATTCGACCCCGCCCCTCCGAAACGGTGCGCTGAAAAACCTGCCGCTTTCGGCGAGCAGCTGCCGGTTCCTGCATCCCGTGAAGAGCCACACGAAGAAGGGCCAGACGCCCAGAGGCGTCTGTGGAGTCAGCCCCCCCTTCAGCCAGCCGATGAGGAGGGCCCCGAACGCGCCGATCCCGGCAGATTCAGTCGGAGAAAAGATGCCGGCATAGATGCCGCCCATGACAATTCCGAAAAGCAGCAGCATGCCCCAGACGCCGCGCAGGGCAATCAGCCGCCCGACCCAGGGGGTCCGTTCGCCAGGAGGCCCCAGGGACGGCTTGAACCCGGTTACCACCCGAATCGCCGAGATATAGAGCACCACGCCAAGGAGGCCGGGCAGGAAACCGGCGGCGAACAGCTTGCCGATGTCCGTATCGGTCATGATGCCGTAGAACACCAGCGCCACACTTGGCGGGATCAAAATCCCAAGCGTCCCGCCCGCAGCAATCGAGCCGGCGGCAAGGCTGTCGGCGTAGCCGTAGCGGCGCATCGACGGCATCGCCACCTTGGTCATTGTCGCCGAGGTCGCCAGCGAAGAGCCGCAGACAGCGCTGAACCCGCCGCAGGCAGCGATGGTCGCCGTGGCCAGACCGCCGCGCGTGTGCCCCAGCCAGGCGTTGGACGCATCGTAAAGGTCGTTGGAGATACGCGACTGGGCGATAAAATTGCCCATCAGGATGAACAGCGGCAGCACTGCGAATTCTGCGTTTAGAATCTGCCCAAAGGCGTCCGTTCCCACGGCCGCCAATGCCGGCCCCATGTCCAGGTAGTGGATCAGGCCGACGAAACCCACCAGGCCCATCCCGAAGGCGATCGGCACCTCGAGAAAGAGCAGGATGAACAACACGACAAAGGCAATGGCGACTTCGATCATCGATCAGGAACCAGCACTTGATGACAGGTCCGTCTGGCCGCCGAATTTCGGCCGCAAGTCTTTGGCGTCGATCCATGCCCGAACCACAAATACCACCGCCGTGAAACCTGCCAGCACGCTCATGCAGTAGCCAATCCAAACCTTCTTGAGACCAAGATAGAGCAGATGTTCTGCGCCCATCTTGCCGGCATGAATCCACAACTGATAGGCCAGCCCAGTCATAAGGAAGGCGAGGAGAAGTGAGATCACGGCTTTCTTGAGCCTCTGAGCACGTCCGCGAAACAGGTTCTCAAACAGGCTGATGGTGATGTGTTCCTGGCGTGCTGAAACAATCGGCAGGCCAAGATAGACCATCGCAGCGAGCCCGATCATGGTCAGCTCGGGCGCAAAGATAAGCGGACTGAAAAACAGTTCGCGGAGCATCACATCGACGAAAGTCATCACCATCATCAACGCGACAAGCAGCCCGAGAAATACCCCGGCAATCCGGTCGAAAATTATGAGAAAGCGCATTCGCGGACCAAGTTTTGGCGTGACCCCGAAGCCAAGCCGCAATGGCCGATCCGGTCCGGACCTGCCAGCGGCACTGCCCGGCGAATTAGCCCGGACAAAGAAAGTAACAGGGCCAGCCCCATCTGGACCGGCCCTGTTGCAATCCTCGGCTCATTTCACTTTGGCAATTTCAGCCTGGAACATCTTGATGGCCGCTTCGCCATCGACGCCCTTCTTCTTTGCTTTCGCAATCCAGGCAGCCCGAAGCGGTGCAACCGCCTTTTTCATGGCAGCAGCCAGCGCTGGCGGGGCGTCGATAATCTGAATCCCCTTCGCTTTCAGCTTGGGCCCGGCGCCAACTTCCTGTGCATCCCACATGGTGCCGATCTTTCCGGCAAGCGTGGCACCGGCAAGACGCGTGATGGCAGCCTGGTCTTTAGCGGAAATACGGCTCCACTTGCGGGCATTCATCACCAAATAGAAGCTGGTGTTGTAGATGCCACCCTGAAACTTGGTTCCGTATTTGATGTATTTCGAAACCCGGAAATTGAAGAGCGCCTCATCGGTGAAGGCCGTGCCGTCCATGATGCCTTTGGCAAGCCCCTGGTGCAGGGCGGTGACCCCCCCTTGGGGCGAAATCGGCACCGCACCGAAGTGCTTGAAGGCATGGAACACGGTGGCGTTGACGATCCGCAGCTTCAGGCCTTTGAAGTCCGCAGCCATCTTGATCGCGCGTTTGTTGTTGTAGACGTGCCCGGCCGGGTGGACGTGGAGCGCCAAAGTGTGGACTCCCTTCGGATGCATGCCGGCCTTTTCGAACATGGCCTTGAACACCTTCCAGTAGGCAATCGAATTCGCCTTTGTGCTCTTGGTAATAAAGGGAAGTGTCGCCATTTCACTAAGCGGATAGACGCCAGGCTGATAGCCATGAACGCTCCAGGCAACATCGGCGACGCCATCAACGGCGAGCTGCATCTGACGCGGCGGCGGTCCGAGGCCCTTGGCGGTCGGAATGATGCGCACACGGCCTTCGGTCACCTTGGCGACTTCTTTGAAGAAGACGTGCAGACCATTTCTCTGGGTGAAATGCGCTGCCGGAATCCACTGGCTGAAGCGCATGGTCATCTTCTCTGCGACCGCACCCTGTGGCGCGATAACGGCAAGCAGCGGCAAGACAGCAGCCGACATTGCGATAATTCGTTTCTGCATTTGGTTCCTCCCTGAGTCCCTGACGGCAGTTCGTCAGGCGCCCGCGATATCGGGTCGGCAATGGGTTTAGCGCGATTCTCGCCAGTTTGCCAATTGGTCTATTGAATTTTATCGATCTATCGGTATTTCCGCCCTCTTGAGGCAATTGCCATATCTCCGGAAAGCCCCCTGAATCACGGCAGTCAAGGTAAGGCACCACCTGTTGTCACCCGCCTGTTGTCACCCATCTGGGGCCAACCTACATTGCGCGGTCCCGATACGCATGGAAGGGAGGCCGGCATGGTGACGCCAATTGCCATCGACCCCGCTGACTTCGACCTCGCCAATCCGCAGAGGGAATATCTGCTCAATCCATTCCCGACCTATGCGCGGCTGCGGGAAGAGAGTCCGGTGCACTGCAATCCTGACGGCACCTATTTCGTCACCTGCTTTGAGGAGGTGGCCGAGGTCCTGCGCAGCAAGGATATGAGCTCGGACAAGGAAACGCAGATGGTGGCGCGTTTCGGGCGCGATGCTGCGATTACCGAGCACAATCTCAATGTCATGGTCTTCGTCGACCCGCCGGACCACACGCGGCTCCGCAAGCTGGTGTCCCACGCGTTCACCAACCGGGCCCTGGCCCGTTGGGAGCAGGTGGTCGAGAATGTGGTCGAGCGGTTGCTCCGGGAAAACCTCGATCAGGGCGGCGAAATGGATCTGATCGGCGACTTCGCCTACATCCTGCCGCTCACCGTGATCGGCGAGATGATGGGCGTGCCGACCGGCGACCGCGAGCGATTCTCCCGGTGGTCATGGATGGTCACAGCGTCCCTCGAGCCGAGCGCCGGCCCGGAACTGGTGGCAGAGGCCAACGCGGCGGTCAACGACTTTAAGTCCTATCTGGGCGCGCTGGCAGAAGAACGGCGCAGGCGGCCGGGAGACGACCTCATCTCGCTCTTGGTCCAGGCGGAGGAGGATGGCGAACGGCTGGGCGAACTTGAGTTGCTGCACAATGCGGCCTTCCTCCTGAATGCCGGACACGAAACCACCTCCAACCTGATCGGCAACGGCGTCAATGCGCTGTTCGAGAATCCTGACCAGATGGAATTGCTGCGCGATAACCCGGAACTGGCGGAGAGCGCAGTAGAAGAGATGCTGCGGTATGACAGTCCCAACCAGATCGGCGGCCGGCTGCCGACCAAGGACGTGACGTTCCGGGACACCACGATCCCCGCGGGCACCTTCATCTGGATCTCGAATGGTGCGGCCAATCGGGATCCGTCAGCGTTCCCGGAGCCAGACCGATTCGATATCCGCCGCACGCCGAACAAGCACGTGGCCTTCGGCCATGGCATACACCTGTGCCTTGGCGCTGCGCTGGCGCGAATGGAGGGCAGAGCAGCCATCCGCCGACTGGTTTCAAACTATCCAAATCTGCGACCGGGCGGCGAGCCCGAGCCACGCATGCGCGCCCGTCACCGTGGCTTCAAGAAATTTCCGATTGCGGCGTAGGGCGCCAACAGCTTGCGTCATTCATGGAAACGCCGCCGGGGAAACGCCACTGGTCGACAAAAACCGCTTCTTTAACCGGAATGCCCGGCGCTTGCCCCGCCCGCTTCCGCTTTTATCAACCCGTCCATGATTTTGCGCGCCGCCGCATTGCCGGCATCGCAATTGACAGTCAGAAGCGGACGGCCGCTCTGGTCGCTGTCAATCAACTCCTGCTGGGTTTCGAGAATGTCCCGGTCTTCCTCAAAGGTGTTGATGATCTGCTTTCGGATCATCTCACCAAGTTCCTCGTCGTCCTGGCTGAAGCAGCGGGATACCGACCAGAAGTAATGTGTGCTGTCCGCCCGTTCCGGCGTCAGCGCATTCAGGACCATCCAGTTCATTGATTCAGGGTTGGTTGCCGTGTCCATCTCGGTTCCCGTGGGCACGCCACCGGCATCAATGGTGATGTGGGCGGGCGGGTTGAACCGGATGCGCTGCCAGCGGTCAATATTGGTCGTGAATCCCCGGGCCCGTTTGAACAAGGGCGGCGGATCGCAATCGATCATCAATCGCTCGATCAGCACATTCTCGCCGTCGACCCGGGTATCCATGGGTGTGTGGGCGACGGCCTGATTGCCGATCGTCGCCTGATGCACGTAGGTCTCGTGGGTCAGGTCGAGCAGATTGTCGACGACCAGCTGATAGTTCGCACCGAACGTCAGGTAGCCCATGATCGGCGCCCAGCCGGGCGCGTCGTTCCAGTGATAATCGGGGATCAGATCCTCATCTGCCTCTGACGGCTCTCCCATCCAGACCCATATCCAGCGGTGTTTCTCGGCGATTGGATAGACGCGGGCCTTGAGGCGCGGCGGGATGTTGTCCTGACCCGGCACAAAGGTGCAGACGCCCGAACAGTCGAACTTCATGCCGTGATAGCCGCATTGAACCTCATCCCCGACAAGCTCGCCTTTGGACAATGCGAACTTCCGGTGAGGACATCGATCCTCTAACGCGACGGGCGTGCCATCTTCCTTGCGGTACATGACCAATGGTTCATCGCAGATCCAGCGCCCAAGCAAGCCGCGGCCCAATTCTTCCGCCGACGCCGCCACATACCAGCTGTTTTTCAGATACATGCCGGCCCCCAATTGCCGAATTCCCGTGTATTGAACCTTATGAACCGAACTACCAACGTCCACAGTAGGACTGTACAGGTTTCTATAGATCAATAGAATAATTCAAAGCAGGGTTCAGGTAGGAGCCTGGACCAGCAAGGGTGAGGGAGCAAACATGATCATCACAGACCGGCTGCGCGATCTGATCGACCGGGCGGCAATTTTCTGGGCGGCGGAAGCAGAGACCTGCCGCACCTATTTCCAGTCGCCGGATCGGACCCGCGAATCCGACCGTGCCTGGCTGGCCAAGCAGTGTTTCAAGGAAGTCTGGGGGTCAGGGCTCACCGCCAAGGGCGATGGCGGCGCCATGCTGCAGGAATTCTCCAAGCGGCTGATCGACATGTTCCCGAAGATCGATGTCGATGTGGACCGGCGCGAGGCGCTGGAGATTGCCGAGGCCCTGCACGAGGAGTTCGAGCACTATTGCCTGTTCGCCGATGCGTACGACGCCATGGCTGTTGACGGCGAAGCCAAGCTGACGCCCATGGTGCTGCGCAACCACGACTGGAAGGGCGATGATGATCTCTCTGAGCTTCGCCGCCAGCATCGTTCGGAGCATGGCGAGCTTGGATGGCGGTCGACCCGATTCACGGAGGGCGGCTATTGCACCATCCTGTCAGAGGGCGCCGCGCTCGCTGCCGACCCTGACGGCCATGACGGTCGCAACCGCTTGATCGCCGAGGCCAGCCAACCGGTCTATGACGACGAATTCCTGCACATGCTCTATGGCATCGGGAGCATCGAGGAGAACCCGTTGAGCGATGCGGAGTGGAAGCTGTTCAGCGACCTGGCGTTGGCACAGCTTCGCCTGCGCGCGCCCATGCGCAACGAGCAGTTTGGCTTCCCGGTCAGCGATGACCGGATGACCGCGATGCTGAACGGCGACATCGAGCCTATCGTCTTCGACTATGATCGCGCCAAGCTGGCGGCCTGAGGGAACATACATATGAGCAAACTGCCGCTGACGATTGCGTGCTGGGACTATGACCGGGTACGCGGTCTGATGGACGGGCGCGTGCCGGTGGACGGCTGCGACGTCAACTTTCTGCCGCTGGGGGTAGAGGAGACCTTCTTCCGCGCCTTCCGTCACGCAGAGTTCGATGCCTGCGAGCTGTCCTTCAGCACCTATCTCATGAACATGGCGCGGGAACGGGACGAAGGCATTCCTTTCCCCTATATCGCCATGCCTGTGTTCATCAGCCGGGTGTTCCGTCATTCCGGAATCTACATCCGGACCGACAGGGGCATTTCCGGCCCCGACGATCTGAAGGGCCGCACAGCGGGCGTGCCGGAATACCAGATGACTGCGGCCGTCTGGATCCGCGGCATCCTGGAGCACGAATACGGCGTCACACCGGCAGACATGAAGTGGGTCAACGGCGGGCTCGAAGAGTCGGGGCGGATCGAAAAGACGCCGCTCACCCTGCCTGCAGGGGTGGAGATGAACTCCATCGGTCCCGACAAGACCCTTTCCGATTTGCTCGAATCAGGCGAGCTGGATGTGCTGGTCACGGCACGCGCGCCGTCCTGCTACGACCGGGGGGCGCCGAATGTGGGTCGCCTGTTCCCCAATTTCGGTGATGTGGAACGGGCCTATTACAAGAAGACCGGCATCTTCCCGATGATGCACGTGGTCGGCGTGAAAAAGAGCCTGCTGGAAGAGCACCCCTGGGTCGGCGCCTGCCTCTACAAGGCTTTCATCCAGGCCAAGAAGCTGATCATGCCGGAACTGACGGAGGTGGCAGCCCTGAAGATCAGCCTGCCGTGGGTAGCGCAGGAGACCGAGGACACAATGGCTCTGATGGGCAAAGACTTCTGGCCCTATGGCGCCGAAGACAACAAGGTCTCGCTCGGCGCCTTCCTCGACTACCACTATGATCAGGGGCTCTCCGGCAAGCAGAAGTTCACCCCGGAAGACATCTTCATCCCCAGCACGCTGGAGCGTTTCAAGGTTTAGCTGGCGGGCAGCTGCCCACGACTGACAGGCAACAAGGCACATTGAATGAGAGGTAATTTCCTCAAGGACAAAGACGTCTGCATCGTCGCCTATGCGGAGACCAAGCTTGAGCGGCGTTCAGGAAGGACAGCCTACGAGCTCTCGGCGGAGGTCGCGGAAGCCCTCTATAAAAAGATCAAGATGGGTCCGTCCGACATCGACGGCGTCAGCACGACAATTCCAATGAGCGAGGCGGCCAACCCGTTCTGGGCAAACTATTGCACCGACTATCTTGGCCTTCAGCCGCGTTGGCTGCAGACCACCGACCTGGGAGGTGTCTCCCATACCGGCAACGTGGCCCGTGCCGCCATGGCCCTTCAAAACGGCTGGTGTGACACGGTTATGCTGCTCGCCGCGGACGCGCCAACCACGGCATGGAGCGCGAACTACCATGCCTATCACGACGAGTTTCTGGACCCGACCGGTCTGCAGGGACCGCCTGGCGCCTTCGGCTTCATCATGGACAGGTATGCGGCGCAGCATGACCTGGACTATCGCGGCCTCGGCGCGCTGGCGGTCGCTCAGCGCAACGGGGCGGTCGCCAACAAGAATGCCTGCGAGCAGCTGCGCGAGAAAATCACGGTCGACGACTATCTCAATTCGCGCGTGATCTCCTCGCCACTCCGGCTTCTGGATTGTGTCATGCCCTGCGATGGAGCGAGCGGGCTGGTGATGATGAAGACCAGCCGCGCGCGGCGGTTGGGATTCACGAAACGCGTATATCCGTTCGCCTATTCCGAGATCACGAATTTCAATGTTGCCAGCCAACAGCCCGACATCACCCAGACTGGCCATACGGTCGTTGGACCGGAAGTACTCAAGATGGCCAAGATGAAGCCCGGGGACGTGGACATGTTTCACCCCTACGACGACTTCCTGATCGCGGTGGCCATGAAACTTGAGCAGATCGGCTTCTGCAAGACCGGCCAGGGCACGCAGTTTTTGCGCGACACCAACATCGGGCCAAAAGGCACCCTGCCGATCAACACCGGCGGGGGGCAGATCAGCGCCGGCCAGCCTGCTCTGGCGGGCGGGCAACTCAACCTTGTCGAAGCGGTCCGTCAACTGATGGGCGACGCCGGCCGGCGGCAGGTGAAGAACGCGCGCAACGCCCTCGTCACCGGCATTGGCGTCATCCCCTATGGCCGGAACTGGGGCTCGTCGAGCGCCCTGGTCCTGCAGAACTAGACCGGAAGGATGGGCTCAAAGATGACCAGGAACGCCACCCCCCGCCCGGTGCCCGTGCCAACGCCGATGACGCAGCCCTTCTGGGACGGCGCAAAGAAAAGAAAACTGATGCTGCAATACGATCCGTCGACCCGGACGTATCAGTTCTGGCCTCGTGCCTGCAGTGTCCAGACTGGTAAGCGGAACCTTGAATGGAAGGAAACCTCAGGCAAAGGCGCGGTTTATGCCTCCACCATCACCTATGTGCCCGCCGCCGGCTTCGAGGGTAAAGGACCATACGTTCTGGGTCTGATCGACCTTGATGAAGGTGTCCGGATCATCGGTAACGTGATAAACGTGGAACCGGAAGATGTTGCGATTGGCATGCGGGTCAAAGTCGCCTGGGAAAAACTGTCGGAAGACATCAACTACTTCGCGTTTGAGCCCGACAAGGCACGTCGCAAATAGCGGACCGCCTCCCGGGCCCACGGCGCCGGTGTTGCAGAAATTCCTTCAACGCCGGTGCGTCCTGCCTACCGCCTAAAGCAGCGGTCTAAAACAGCGATTTGGTGCGCAATTTTTTATGGATAGTCGGCAGCCATTCCGCGTAAATAAATCGCTGCTCCAAGCTCCACCAGCGTAAGGCAGCGTGGCCGGCCAGTGTGGTCCGGCTGCGACCCTATTTGGAGTGTCTTCCATGAAAAAGTTAGGCGTTTGCCTCGCTGCCGCGGCAGCGTTGATGTTTGTTTCCTCGCAGGCGATTGCAGGTCCCCTGCGCCTCGTCGCGACGAATGCCAAAGGAAAGATGGCCAAAGCCGGAAAATACGGCAAATGGACCCGTATTTACCGCTCTGGGGAGATAAAAAAATTCAAGGCCAAGTCGCGAAAGCGTTATTCGGTCAAGGCCAGCTACTGCAAGCAGAACCTGATGCTGCGGACCGTACAGCGCCGCTGGGTCGCTGCTCACAAGAAGGCCAAACATAAGATCGTGATGCAGGAGCGCAAAGGCAAAAGGTACAAAGCCGTCTGCACCCTCTAACGGTCATCAGATAGACAGAAAAAGCGCCGGCAAATGCCGGCGTTTTTTTTGTGCGCGGTGATCCAGCGCGCTCGTTAACCCTGCCCTCCAAATCTCCTGCGCCATGCGCCATTTACAAGGCATATTGCGGCCCCATGTGCTAGGCTGCCGCAAAAATAACGGCCTGCGGGAGGACATAATGGACGGCAGTCAGATTACCCTCGACGACCTGAGCAACGCGCCGGATCTCGATACGCTGACCGAGCGGTTGGCCGCCAAGGGCATGACCCCTGGCTGGATTCCGCGCGAGCAGCCGATCCTCTGGCCTGAGCCTAGCACCGACTTCACACCGGCACATTGGAAGTGGGGCGAGTGCAGGGCCGCGATGGATGGTGCTGGCAAGCTGATCGGCACCGATCTGGCCGAGCGCCGCAACCTCATTCTCCGCAACCCGGTAGAAGGCAACGACGTCGCCACCGCGCGAACCCTGGTCAACGCCTATCAGACGATCCTGCCGGGCGAGGAAGCTCGCTCCCACCGCCACGCGCCTCATGCCTTGCGCGTGATCCTGGAATCAGAGGGCGCATGGTCGGTCGTTAACGGCGACAAGCACCCCATGAACACCGGCGATATCGTGTTGACCCCGGGCTGGTGCTGGCACGGCCACGGCCATGACGGCCAGGACCAGGCTTATTGGCTGGACGGCCTTGATGTGCCGATGGTGCACCTGATGGAGCCGATGTTTGTCGAAGAACACCCGGACGGCATGGAGCCGATTGAAAAGACCACGTCCGACTCGCCGTACCGCTTCACCTGGGACATGACCCAGTCGAAGCTGGACAAGGCGACACCGGACCCGGACGGATTTTTCGGCCGGCGCATCGCCTACGACACGTCGGACTCCATGCCCACAATCGGCATCTATGTGCAGCGCTGGGACGCCGGGTTCCAGGCCCGCCCCTACCGCTGCGCCGCCAACTTCGTCTACTGCGTCATGCAGGGCGAGGGCCGGTCGGTGATCGATGGCGAGACTGTGGACTGGTCATTCGGCGATACTTTCGTGGTGCCCATGTGGAAACGGGTCGAACATTCGGCGAGCCAGGATTCCGTGCTCTTTTCGATGACTGACGAGCACGTCATGCGTTTCTGCAAATACTGGCGCTTTGAGGCGCTGGATTAGGAGACGGCCATGAAGAAACAGCTTTTCCTCATCGCGGCCTTCACTTTCCTGCCCCTGGCTGCAGCCAACGCTCTGCCGGGTCACTATTCGCTTGAGGCCTATACCACCTCCGGCAAGCGGCCCTTCGCTGGCTATTGGACCTACTACCAGCGCATCTATGCGACGCGTCAGGTGCGCTACCTGCATCGCGTGACCCGCCGGCGGCTCCGGCACAGCCGCAAATACTGCAACGTCAATTTCCGGCTGAGCGATCGAAATCTCGCCTATATCCGCGCGCATCAGCGCCGCGGCCACCGCGTCACGATCAAGCGGTATCTGGGACACATAGGCGGCGCCCGCCGGTTCCGGACCATCTGCCAGCTCTAGTAACCGGTTTCCGGAAAAGGAGAAGCCCCATGGCCCAGGCACTCACCCAGGTCAAAGTGTTCCCCACCGGCATGCGCCTGAACGAGTATGTGGCGCTGGAAGAAGGCTACTTCGCCCAGGAAGGACTGGACGTGCAGATCCTGTGGGATGTGCTGCGCGGCCAGATGGTCCGCTGGGGCGATAATTACAAAGAAAGACCGCAGGACAAGCCATTCGTAGACGGCGAACAGACCATCGGCTCCGCCTGCGCGTGGGGCAGCATCTCCAATGCCGGCGCGGGCATGGGCAAATTCGTGCCAGATGTTCATGTGGTTTCGCCCTGGGGCATTTTTGTGCGGCCGGACTCCCCGATCCAGAAACCGGAAGACCTGAAGAATGTGCCCATCGCCGTCGGTCTCCGCGCCGGCAGCCATTTCAATGTCCCATACCGACTGGAGAAGTATCTGCCGTTGGACCAGATCAAGCCCGTAAACGTGGGGGGCTTTGGTGCGCGACTGAAGGCGCTGGTGGACGGCGAGTTCGAGGCCGTAAGCCTGTTGCCGCCGCAACTGGACATGGCCGAACAACTGGGCATGCGGGCGGTCATCACGGACGAGTTCAAGACACTCTGGTGGGTGGACGAGCGCTGGGACACCGAAACGCTGCGTGCCTATTTCAGGGCGCTTAACACAGCCGAGCAGGCAATCGCCGCGGAACCGGCGAAATTCCTGCACCTGTGGAAGCACTCCAACCCGCCGGAGTTCCAGGACCATGACTGGGACTACAGCAAATTCAGCCGCGGTGAACGTTTCGTCCACGCGCCGATTGAGCGCGCTGAGTTTGACGAGTGGGTCGCTGGCGTCGAACGCTGGAAAATGGACGACTTCCTCCAGGCGCGAGACTTCGAAACCCTCGCCAGAACCGTAAGCTAGGCAGCCTCCCGATGACGGAACAGATGGTCACCGAGTATGTGCGCAATGCCTGGTACGCGGCCGCCTGGGCGGAGGAACTGACGGACCAGCCGTTGCCGCGCACGCTGCTGGGCGAAAACGTGGTGCTGTTCCGTGGCGCCTCCGGCGTTATCGGCGCGCTCGAGGATATCTGTCCCCATCGTATGGCGCCGCTCTCCCTGGGCGTGGTGGAAGGCGACAACCTGCGCTGCGGCTATCACGGGTTGTTGTTCGACTGCGCAGGCAAGTGCCAGGAAATCCCCGGCCAGGTGAATATTCCGCCCAAGGCCCACGCCCGGCACTTTCCGCTGGTGGAGCGGTGGCAACTGGCCTGGATCTGGATGGGCGAGCCTGACCGGGCCGACCCGGAGCTGATCCCCAACTGGTTCTGGTTGGACCATCCGGACTGGGACGACAGCCATGGCACCATCAAGTATGACTGCAATTATGCGCTGATTGTCGACAACCTGATTGATCTCTCGCACACCACCTTCACCCATAAGGGAACCATTGGCACCGAAGATGTGGCCAAGACGCCGATCCTCTCTGAGCGGCGCAATGGCGCGGTTTATGTGGAGCGGGTGATGACCCAGACCGAGCCATCACCCTTCTACAAGAAGGCTGGCGGCTTTACGGGCAAGGTCGATCGCTGGCAGAAAATCACCTATGCGCCGCCGGGCGATATGGTGATCGATGCAGGCGCCGTGCCGGCCGGCAGCAACGATCCAAACCAGGGCATCGACACGCGCATCATTGGCTATCTGACGCCGGAGACTGACACCACTGTCTTCCATTTCTGGGCCTTTGCCCGGGACTTCGCTCTGGGTGATGACACGGTGACATCGATGATCGCCGATCAGATCGAGATCACCTTCAACGAGGACAAGGCGCTGCTGGACGGGCAACAGCGCAACATCGATGCCACGCCTGGCCGCAAGCTGTTGGACAACAACGCCGATGCGGGTGTCGTCCTCTGCCGCAAGCTGCTCGACGAGCGGCTCGCCGCCGATCAGGCTGACCCGGCGTGAGCATCAAGGACATTGCACCACCGGACCTCCAAGGCCGCACAGTAATCGTCACTGGCGGCGGTCAAGGCATAGGCGAGGCCTATTCACACGCGTTCGCCGAGGCTGGCTGCAAGGTGGTCGTCGCCGACATCAACGGCGACAACGCATCGAAAGTCGCGCGGGAGATCGCCGGGAACACGGATCAGGCAATCGGGATCGAAACCGACATTTCCGACGAAGCGGAAACCCAGGAGATGGCCAGTGCCGCGCTCGCCGCCTTTGGCCGCATCGATGTGCTGATCAACAACGCTGCGCTTTATACAACGGTGACCCGGGCGATCTTCGACGAGCTACCGCTGGACGAGTGGCGTCGGGTCATGGATGTGAACGTGACGGGCACTTTCCTGTGCGCCCGCGCGGTTCTGCCTGCCATGCGCAAGCAGAACTGGGGACGAATCGTCAATGTCTCGTCCAGCACCGTGGCGATGGGCCGCCCGGCCTTCCTGCACTATGTGACGTCCAAAGCAGCGGTCGTCGGCATGACCCGGTCGATGGCGCGCGAGATTGGCGTCGACGGCATCACGGTCAACTGCATCATGCCAGGCCTGACCGAGACGGGCATCGACGCGAGCGGAGTCGACGAGGACACCCGCGACCTGATCGTACGCATGCAAGCAATCCCGCGGCGGGAAGTTCCACAAGATCTGGTTGGCACCCTGCTCTACCTCGCGTCAGAGGCAAGTGGGTTTGTCACGGGGCAGACCATCGCGGTGGATGGCGGCACGATCCATCTCTGACCATCGGCTCCGGCTGGGGCCGTTTTTGGGCGCCGTCTAGCGGGTTACCTGTCGGTGAACTTGGTCCATCCGCTTTTTGCCCAAAGGTCCGCCGCGATAGTTGATCCGCAACGGGCGCGCCGCGCCAGCATGGAAAAAACAGGTCATCAACCGCTTTGTGGGACCCTGATCGTAGGTCAACGTAAGCGCTATGACACGACGGCCATTCAATGAACGCGCGTTGCTGTCCGCGTCATCCACCTTTGCCCGCGCTTCGTTTTTCGTCAGTTCTGACAGCGCTGCCCGGCAATAGCGTTCCTCGGGGCTGCGGCGCTCGACAACGCTGCAGGCCGCAGCCAGCACAGACAAAAGCACAATCACAAAAGCGGATCGTTTCATATTACCCCCTCAGGCCTGCCGTCAGCACACGCGTGGTGCCCGCCGCCTATTTTTTCCGTTTGCTGGACGGTCCGATGGTGAATCGGCCAAGGTTTGGCGGCGACGGCAGCCGCTTGCGAAAAGCGGCGCCTGCATCACGGTGTTCACGAACGGCCTGGTTGATGGCCGCAAGATCTTTGCCCGTTACCTGCCTTTTGCCAAGGATGATTGAAACCGCGTCCGGGCCACCTCGGGCGACATAGGCGCATTCCATCTTCTGCCGTTGATTGGCGACCGTCACATCCATGGTGACCACCCTCAGCCTGCGGCCACCCAAATTCCGGTCCGCAATGGCCTTTGACCACACTTCAACGGGCTGTCCCGCGGGCACGATCCGGCCGAGCACGGAGACGCAGTGGTTGGGCGGGCTCAGCGCGCCAAGCGCGGTCTGCGCGCAGCCGGCAAGCATTACCAGCGCCACAGGTGTCAGAAGAGATGCAAGGCGCGATGCCCGGGGCATATAAATCTCCGTCAGCGGAAACAGGAACCGGTCCAACCGGTGGACCTGCGGCCAATATGGCACAAAACCCCCAGCTGCCATACCGAAAGTCAGACCAAATCCCCTCACATCGCGCAGAAAACTCCAATGTCCCGCCAATCCGCGGCAAGCCACAAATAACCGGCCAACTCCATGGTTTGTTAACCAACTTTCGAAATCATTGCTGATGCCCGGGGAGGCCGTGATATCTTCCCCCGGTTGGGAGAAGATATATGGATACCAGTTACTCGGATCGCGGCGTCAGGGACGCGTCGGCGACGGTTGAGGCGCCGGACAATACGGGCGCCCCCGCCGAAGACATCAGCATGCGGACCTGGATGGACACCCTGGAAGACGCCGGCCAGTTACGCCGGGTCAGCGCCAAGGTGGACTGGGACCTGGAAATCGCTGCCATTGCGCGCGTGAATATCGCCAAGCAGGGGCCAGGGCTGGTGTTCAACAACATCCGCGACCACGAATCGACCACCGGCACGCGCTTCTTCACCTGTGGCATCAGCAACAAGACGCAGATTCGGCTGATGCTGGGCCTGCCCGAAGACGCCACGGACAAGCAGGTGGTGCGGCATCTGAAAGACCGGTATCGCGAGCCGATGCCGCCTGTCGTCGTGCCCAGCGGCCCCACCAAGGAGAATATCGTCAAGGGCGATGATATCGACCTGTGGCAGTTCCCCACCGTGCGCTGGCATGAATCCGACGGCGGCCGCTTCATCGACACTTTCTGCGGCGTCATCACCCAAGACCCGGAAACCCGCAGGGACAATATCGGCCTCTATCGCGGCCAGGTGCTGGATCGCAACAAGATCGGCAAGCTGCTCGTCCCCACCCAGGGCTGGGGCGACCATTTTATGAAATACTCGGAGCGTCCGTCCGAGAACGCCATGCCTGTGGCCGTCGCCCATGGCTGGCATGACGTGCTGCCCTTCTGCGCCGGCAGCCCCTTCCCCAAGAGCGTTTGCGAGTGGGATATGATGGGCGCCATCCTCGGCCAACCGGTGGAACTGGTCGAGTGTGAGACCGTGCCATTGCGCGTGCCGGCATCAACGGAAATCGTCGTCGAAGGCTGGATCGACCCCGACCCGGCGACCTGGGAGATGGAAGGCCCGTTCGCCGACTATCCCGGCTATCTGGGCGGCAAGCCCAGCCCGAAACCGGTGCTGCAGGTCACCGCCATCACCCACCGCAATGACCCAGTCCTGCGCGGCGCTCTGGAAGGCGCCCGGCCCGGCTTCCCGAGCGAAGACTCACTGCTCTGCTGCTACAGCTGGTCCGCCATCGCCTGGAATGTGCTGCAGGACGCGGGCGTCTCGGGTGTCACCGATGTCTGGATGCCGCCGGTCTCAACGGGCGTGAACATAATCGTCCAGATCAACAAAAAATATCGCGGCCAGGCCCAGCAGATCGGCACCGCCCTCTGGGGCACGTCGATGGGTCAGTGGTTCTTCAAGAATGTGATCGTGGTCGAGGAAGACATCGACATCCGCGACTGGGAATCCGTCGAGTGGGCCATCGCCTTCCGCGTCAACGCCGGGCGCGACGATGTCTGGCTCGTCGGCCCGACCTTCGGCTCGCCGCTCGATCCCTCCACATTTCCGGAGGACCGGAGTGTACCGGAATATGGCAGCGGCAAGTGGACCCGCATGCTGATCGACGCCACGCGCAGCTGGGAACACCCCCGCAATCCGGACTGGGACAACAACCGCTGGCCGGAACTCAACAAGATCAATCCGGAGCTGGAGGCGAAAGTCGCTGCCCGCTGGGTCGAATACGGCATCACCCCCGACTACCTGACCGACGAGCAACGCGAGATGCTGACGATGGTCGAGCTCAAGAAGCGGCTGAAAGAGGTCTAGCGCCTACCTCGCTCTCACCGGCGAAAACGGCGCGGGCACGCAGATATAATTCTCCATATCGCGCACCAGCGGACCGACTTTTCCTGAATATTCACCCCGCTCCGGGTGCTTGGCAGAGATGGCGCGCTGCTCCATGCGCTGGTCAGCAGAATCATAGCCCCAGATGTGGACGAAGTTGTTCAACGGACCGACTTCCGAATGCATCACGGCCAGCGGATCGCCCTGGGCTTCGCGCAACATGGGGAGGCCAAGGTTTTCGTAGGCATCCATCATTTTTGGCATGCCGCCTGGATTCAGGGTGTAACTGCGGATTTCGATGACGCCCGCATTGACCGCCTCAGGGGCGACATTCTTGATCGGTGAGAACGGAGCGGCGATGCAGACCTTGTTCTGCATCTGCTTGAGAAGCGGCAAGGCAGCGCTCAGATATTTCGGCCATTCCGGATGGGCCGCCAGTTCGGCGCGGCGCTTGTCCCGGTCGGCGAAACTTTTATAGCCCCACAAATGAATGAAACTGTTGAGCGGGCCGATTTCGGTGTGCATGGCCATCAGCAGGTTGCCGAGAATCGGTGTCTGAACCGGCAAGCCGTATTCCTGATAGATGTCGTAGAATTTCGGGATCGTCCCCGTTTCCAACTGGTACTGCCGCATCTCGATGAGCATGCGTTCCTCCTCCTAACCCCAGATTTCGGCCGCCACCTGGGCGACCAACGCCAGTTTGGCACGCTCATCCGCTTCCGTCACCGGATTGCCGCCTGCAGAAGACGCAAAGCCGCATTGCGGACTCAGCGCGAGCCGTTCCAGCGGCACGAATTGCGCCGCTTCTTCGACCCGCCTTTTCAACAGGTCGGTGGATTCCAGCTCGCCCGCCTTGGTCGTCACCAGACCCAGCACCACCAACTTGTCATCGCTCATGGCCGCCAGCGGTTCAAAACCGCCGGCGCGGTCACTGTCATATTCCAGGAAGAATGCGTCCACGTGCAGTCCGCCGAACAACAACTCGGCCACCGGGGCATAGCCACCCTCGGCCATCCACTGGCCCTTGTAGTTGCCGCGGCAGAGATGCATGCCGACGGTCATGTTGCCCGGCCGGTCAGCGAGCGCCTCGTTGACCAGCGCCACATAGCGCTTCAGCAGGTTGGCCGGATCATCGCCCCGCGCCGCCACCTGCGCCTGCACCGCCGGATCACACAACATGGCGATCGGCACCTCGTCCAACTGGACGTAAGTGCATCCTAAGGATTCAAGCTCATTCAGCTCCTGCTGATAGAGGTGCGCCAGATCGGCGAAATAGGTTTCGATATCCGGGTAGGCGTCCTTCGATACCGCGTCGTCGCCACGCCAGAAATGCATCGCCGTGGGCGACGGCATGGTCGCCTTCGGGGTGCGGTCCGTATGCTGACGGACAAAGTTGAACTCGTGGGTGGTGACGCCGGCCAACCGCTGCACCCGCCGTTCCGCATAGGGACAGTGCCAGGCCGAATGGGCGCCGCTGAACTCGAACAGCGACGGCGCGGTGGTCAGCCCGTCGATGGCCTCCACAAACCCCAGGAACCAGGAGCCGCGCCGAAACTCGCCGTCGGTGATGGCCTGCATGCCGGCTTCTTCCTGGAGGCGAATGGCGTCGATGATGGCGCCATCCAGAGTTTCCTCGAGGAGGAGCGTGTCGATCTCGCCGGCGGCATGCTGGCGGAACGCATTCTTGAGTGGCTGAGGCCGGAGCAAACTGCCGATATGTTCCGCCCGGAAGGGATGTGCGCGCATGGCTTCAGTCCCGTCTGAGGCCCGGCACCTCCCGGGCGATGAAAAGGGTGCTGAGATAGCTGATGATGATCAGAATCGAGTAGGTGCCGTGCTCCCACAGCTCCTTTCGGTCGCCGAACAGGATGTCAGCGATTGAGAAAGCCAGGAACGCAAGCAGGCTGATCTCCAGGTTGATCAAGGTCAGCTTGCGGGTGCGTCTGAGAATCACAAGACCGATCAAAAAGGAGAGGCCAAGCAGGATTTCCAGCCAACCGATGGCGTCGAGCACAATCAACGCCAGCCAGTCCGGCAGATCCAGCCGGGCAAAATAGGCGACAAAGTCGGCGTCCCGGGTTTTGCCGAAAAACTTCGGGTAGTTGAAGAATTTGTCGAGGCCATTGAGCAGCCAGAAGATCGTCCAATACGTGACCAGCACATACATGAACCGCTGCAGGCTGCGCTGACCAAAATTGAGTTGACCGGCGCCAGCGCCTTCGGTGCGCGCGCCCAGCCGTGCGGCCGCCTTCGGGTTTCCTCGAAAGGTTTCCTGTGCCATGTGCCCCTCCCCAAAATCAGCGTCGCAAGTTGACGCCCTACGAGAATAGTTTACCCCAAAGGCGCACGGGGACGTAACAGATGCGCCGATTCCGTGTAACATAGCACCAATCGAATGCTGGCTTTCCCAGCTGCCGACCCCATCGCGCCATACGTCCAACAATGAACGAGGGTTTCGCCATGGCCACACGCCCATCAGTCAGCCGTCTGCACCACCACGCCTGGCGCTGCCGGGACTCCGAGGAGACTCGCGCTTTCTATGAAGATCTTCTGGGAATGAAACTGGTGATTTTCCTGCGGCTGCCCCACTACGAAGAGCCCGGCGACCGACCGCCTTTCACACATTTGTTCTTCGAGATGGATGACGGAAGCTATCTCGCCTTCTTCGACCTCGCTGACGACGGCGTGACCGAGCAGGATCCGGAGACGCCCGAATGGGTCAACCATATGGCGCTTGAGGTCGACTCGCTGGAAACCCTGCAGGCGCACAAGCAGCGCCTGGAAGACGCCGGCGTCGCGGTAAAGGGACCGAAGGACCATCACTTCGTGAAATCGATCTATTTTTACGACCCGAACGGCATTCGGCTGGAGCTGACCGCCCGCGTCCATGACCAGAAGTTCCTGGATGATGAGGCCGCCGTGGCGCACCAACATCTCCGCGCCTGGCAGGAAGAAAAGGCGGCGAAACAAGCTGCCGAATAACAGAGCATCGCCCGCCCCGCCCGCGGGCAACGCTTAGAGGAGGAGGAACAAGTGGCATCAGCAAAAGGCAAAATTCATCTGGTTGGCAGTCTCGGCTTTCAGAATGCGGAAATCGCCTTCCGCGCGCTGGCAGCCAAGCTCGGCACCCGCGCACCCCGCTACCCCGACGGCGAGCCGGGCGAGCGTGGCTACTGGATTCGCTGGCAGAACCGTACTTTTGCCGAACATCCCGCCTTCCGCCAGCAGGAAGCGCGGGAAATCGAAGGCTATGTGGATGGCAAGACCCGGCCGCTTTATGTGCTGGATGAAGAGGTCGATCCTGATCTCCTCGAAGTCGGCATCCTCGGCTACGCGGAGGAAGCGCTCGCCTCCTGGAACATCTTTTCGGAACTGGTAGATGAGGGTGTCATACCCTCCAGCACCCGCTTTCAGGTGTGCATGCCCAGTTGCGCGGCGCTGCTGACCAGTTTCATCCATCCGGACGACGCTCCGTTGGTGGAGCCGGCGATGGAGCGATCCATGCGCGGTGAGGTGGAGCGGCTGGTCGAGGAAGTTCCGCCGGGCGCGCTGTCAATTCAGTGGGACGTGGCCTACGAGGTCATCGCGGTGGATGGCGGCCAGCCGCCCCTGCACTATGACGACCCGCTGGAAGGCAGCATTGAGCGGCTGGCGCGCCACGTCGACTGGGTGCCGGAAGGCGTGGAGGCCGGCATTCACCTCTGCTACGGCGACCCGGGGCACAAGCACGTGATCGAGCCGGAAAGCCTGGCGACGTGCGTTGCCTTCGCCAACGGCATCTGTGCGGAGGCGACCCGCTCTGTCGAGTGGATCCATATGCCGGTGCCGCGCGAACGCCATGACGACGCCTATGCCGCGCCCCTTGCTGATCTCAAGCTCAATCCCGAGACCGAGCTTTACATCGGCTGTGTGCACCATTCGGACGGTGTCGAAGGCACAGTTGACCGGCTGGAAACGGCGCAGAAATACGCCGCCGATATCGGCATTGCCACCGAGTGCGGCTTCGGCCGTCGCGATGTCGACACCCTGCCCGAACTGCTCGACATCCACGCGGAAGTCGCGGACGGCTGACCCGCCGCGCCCAAACTCAAGGATCAAGCCATGTATCTGCCGCCCCGGGGGAAACCCGACCTGCCACCCGCGCCCGCGCCACAGCCGGGGCAGAATTTCGCCCTCGACCCTGACCTGCGCGGCTGGCTGAAAACCAACGAAGATGTAGTCACGATCATCACCAAACCGGTGAGCGTTGAGCATATTGGCGCCATCGTGGCGCAGAGCGAACAGCCTGTCGTGTTCGAGAATGTGGTCGAGCATCCCGGCTTTCGCGTCGTCGACATCCTGGTCAAGAACCGCAACCTGCAAGCCCGGGCGCTGGGCGTCGCCGAGGACGATTACCTAAAGACCCTCGCCTTCCGCCTGCGCCAGCCGCCCCGGGGCGTGATCAACGTCAAGACCGGGCCCGTCAAAGAGGTGATCTGGAAAGGCGACGACATCGACGTTCGCAAGCTGCCGATCTGCTACCACTCGGACGAGAATCCGGACCCAATGATGACCTGCATGAACTGGGTCAAGGATCCGGAGACCGGCCATTACAACGTCATGAACGCCATGACGACAATCACTGGCCCGGCTGAAGGGTTCAGCCTGTTCGTCTCCCGCGACACGGCGGTGATCTTCGAAAAATACAAGGCCATGGGCAAAACCGAGGTGCCGATCGCCTTCGTCGCGGGAGTGCCGCCGGCCTACGAGATCATGGGCAACTATGCCGGGCTCCACATCGACAGCTGGGGCGAGACCGACATGTTCGGCACCATCATGGACCAGGATGTGGAATTCGTGCCCTGCGAGACCATCGACCTGTCCGTACCGGCAAATGCAGAAATCGTAATCGAGGGCCTGCTGCAACTGGACAAGACCGACATCTATGACTGCGGCCCGAACCCTCAGATGTACGGCATCCCCGCCAAGTGCCCGCAGCCGCCGGTGAAATTCACCGCCGTTCTCATGCGCGGCGACAAGCCTATCTACCGGGCCGTGCAGACCGTGCCGGAGACCGACCATCAGCCCCTGCCGCGCCTCTGCCACGAGGCGGTTCTCTACAACCGGCTGCTGGAGATGGGCGTGGATGTACTGGACGTGCGTTTCCCCACCTGGGGCGGCGCCATGTCCTGCATCATCAAGGTTGGCGGCGTGCCCCGCGATGGCGTCATCGGCGACGCGCTGATCACCGTGATGAGCACACCGCTCAACAACGCAAAACTCGCCGTCGCCGTTTCGGAAGATACCGACCTGGACGACCCCGGCGGCGTCTATCACGCGATCGCCACCCGCGCCGACCCTGCCAAGGATGTCTGGATCATGCCGTCAACCCGCGGCCATCCGGGCGACCCATCAGGCACGCCGGTCCCGGGCGATCCGTTCAACCGCACCGCTGGCAAGATGGCCATCGACGCCACGATCAAGGGGCGCTTGAACGTGGACGACTTCAAGCGCGCCTGGCCGAAGGACTGGGAAAAGGTCGATATCCAGGATTATCTGGACTGACGGAAAAGGACGGCGGCCTCAGCCTATATTCAGGCCAACGATAAGACTGGCGACGAACGCGGCCCCGAGCGCCAGAATTGCGACCGGCAATTTTTCGGTGGCGTCGTCCTGGGCAGTCGTTTTCGGTTTCGGCTCCAGGGGATTTCGGTCGTACACGTCAGTCTCGGTATTTCTTGGCGCTTGGCCATTTCAGGCCAACGCTGGGGTGTGATGCTGATCACCATAGGCATTAACTATGCCGAGACTGTGACGGTCGTCACAGTGAGGTGAAGAATCTCTGCCGTCATCATTGCAGGAAGCGGTGTTGTCAGAATGCGCCGTTCAACCTGTCGTCACCGTTCCACGACCCGCGGCTCAGTTCCTATCGAACACGCCATGTTCAGCGGCAGTTCACGTGACATGATCTAGAGTCTCCCGATACCGCAACTGGAGACAGCAATGAAACCGCTCATTCTGCTCGCCGCCGGGCTGACACTGGTCGGCACCGCAGCCGCCCCCGGCACCGCCAGCGCCGTCTGCTTCGTCAACGAGACCGACCGCGAAATCCACTATGTCATCCCTCATGAAAACCGCTGGCGCAATGGCAGTCGCGCCCGGTGGTTCGCAAAGCTGAAACCCAGCCGGAAGGTCTGTTGCAAGCATGCTGCCTGCCGGGGAGCGCAGGTGTTGATCACCACAGGCTACTGGTTCCGTTTCAACCCGGACGGTGGCCGCCCCAAGGCCCGAAAAATCAAAATCCCCAAAATCGGTAAGGTCATCGCACCCGTAAATCCCGTTATGCCCCACAATCGATTTGCCAACCCCTGCAACAGGATCAAGGTGCCCCGGAACAGCCTGATCCGGGTCTTCGGTCGCCTGGTGAACGGTGTTCACCGGTTCGGCTGCGAGGTCTGGTCAGGGTCCCGGTTGCTTTACACGAAATATGAGCGCCATCAGAAACCGGCGTTGCGCGGCCACCTTCGCGTCTGCAACCAGACACGTGAGCTTCTCTTTGCTGTCCTGGCGTTTTACGACCGGAGCCAGCGCGCCTGGCGCGCGCGAGGCTGGCGCAGGATCCAGCCCGGGCGATGCCATGTGATGGTGCCGCCGCGTTTCTACCGGGGGCCGCTCTACGTTCACGGCCGAACAGCCGCCACCAACTGGGCGCAGAAGGATGCCCGATTCTGTGTCAATCAGAAAGGTGGCTTCAATCTGGTTCGCGCCGACCGTCGCACCTGCCCGGCCGGCTATGCCAAGACCGGGTTTTTGAAACGCCGGCCAGCCGCCAATCGCGTCCAGAACCTGTATTTCCGACCAAAGCAGTAACCGGGCTGCTAGCAGGACCCGACCGGATACGGCCTTACACCTCGAAGACGGTCGAGCCGGTGGTCTTGCGGGCTTCCAGGTCCATATGGGCCTGGGCAGCATCCTTCAGGGCATAGCGCTGGTTGATCTCCAGCTTGATCGTGCCGTCGGCAATCAGCCCGAAAAGCTCTGCAGCGTTGGCGTTGCGATAGTCCGCGTCGCGCACAAAAAGGTTCAGGCCACCACGGGTCACGTTCAATCCCCGGGGCCCAAGACGCGCCGTATTGAGGGGCGGCGTCGGGCCGGAGGACTGGCCATAACTGACCATCCAGCCGCGTTCCGCCAGCACATCGATACCCTTGTCGAAGGTATCAACGCCCACGGCGTCGTAGATGACCCGCACGCCCTTGCCGCCGGTGATCTCCATGACCGCTTCGCCAAAGTCGACGTCGCGATAGAGGATGGGATGATCGCACCCATGCGCCGCGGCGAGATCCGCTTTCTCCTGGTTGCCCACGGTACCCAGCACGGTTGCGCCCAGATGCTTCGCCCACTGGCAGAGGATCAGGCCCACGCCGCCGGCGGCCGCCTGCACCAGCACCGTATCGCCCGGCTGGACGGGATAAAGCTCGCGCAGGAGATAGTGGGCGGTCAGCCCCTGGAGGGTCGCCGCCGCGCCGATTTCATCCGGCGTATGGTCGGCCAGCTTGATGAGCCTGTCCGCAGCGATCACCCGCGCTTCCGAATAGCTGCCGATGACCATGCAGTAGGACACCCTGTCGCCGACGGCGAAGCCGGCCACATCCGGCCCGAGCGCCTCGATCACCCCCGCCCCCTCCATGCCGATCGTCTGCGGAAAATCTTTCAGGGGATAGGCACCGGTGCGGTGATTGACATCGATATAGTTGAGGCCGACCGCTGTGTGGCGCAGACGCACCTCACCGGAGCCGGGATCGCCGACCTCGGCTTCTTCCCAGCGCATGACCTCAGGGCCGCCGTGTTCATGGATGCGGATGGCGTTGATGGTGGTCATGGATTTGGCTCCTGTTGGATCAGCTATTGTTTAGGTGGTGGTTCAGTTTTTGGCCGGCGGTCGCCGGCGGATGAAAAAAAGGCCCTGACTGGTCACCACTTCCCGCCCTGCGTCGTCAAGACCGAAGATGCGGAAGGTTACCTTGCCCTGGTCCGGCCGCGTCTCGGATGGCTCCGCGGCCAGTACCTCGGCGCAGGCGGTAATCCGGTCTCCAGGTTTCACCGGTTTCAGCCAGCGCAGTTCGTCCAGCCCGGGTGAGCCGAGGGCAGCCGTATCCTTCATCACCTTATCGATATAGGGCCGGATACACTTCAGCATCGTCTGCCAGCCGCTGGCGATGATGCTGCCATAGGGACTCGACGCGCCATATTCGTGGTCAACGTGGATCGGCTGCGGATCGTGCTCAGTGGCGAAGGCGACCATCTCGTCCTCTGTCAGCGACCACGCACCAAAGTCCCATCGGTCACCCGCGGCGAAGTCCTCAAAATAGCGGGTGGTCATGGCCGCATCACGTGGCCCGCCGGTCGTCCACCCGCTTGGCCTTGAATTCGGTTTTTTCGAAGGTGTTGGGGGCGAGGACGTCCACATCCACACGCAGTTCGATACGGCTGGAGACGGCGTTCTGGACTGCGGCGGTGACGTCTTCAGGCGCCGCGTGGTCCGCGTGCTCCACCTGGATGAGCATATAGTCGATGCCCTGGTCGTTGGTGTCGAGGATCACCTGATACTCGTCACCGATGCCCGCGACCGAGCGAACGCCCTCCTCCACCACACTCGGGTAGAACTTGAGGGCCCGGAGCGTGATGAGATCGTCGGCGCGGCCCTGGAAGCCGCCGATGGCGCGCACATGGGTGCGGCCGCAGGCGCATTGGGACGTGTCGAAGGTGGTGTAATCGCCGACGATGAAACGCAGGTGGCTGGAGCTCTCCGAGTTCATGTTGGTGCAAACCGTAATGCCCCGCTCGCCCTCCGGCACCACCGCCATTTCGTTGTCCGGGTCGCACAGCTCCCACACCTGAATGTCTTCCATCAGATGGGTCTGGATCGCGCCGCTCGGGTGCTGGGTCTGATGGCAGGAAAAGCCGCCGGAATGGGGCGAGGCTTCCGTGCAGCCGTAGAATTCCACCACCTCGGCGCCCCACATCTCTTCCAGCCGCTGACGGGTGGCCTTGATCCCGGCCGCCGGCTCGCCGCCGGTGAACAGCTTCTTGATCGATGTCTTGGCGGGGTCGTGGCCCATCTCGCGCATCACATGGCCCAGGCGAAGAAGCTGGGACGGCAAGGTCGCCAGCACGGTCGGCTCGTAACGCAGGATGATGTTGCAGCGAAGCTCTGCGGTCAGGCCGCCGCCGGGAATGCAGGGCACGCCCATATGGGCCATGGCGTGCAGCACGCCCCACGCCCAAACGTGTGGTCCGAAGCCGACCACCAGAAACATCTTCTCGCCGGGGCGGCAGCCGAGTGACCAGAGCGCCCGGCTGTTCGCCCACTTCCAATATTCGAGATCGACTTTCGAATAGCGGAATATGCGCGGCGTCCCGGTGGAGCCGGAGGTGGGAAAGATGGTCCAGCCGCGGTCATGCCACATCTCGTCCGAGTGGGTGGTGTAGGTGCCCCAGGGTGGATTGGCGATCATGTCCTCGACCATCTCGGTCTTGTCCACGGGGGCCCATTTCGGCAGGTCATCGACGGTGCGGATATCATCGGGCGCCAGGCCAGCGGCGTCAAAGCGGCGGCGGTAAAAATCGCTGTTCTCGTAAAGGAAGGGGCTCAATTTCTCGAGCTTGGCATTCTGGATGGCGCGCAGTTCATCGCGCGACGCGGTCTCCAGCGAAGGCGACCAGTATTCAGCCGACCCCGCCTCGGCGAAATCCCGCCGGTGGTGTTCCAGAACATCCATATAGGCGCGGCGCGTGGCCTCGGCGCGATCTGCTGACATCGGTTCCTCTCCACCAACTCGTTCCTGGAGTCGGCTTATCAGATGCCTTCGGGAAATTCCATGGCGTCTGCCGCGGCCGCTACATTCGCCCGACGCGCATCGTATAGTTTCTGAACCCACAGATTGGACCCCGCCCATGCGTCGAACCCTTGGCCTGCTCCTGATGTCAGTTCTCATGTCAGTCCTCTGCGCGAGCTTCATCGCCCCGGCAGCGGCGCGGAACTTCGCCGGCTGCGTTGCAGACCTGAAGGCGGCCGCGCGGAAGCGGGGCATCAGCCGAAAGATCGTCGAAAAGGCGCTGAACATCACCAAGCCGGACGAGCGGGTCATCCGCGCGTCCAAGAAGCGCCCGGAGTTCAAGACGCCGATCTGGGACTACCTCGCCTTCCTGGTGGACGACGAACGAGTGCGTGACGGGCAGGCGATGATGCGCCGCCATGCAAAGACCCTGCGCCGGGCCGAACGGCGCTTCGGTGTCAGCCGGTTCATCATTGCCGCTGTCTGGGGCGTGGAAAGTGACTATGGACGGCAGCAGGGGCGCAGCTTCATTCCCCATGCCATGGCGACGCTGGTGTGCACCGGCGCATCCCGCAGCAAACTGTGGCGCCAGCAACTCTTCGCGGCGCTGGAACTGGTTCAGAAAGGCGATCTGAAATTGGACGCCCTCTACGGGTCGTGGGCAAGCGCCTTTGGCCAGACCCAGTTCATTCCCACCACCTACCGCCGGCTGGCAGTGGACTTCGATGGCGACGGGCGGCGGGATCTCGTCGGCTCTGTGGCAGACGCCCTTGGCTCAACGGCAAACTTTTTGCGCCGCTCGGGTTGGCGCAGCGGACAGCCGTCAGTGATCGAGGTGCGGGCGCCGAAAAGATATGCAGGCCCCGAAGGGCGCAGCCGCCGCCAGTGGACCAGCCTTGACGCCTGGGGCCGCCGCGGCATTCGCCGTGTGGATGGCCGCCCGCTTCGCGGCAAGCTCCGGGCAGCACTTCTGCTGCCGGCTGGACCCAGGGGGCCGGGCTTCTTGGTCTTCCGCAACTTCAATGCGATCTACGCCTATAATCATGCGGAGTCCTATGCACTGGCGATCTCGCATCTGGCGCATCGCCTCGCTGGCGGGCGGGCACTGCGCACGCCCTGGCCGACGGATGACCCGGGGCTGTCCCGCGCCCAGGCGCGTAAGCTTCAGCGCCTGCTGATTGCCCGCGGCCATGACATCGGCGAGGTAGACGGCCGCATTGGCACCCGTACCCGGGAGGCCATCCGCAAGGAACAGGCGCGCCTCGGCATGAAACCCACCGGCCGCGCCGGGATGAAAATCTATAGGGGCCTTGGCGGGCGGTAGGCAGACCCTAGACGGGCGGATTTACCAGCCGCCAAGTTCAGTCTAGGCTGCGCCGGAAATCAAACCGGGAGCGAGCCTATGTCAGATAACAGCATGCAGGTTGATGGCGGTTGTCATTGCGGCGCCATCAAATTCACAGCAGTGATCAATCCAGACGCCGTCGGCATTTGCCATTGCCGCGACTGCCAGATCATGTCCGGCACCGCATTCCGCGTCGCGGCGGGTACCCGCGAGGCGGACTTCCAGCTGCAGTCAGGCACGCCCAAGATCTATGTGAAGACCGCCGAGAGCGGCAATCCGCGCGAACAAGCCTTTTGTGCCGACTGCGGGTCGCACATCTACGCCACTTCCGTGGGTGGCGAGGACCGCATGCTGATGATTCGTGCCGGCACCCTGAACCAATTTGGCGACCTGACGCCAGCGCGCCAAATCTGGGCGGGCGAAGGCCACGAGTGGGCCCAACATATCGGCGACATGCCAGCGCTGGAGAAACAGTCCTAGCGCCCCTGCTCGTCTAGAGGTTCGCCCACGGCGGCGGCCTGCACCTTGTGGAAGTAAGCCAGCGCCGGTTCGTTGGTGCCATAGACCACTTCCTTGACCTGGCCGGTCATGAAGGCCTTGTGGGCGCCTGCGCCGGCGACAAAATCTTCATGCTCTACGGTGCGCACAGTCAGGTCCACATTGGCTTCCCAGTGGCGCTTTGCCTTTTCTGACGTCGCCGGCTCGGGAATGTAGAAATCCAGATAGGTAACCGCACGGTCAACCCGGTCGCCGTCCGGGAATACGCGCCAGATCTCCGCATGATCTTGCTGCATGACGAAGACCGTGTTGGGGTGCAGCACATAGACGATGGCCGAATGCCAAACAGCATCCCACTGGTCTTTCGGCTTGTCGCGCAGGTCTTCAATGGTTCGCCGGGGCAGGAATTCACGCAGGTGCTGGCCGAATGTGTCGAGAAGGCAAAGATTGGGAAAGAAGATCGGCGCGACCGTCGCCTTGTGCAGCACCGCGAAGTGATAGGGTTCCAGGAAGGTGTCGATGATCATCTTCCAGTTCATCTCCGGCCGCATCACCCGCCCGCTGTAAAGGTGATAGCCGCCGAAACCATAGCTCGCGAATTCCGGAGCCAGGCCGCCCAGATGTGCAACGGGGTCAATCGGTTCGCCGCCCCCGGGGCGCACCCAGATCAACCCGTCCAGCTCCGCTGACGGCAGCTCGATCAATCCGCAGCCGTCGATATCAAAGCCGTCGAAGCTTCCGGCGTCCGGGACGCCGGTCAGGTCGCCTGCGGCATCATAAGTCCAGCCGTGATAAGCGCAGGCAAACCCGCGGCGCACCTTGCCCTGCCCGTCCAACAGCCGCGATCCGCGATGCCGGCAGCTGTTGAGGAACGCGCGCAGCTGGCCGCCGTCGTCCCGCAACAACAGCAACGGCACGCCGGTATTGTCGTCGGTAAAAAAAGTGCCTGGCTCCGGCAGCAGCGCCGACATGCCAAGCAGCATCGGCTCCCGTTGGAACAGCAAATCCTTCTCCCGCGCCAGACGCGCCTCGCTGGTGTAAGCAGTCGCGGGGTTGCGCAGGATGGCATCCGTCCGGTCCGTGGTGCCGGCGTCGATGTGGGCAAAGACCCTGGACGTCAGATCGATATGTGTGTCGCGCAGCATTTAACCTGCCGGGCTGGAGAGACCGTGTCCGTTATGACCGTCCACAGGCCGGGCTGGCAACATTCTCCGCTGCCGCAGCCTGGCCGGGAAAATTCTATAGCTCGAAAGGTTTTGTGGAATGCAGGCCCCCGCGCCGGTATAGTCCGGCGCCATGCCGAACGAACCTCGCCCCGCAGCCGACATGACTGGCAAGGAAGCCAAATACCAGCAACGCTATGGCGAGATGCTGGATGCCGCCGCGCTCGTCTTCTCCGAGAAGGGCTATCATGGCGCCAGCACCAAGGATATCGCCGACCAGCTCGGCATCCGTCAGGGTAGCCTCTACTACTATTTTTCCTCCAAGCAGGAAGCCCTGGCAGAGGTATGCAAACGCGGCGTAGACGGATTTAACGTCCGCTTCAGCGTGATTATTGAAGGCGACGGCGGGCCGCAGGAAAAGCTGCGCCGCGCGATCGCCGCCCATCTCAGCCCCATGCTAACCCACCGGCCTTATGTAAAAGTCTTCCTGAAAGACCGAAAAGACCTTGAGGCCGACAACCGGCGGAAGGTGGGCAGTTCCTCCCGCGCCTATGAGGAGGCCTGGCAAAGTCTTGTGGAAGCGGGCGCCGCCGCCGGTGTTTTCCGCGAGTGCGACCCGCGCAGAGCCGTTCTGGGCTTGCTTGGCATGATGAATGGGACCTTTGACTGGTTTGACGGCGGCGAGGCCGAATTGGGGGAAATTGGCGTGCTTTACGCCGACCTTTTCCTGAATGGACTGGGCGCCTGACCGGCGCTGGACACAGTTTTGTGCCCTACCGTGATTCGCCAGAGCGGGTAAGAATGGGGTTTGATTCCCCGTATGTAATGTGAACAATGACAGAATGTCGCGGCCCGGGTATCTTCCGGGTGCGCATTTCTTGCCTGGACGTAGGGCCAGACAAGTGTGGAGCGCATTGGGCACCATCGCCAACAAGGTGACGGGCCCGCAACAGGGAGACTACCCATGAAAAAACTATTGCTTACGGTTCCGTTGGCTGTCGGCATTGCCGTCGGCGCCAGCGCGCCGGCTAAGGCTGAATTTCGTATCGGCTTTCTCAACACGTTGAGTGGCGGCGCTGCGATTTTGGGCAAAGCCCAGCTCTGGGGCTGGACAATCGGCATGGAGCATGAAGGCTGGCGCAAAAATGGCGACAAGCTGGGTGGCGTGCCGACCAAGATTTTTATCGGTGACGACCAGCGCAAAGTGGACGTGGGCCTTCGCGTCGTACGCAAATGGTTGCGGTCCGAGAAAGTTCACCTGGTTGCCGGCGTGATCTGGTCCAACATCCTGGCTGCCGTGCAGCGTCCGGTTGTGCGGTCCAAACGCATCATGCTCAGCACAAATGCAGGCTGGTCCGGCATGGCCGGAAAATCCTGCAGCCGCTATTTCATCTCCAGCTCGTTCCAGAATGACCAGGCTGCAGAAGCCATGGGTCAGCTGATGCGTGACGAGGGGCTGAAATCCGTGTTCCTGATGGCGCCCAACTACCAGGCCGGCAAGGACATGCTCACCGGCTTCCGGCGCACCTACAAAGGCGGCAAGATCAAAGGTCAGATCTTGTTCAAACTTGGCACCCGCGACTTCCAGGCGGAATTGAGCCGGGTGCGGGCAGCAAAGCCCGCAGCCGTCTTTATCTTTGTGCCGGGCGGCATGGGCATCGCGTTCATGAAGCAGTGGGCGGCATCTGGCATCGGCAAGCAGGTCAAACTGTTCACCAACTATGCGGTCGACTACATCACCCTCCGGCCGATCGGCAAAGCTGCGTTGGGCACCTACCACACGCTGCACTGGGGTCCGAATATGAACAACCCCCGGAACAAGCGGTATATCCGCGACTTCCGCGCCAAGCATAAGCGGACACCGGACATGTTCTCGGTTCAGGCCTATGACGCTGCGCGTCTCATTGCCGACGGCCTGCGTGCTGTCAAAGGCAACGTGAACGACACGCTGGCCCTTGTGAAAGCCATGCGCCGTGGTGGACTGAATTCGGTTCGCGGCAAGCTCAAGTACAATGTCAACGGGTTCCTGATCGAGCCCTGGTACAAGCGCATTGTCGTCCTCGAAAATGGCAAGCCGGAAATCAAAGTTGCCGGCGTGGTGATGGCGCACAAGGACTCTTACTGGCGTAAGTGCGCGCGCGCTGAGCGTCACAACTAGACAGTCTGAAATTTGGACAGGCTGAAATTAGAATGTTGATCGGGGCGGCTTTCGGGCCGCCCCTTTTTTCTGCGGCTTTTCTGCGACAAGCAGACCCGCCAAATGCTCTTGAAGAAATCCCACCTATAACGCTATTGATATTTCATGATCGTTTCTGTCGCCTTCAGGCACAGGGGCCAAATCGTAGCTTCGTCCTGCCCAAGTGAGTGTGAGCGCGTTAACCAGCAGTTAACCATCCGTTTGATCCTGCATCGCGGATGTGAAACAAAGGGCCGGTGACAGCTTGCAAAGCGTCGAATTTTCAGCGGCAGCGTGGAAGCGTGTTACGGACGAGCGAATTAATACCGACGGCGGATGACTTAATGTTCGCCGATGAAATAGAGAGCCCAGGGAGGCATCGAATGCTCAAGAAACCCCTAGCAGTGACCTTGACTGCAGCTGGCGTGCTTATCGGCGCGCAGGCGGCACAGGGTGAAGAGCTGCGGATCGGCTTTATCAACACCCTCACGGGTGGTGGTGCGATCCTCGGCATCCACCAGATCAATGGCTGGAAACTCGGCCTCGAGCACGAAGGCTGGAGCAAGAACGGCGACAAGCTGGGCGGCAATGCTGTCAAAATGTACTACGGCGACACCCAGCGTAAGGTCGACGTGGCGCTTCGCGTGACACGTCGCATGCTGCGCAGCGACAAGGTACACATGGTTGCTGGCGTGATGTGGTCGAACATCCTCGCGGCCGTGCAGCGCCCGGTGACACGCGCCAAGCGCATCATGATGAGCACCAATGCCGGCTGGTCCGGTATGGCTGGCAAGTCGTGCAGCAAGTACTTCATCTCCACGTCCTGGAACAACGACATGACCCCAGAGGCCATGGGCCAGCTGATGCGGGATGAGGGACTGAAAAAAGTGTTCCTGCTGTCCGCCAACTACCAGGCCGGCAAGGACATGCTCACGGGCTTCCGCCGTTACTATAAGGGCGGCAAGGTTGCTGGGCAGATCCTCTACAAACTCGGCACCCGCGATTTCCAGCCGGCAATCTCACGCATCAAAGCCGCCAAGCCGGATTCGGTGTTCGTATTCGCGCCGGGTGGCATGGGTGTTGCCTTCGTCAAGCAGTGGTCCGCTTCGGGCGCCGGCAAGAACATCAAGCTGTTCACGGTGTTCACGGTTGACTGGCTGACGCTGGGTCCGATCGGCAATGCCGCGATCGGCAGTTACCACACGAACTATTGGGCGGCAGACGACAGGCGCCCGTCGAACCAGAAGTTCTGGAAGTCCTACATTGCCAAGCACAAAAAGCCGCCGTCGCACTTCGCGGCCCAGTCTTATGACGGACCGCGCCTGATTGCGGCAGCCCTCAAAAAGCAGGGCGGTTTTGACGGCAACATTCTGAAGTTCAGCAAAACGCTTCGGAAAACGTCTTATGACTCGATCCGGGGTCCGTACACCTACAATGTGAACGGCATTCCGGTTCAGAACTTCTACAAGCGTGAAGTGATTGCTGGCCTCAGCGGCAAGCCGTCCATCGTCACCCGTACGGTGGTGTTTCGCAATCACAAGGACAGCTACTGGCGGAAGTGCAAGCGCTCTGAGCGGCACTAGTCTTTAGCTACACGGGTATCAGGGGGCGCCAACTGTTTGGCGCCCCCGCCCTCTTTTCTGGTTTGAAAATTATGCGGATCGGATAACGCAATGGAACAACTCGCCTTTGAGACGTTCCTGAACGGGCTGCAGTTCGGCGTCTTTTTGTTCTTGGTCTCAGCCGGGCTGACGCTCGTCCTGGGCATCATGAGCATGGTGAACCTGGTTCACGGCTCCATGTTCATGATGGGCGCGTATTTCGCGGCGACCATCTATCAGGCCACTGACAGCTTTTTCCTCGCCATTGTACTGGCGCTTCCATTGGCGTTGATTCTCGGCGTTTTGCTCGAGTTTGTCGCGCTGAGAACCCTCTATGCCCGCGATCACCTGGACCAGGTGCTGGCCACATTCGGCGGCATCCTGTTCTTCAACCAGCTCGTGCTGGTGGTCTTTGGCGCAGAGAGCCAGGAATTCACGCTGTCTGAAGCCATTGATCACCCGATGACGCTTTATATGAGCGTGATCTTGCTGGTGATTGTCGGCATGCTTTTCGTGATGGGCGTGATGGCAAACGGAAGGCTGCCATTTCGAAAGGCAGCGGCCATGACGGACGAAGGCGATCCCATTCCGTTTATTTACCGGTCCCGGCCGCCTGTTGGCCGGATGGTCGCCGGCATCCTGTTTTTCGCCATCGGTATTGCTTTGGCATTCGGCGCCACCACCAGCGTGATTTCGGCCGGCGCAGGCTTCCTGATCCTGATGGCCGTTTGGGCCTTGCTGGGCATATTGATCCTGTTTGGCAGCAAACGGTCCTGGTCATCCTTATTGTATGCTGCGGCAGCCATTGTCCTTGCAGTCGCGGTCTATGTGGTTGTGGCAGGCTCAGATATCGAGTTCAGCTACCCCTCCTACCGCCTCTACGTGATCGTCGCCGGTTTGCTGGTGGCCATTGGGCTCTATCTGGTCATTTCGCGCACGAAGGTGGGCATGCTGATCCGCGCAGGCGCATCGAACCGGACCATGGTCAGTGCGTTGGGCGTCAACATCATCCTGCTGTTCACCGTCGTATTCGGCATTGGCGCCGCATTGGCCGGTTTTGCCGGCACCATGATCGGCCCGATCGAATCGGTCGAATCCGGTATGGGCGAGGAAAAGCTGATTCTGGCCTTTGTGGTCATCGTGATTGGCGGCATCGGCTCCATCCGCGGCGCCTTCATCGCCTCAATCATCATCGGCATTGTCGAGATCGGTGGCCGCATCTATATCCGCGATCTGATGGAAGGGTTGATGTCGAGCGATTTCGCCCAAACTGCCGGACCTGCGCTGGCATCCATGCTGATTTACATCCTGATGGCCGCCGTGCTGTTGTTTAAACCAGAGGGCCTGTTCCCGGCCCGGACAGGATAGCCCCACATGTCTGGTCCGGTATCAAACCTCAACCCGCGGGTGCGTCTGTCACTGACAGATCCGCGCTTCGTCATCATCATCGGTGGCCTGATCGGTTTGCTCGTGCTGCCGTGGGTAGCCTACGAGGCGGATGACACCTTCCTGATCTCATTCGTCGCCAAGATGATGATCTTCGCGATTGCAGCCGCGACCCTCGATCTGATTCTCGGCTACGGCGGCATGGTCAGCTTTGGTCACGCCGCGTATATCGGCATCGGCGCCTATGCGGTGGCGGTTTCGGCGAAGTATTTCGGTGATATTTGCGGAGAGCTGGAAGAAGGTGCCGCTTGTTCGGTCGCCTTCCTCAGCAGCGGCTATTTCCAGTTTGCGGTGGCCATTGTCGGCTCTGCGCTAATGGCGCTGCTGATCGGCCTGATGTCGCTGCGCACGAGCGGCATCTATTTCATCATGATCACGCTGGCGTTTACGCAAATGCTCTTCTTCCTCGGCGTCAGCCTGGAAGAATTTGGCGGCGACGACGGCATGAATGTCGACCGGAGCGACTTTGGCTTCTTCAATCTGAATGACAACGTGTTCGCCCCGGCCGATGGCGACAAAGATGGCGCGACCATCTACTACTTCGCGCTTGTGCTGTTGGTCCTGTCCGTCTTCATCCTGCGGCGCATCGTCAACTCGCGCTTCGGCATGGTGATCCGCGGGTCCTATTCCAATCCAATCCGTATGCGGGCTATCGGCTTCCCGGTCTTTCGCTACCGGTTGACGGCGTTCGTCATCGCCGGCGCGATCTGCGGCGTTGCCGGCTCTCTCTTCGCCAATCACCAGGAATTTCTCACACCCGAATACATGCTCTGGATCCGTTCCGGTGAGATCATGATCATGGTCATCATGGGCGGCATGGGAACCATCTTTGGACCAGTATTCGGGGCAATCGGCTTCCTGGCGATCGAGGAATTCCTGCAAGATATCGTCGGTCAGGAGTTCTGGATGATCGTCTTTGGGCCGTTGCTGGTAATCCTGGTGCTGTTCGCCAAACGCGGATTGTTCGGGTTGATCCCTGACAATTGGCAGGCGATACCGAAGTTCCTGCTGGGCGCCCTCATTTTTGCTTTCTGCTTCGCGATCTTCACCGCGCACCTGCAGGTGTTCGGCGCGTTGTGGATTATCCTGAGTTGGATCTTCATTATCTGTTTTGCCAAAGCGCTCTACGAACTCATCCGAGTGCCGCGCGACATGGTGATTGCAATATCCGGCCTGCTGCTGGTTGTTTCCAACCTCGTCGCCTGGGCGACTCAGGGCGCGAAACCAGGCTGGTCCTGGCTCTTTGGTGGCGACCCGACAGTTTGGTCAATATTGCTGGTCGTGCTGATCGGCGGCATGACCGTCTTGTTGCTGGGGGGCGGACGCCTTCGCAGTATGGTCGGGCAGACGCCCGCCGCGAGCGAGGCTTGATCCGATGGCTGATATCCATCTTCAGGTAACCGATCTGGTCAAAAGCTTCGGCGGCGTTCACGCCACCGACCACGTGAACCTTGAGGTTGAGCGCGGCGAGGTGCACGCGATCATCGGGCCCAACGGCGCCGGCAAGACGACCTTGATCCAGCAGCTGTCAGGCTTGCTGCCATCCGACAGCGGCACGATCACCTTCGACGGCCACGATATCACCGGCGCGCCGGCACATAAGATTTCCCATCTGGGGCTGGCCCGGTCCTTCCAGGTCACGAGCATTTTCCCGGATTTTACGGCGGAAGATAACGTGTCCCTCGCCGTTCAGGCGCATTCCGGACACTCCTTCAAATTCTGGCGGCGGGCGCAGAGTGACAACGCGCTTCGGGAGCCGGCGCGGGCGGCACTGGAGCGGGTCGGCCTGGCCGACGACGCAGAAACCATCGCCCACGACCTGTCTCATGGCGGCCAACGTCAGCTGGAAATCGCCATGGCGATCGCTTCAAACCCCAGCATGATATTGCTGGACGAGCCGATGGCGGGCATGGGCGCGGAAGAATCGGCGCGAATGATCGATATCCTGCAGACATTCCGAAAAGACCATACGATTCTTCTGATCGAACACGACATGGATGCGGTTTTCGCGTTGGCCGACCGGATCACGGTGCTGGTCTATGGCAGGGCGATCGCCACCGGGCAGCCGGAAGAAATCCGCAGCAATGATGAAGTGCGTGCGGCCTATCTTGGCGAGGACTGACGCCATGATCCGCGCCGGCGCAGCAAGGGGTATGATCGCATGCTGAAGCTGTCAGCAGTTGAAGCCTCCTACGGGCTCAGCCAGGTCCTGTTCGGCATGGACCTGGAGGTCAATGATGGGGAGGTGGTGTCGCTGCTCGGCCGCAACGGCATGGGCAAGACCACGACCATTCGGGCAATCATGGGTATCAATCCCGCCCACGCCGGTGAAATCACCTTCAATGGCGTCGACATCCGCATCCTGCCTTCCTACAAAGTCGCCCGCCTGGGCCTGGGCCTGGTGCCGGAAGGGCGCCAGCTTTTCCCGAATCTGACAGTGGAAGAGAATCTGGTCGCGACCGAGGATAACCGCTCGGACAGTGATACGCCCTGGAACCTGGAAAAGATCTATGACCTGTTCCCCGGCGTGGCGGACCGGCGCAATAATATGGGCGACCAGTTGTCAGGTGGTGAGCAGCAGATGGTGGCCGTGAGCCGGGCCCTGATGACCAACCCAAAGCTGCTTATTCTGGACGAGGCGACAGAAGGCCTGGCGCCGCTGATCCGTGAAGAAATCTGGAACACCCTCGAGACGCTCAAGAAACACGGCGAATCGATCCTCGTGGTCGACAAAAATGTCGATGCGCTGACCCGGATCGGCGACAGGCACTACATCATCGAAAAAGGCCAGGTGGTGTGGACCGGCGATTCAGCCGAATTGCGTAACAACGAAGACCTGCAGCACGAATATCTCGGCGTTTAGGCCCCTTGCGGCCCCGGTCGGGACCCCTGCCCTAGCCACCGGCACGGCTGATCACAAAACTTTCGTCCTCGAACCAGAGGCCGCCGTGGCGACCGAGCACATCCTGCGTGATGTCCAGATAGTCCCGCGACCCCAGCACATCCACCAGGCGGTGATCCTCGATCTGCGCCACATAGATCGCCGCGTTCCAGGCCGCGAGCGTCGTGGACGTGCCGATATTCTCACCCAGTTCATTCGGCATGGCGTGCAGGTCGTAGCGGAACAGCGAGTCCTCATCTGACAGAGCGTCATAATTCAGGTTGGTGTCGCTGTCGGCCATCGACTTGCGAAGCGCAGCGATCAAGTCGCGCCGTGTGGTGGCGAACGGGTTTTCATCCGGCCAGATGCCGTGGATGATTTCCATTCCTGGGTCGTTGCCCGTGGAATGGATCACCAGCATCCGGCCTTCCGGTGCCAGGGCGGTGGCCAAAGGCTTCAGAACATTGCGGACTTTGATCTCAGCCGGCAGGCGCGCGCGATAGGGCTGCGACGCCAGCACCATGTCATATTCAGGCTTCGGGTCGTCGGGCCGCGGGACGATGCCGTCCAACGCGAATTTCTGATCCTTGCGATAGATCACCAGCATCGACGGCGTTGCATAGAGCGGGTTGCCGGTTTTCTCACTCGACTTTGTCTGCCAACCCTGCGCCAGGATTGGCTGCAGGGCGCGGATCTGTTCGTCGAATTCATGGGCTGTGGTGCCGTCGAGTTCGATCTCCCAGCGATTCATCGCCGCCTGGGCCTCCGGCTTGTTCGGCCGCAGATTGGGCGCTTCCGAATAGTAGAGGTTGGTGACGACAAAAACGGTCTGCGGATGTTCGTGGAAGCGGTCGGAGAGCTTCTCAAGGCTGAGGCGCACATCCTCGAGGCTGATCTCCTTGCCGACGATGAAGAAAGGGACGGTCGGGAAATAGCGATGCAGGCCACGCAGAACGCGCGTCAGCACCGTGCCATCGCCCATACCCGCATCGAACAGCTTGAGCGCCGGCGGCTTGGGCCGCAGCATCGGCAGTTCCCGGTTGACGCGCCGCGCCACCTCCCATTTCTCTGAACAGGTGGTGACGAACATCAGGTATTTTTCGCGGTTGTCGAAGAAGCGAAACGCTTCGGTGCTTTTGGGGTCGGCCGCCGCTGCGGGAGTCTCTTTTTCCGCCATATCAGTTATTATTCCCTTTGCCTCCCAACCGTCTGCCCCTGTATGTCAGAAGCATGGGTCAGACGTTGGCTTCTGCTCCATATGCCCTAGCTTCAAAAATTCTATAGGTCAATAGAATCGGCTCACATGTCCACTTTACCTGAAATCAATCAACCTGGACGGCTCGAAAAAGTACTGGCCGCCGGGCATTTCGCCATCACAGCGGAAACCACGCCCACGGCCTCATCCGACCCGACGCCGATGCTGGACCGGGCCGCGCCCCTCAAGGGCTATGCCGATGCGGTCAACGTCACCGATGGCGCAACCGCAAAGCCCCATCTCTCAGCGCTTGTGCTCGCCGGCATGATGAAGCAAATGGGCATCGACCCCGTGCTCCAGTACACAGTGCGCGACCGCAACCGGATCGCGTTGCAGGGCGACCTGCTCGGAACGGCCGCACTGGGAATTCCCAACATCCTGTGCCTCACCGGCGACGACCCGAAGAAGGGGGAGGAACCCGACGCCACGCCGGTTTTCGATCTCGACTCGGCAAAGTTGATCGCACTGGCGGCGAAGATGCGCGATGAAGGCAAACTGAACTCAGACCGCGAGATCGCAGTGCCCCCGCGCCTGTTCATTGGCTGCGCCGATGCCCCCTTCATACCGCCGGATGACTGGGAGCCAGGCGCCCTCAACGCCAAGATCGGCGCCGGCGCCCAATTCGCTCAGACCCAGTATTGCTTCGATCTTGATATCTGCCGCACCTATATGGCGCGGCTGATGGATCACGGCATTCCGGAGAAGCTGCCCTTTCTCATCGGCATCGGCCCGCTGGCATCCGCCAAACAGGCGCGCTGGATGGACGAGAACCTGTGGGGCGTCAGCATCCCGGAACCGATCATCAAGCGTCTGGACGATGCGGCCGACCCCAAGGCCGAAGGCAAGACCATCTGCGCCGAGTTGATCCAGGAGATGCGCGACATCCCGGGCGTCGCAGGCTGCCATTTGATGGCGCCCCGCCAGGAAACCGCCATGGCCGAAGTAATCGACGAAAGCGGCATGCTGAAATCCCGCCCGGCGGAGTTGGCAGCGTGAGGGCGACCAACCGGATAGCGGACGAATTCTAGATCGAAACCTCGAGTTCGGTCACCTCGCGAAACCGGACACGGTTGGAAAGCTTCGCCGGCGCGTCGAGCCGTAGAGTCGGGAACCGGGCGAAAAGCTTGCCAAAGGCAATCTTGCCCTCGATCCGCGCCAGCGAATTGCCGGCGCAGATATGCACGCCGAGGCCGAACGACAGGTGTCGATTGGGCCGCCGGGTGATGTCGAACCGTTCCGGATCGGGAAAATGCGCCGGGTCATGATTCGCCGCGCCGATCATCAGATGCACCTGGCTGCCGGCCTTCATCGGCACGCCGGAAAGGTCTGTGTCCTTTAACGCTTTGCGGTTGTTGATCTGGATCGGCGCTTGAAATCGCAGGATCTCCTCCACTGCACCTTCGATCAGTTCAGGATCCTCCCGGAGTTTCGCGATTTCGTCTGGGTGGCGGAGCATCTCATGCACCCCATGAGAGATCATATTGGTCGAGGTTTCATGGCCGGCGTTGAGGAGGAAAATACATTGGTGCAGAAGCTCAATCTCGGTGAGCTTCAAGCCATCTTCCTCCGCCTCCATCAGCGCCGTCAGAATTTCACCTTCGCCGCCTCCCTCCGGATTCGCTCGGCGCTCCTTGATACGGTCGCGCAGATAGGCCTTGAAATCGTCCACCGCCTGACAGCCGGCATCGAACTGCTCCTGAGTCAGCACGGGCTCCAGCGCGCCCAGAATCAGGAGCGCCCAGTCACGAATCAGAAGACGGTCGGAACTGGGCACGCCGAGCATGTCACAGACGATCTCCACCGGTAGCTTGAAGGAGAAATCGGCGACCACTTCCATGCGGCGGCGGTCTTCCAGCTCATCCAGATATCTATCCACCAGCTCGTGAACCCGGGGCTCAAGGGCCGCCAATGCCTTCCGCGTGAAGGCTGCCTGGAACAGCTTGCGGATACGGGTGTGATCCGGCGGATCCATAAAGACCAGGCTGGTTGTGTGATGCTCAAATAGCGCCGAATTGCCAAATTTGGGTTCAAATTCTGCCTTCTTGGCTGAGCTCCAGATCTTTGGGTCGCGATAAGCGGCGACCAGATCATCATACCGGGTGAGCACAAATGAACCGTCGGAATTGGGATGGACCGGGCTTTCCGACCGCAACCTGCTGAAATAGCTGTACGCGTTGGGGACAAAGTCATCCGGCAGATTCATCAGGTCGAACTGGGAAATGTCCACGTCGGATTTGTCGGATTTGTCGGATGTTGCGGTAGCAGGCATAAGCTCCTCCCTGATGGCGGTCTCGGTTCGCCATTATAATTACGTATTGCGTAATTTAATTATGTATTTTATAATATCTACTCCTCCAGCACAAGCGGCAACGGCGCCATGGCGGACGATTCGTCTATTCAAATGAAGACCGAGCCAGCGGTCAGGCGCGGTGTTGGCGCCATTGGTATTGGCATGCAATTGGTCGATGTGCTGGCGTCGGGCGGCGCAATGAAGCTTAAGGACATCGCCGCCGCCGCGGGGCTGCCGCCACCGAAGGCGCACCGCTATCTGACCAGCCTTGCCGACGCGGGCATGGTGTTCCAGGCAGACCGATCCGGCCCATATGAACTGGGCCCCATGGCCCTTCGGGTGGGCGTCGCATCCCTGGCGCGCCACGATGTTATCCAGACCGCGTGCGATGCCCTGCCCGACCTCCGCGACCAGATTCGCGCCACCTGCTTTGTATCAGGTTGGGGCGACCGGGGGCCGGTGATCCTCCGCTGGGAAGACAGTCAACGGCCGGTCACCGTAGTCGTGAAAGTGGGATCGTCGATGCCTGTCCTGACATCGGCGACGGGCCGCGCCTTTCTGGCTTTTTTGCCACCGGCACAATTGGGCGGCCTGGTGGCTGAGGAAATGTTGCGCCACGACCGGCTAAATTCACAAGACCGGATCGACGCCCTGGCTGACGAGACACGCCGCAACGGCGTTGGACATGTGGACGGTGATTTTCAGGCCGGCATCGCGTCGCTGGCGGCGCCCCTGTTTTCCCCTCTTCGGCAGATCTCTGGCGTCGTCACGGCGCTGGGCCGCGTCGGCGAATTCGACAGCCAGCCGGATGGAGCCGTCGCCCAGGCTTTGCTGGATTTCGCCCAACGGGTTTCCGGCACGGGTTCCTGATCCCGGCCGGTTGCCTCAGGAATCGTCCGGCCGGTGGCTCTTTGGCGCCGCGGCCCGCTTCAGGTCCACCCATTCAGCGCGGTCGCGAGCGGCAAGGCGGAGCGCCTGTTCCCGGCCACTGTCATATTGCACCGGCCAGCGTTGCCCCCCGTGCGCGTAATAGGCGGCGGCCTGCAGGGTAAAGTGCGGGTTGGTCAGATGCGGGCGGGCGAGGCAGACCAGATCTGCCCTGCCTGCCGTGATAATCGTGTTGACCTGATCCCAGGTGGTGATGTTGCCCACGGCCATGGTCGGGATCTCCGCCTCGGTGCGGATCTGCTCAGAAAACGGCGTCTGGAACATACGGCCGTAAACCGGCTGGGCATCCGGCGTGGTCTGCCCGGCAGATACATCGATAATATCGCAACCATGCGCCTTGAAGGCGGCGGCGATCGCCACGGCATCCTCCGGCGTCACGCCATCGTCACCGATCCAGTCGTTGGCGGACAGGCGCACGGACAAGGGCCTGTCCACCGGCCATATGGCGCGCACCGCGTCGAACACTTCCAGCGGAAAACGCAGCCGGTTCTCCAGACTGCCGCCATAGTCGTCCGTCCGCCGGTTCGCCACCGGGGTGATGAAGCTCGACAGCAGATAGCCATGGGCCATGTGCAATTCGAGCATGTCCGCGCCAGTATCGATGGCCAGCTTGGCGGTCTCGGCGAACTGGTCCCGCACCCGATCCATGTCCGCCCGCGTCATTTCCCGGGGCATATGCATGCCGGGGGCATGGGCCAGCGGCGACGGGCCGATCACCTCCCAATTGCCGACTGGCAGGGTCTGGTCGATCCCTTCCCAGGCCACCCGGGTTGACCCCTTGCGGCCGGCGTGGCCGATCTGCAGGGCGAATTTGGCGTCTGAATGTTCGTGGACATAGTCGATGACACGCTTCCACGCTGCCACATGGGCCGGCGCGTAGAGGCCGCCGCAACCCGGCGTGATCCGTCCGTCTGCCGAGACGCAGACCATCTCGGAGAAAATCAGCCCGGCGCCGCCATGGGCAAGCGCGCCGAAATGGACAAAGTGGAAATCCCCCACCGTTCCATCTTCGGCTGAATACATATCCATGGGCGAGACCACGACCCGGTTGGCGACCGTCATCCCGCGCAGACGGAAGGGCGTGAACATGGGCGCTGGCGGGGTCTGCACGTCCACCTCATGCCCGGCCTCCCGCACCATGCCGGCAAACCAGCTTTCCACGTCCGCGACAAAGCCCGGATCCCGCAGGCGCATATTCTCGTGGGTCACCGCCTTGGCCCGGGTAAGCATGGAATAGGTCGCCTGGATCGCCGGCATCTTGGTGTAGCGGTGCGGCTCCTCGGTCCAGATCACACTCACCTCCGAGGCGTGGCGGGTGATGTCCCGCTCGTCCCGGCGCAGCGCCTCGAACCGCGCCATGGCGTCCGGAATCGTCTCGGTGCCGGCCAGCGCATCGGCGAGCGCGATGCCATCCTCCATGGCCATCTTGGTGCCGGAGCCGACGGAATAATGCGCCGTGTGCAGCGCATCACCGATCAGCATGATGTTGTCGAAGCCCCAGACCTCGTTGCGGATCATCGGGAAGGTCCGCCAGATCGACCGGTTGGCGTAGAGCCGGTGGCCGTCCAGATAGTCCCGAAACATGTTCTCCGCCCAGGCAAGCAGCTCTGTCTCGGACAGGTCCGCCACTTCCGGTGCGGCGCTGGCCCAGGTGCGCTCCGGCGCCTCGATGATCCAGGTCGCCATCTGGTCGTTATATTGATACTCGCCCATCACCCAGATGCCGTGGCGGTCCTCCGCCCACTGGAAGGTAAAGGCATCCGCGGGCTTGTCGCTGCCCATCCAGACGAAGCGGTTCTTGCGCATTTCGATGTCGGGCCGGAACCGGTCCCGGTGCTGCTCGCGCACCTGGCTGTTGACCCCGTCCGCGCCGACGATCAGGTCGGCATCGGCGAAGGCCGATGTATCCGGCGCCTCAGTCTCGAAGTTGAGCTCCACGCCCACCTCCCGGCAACGCCGCTGCAGGATCGCCAGCAACTCCACCCGGCCACAGCCGCAAAAACCGTGCCCACCCGTGCGCACCACCTCGCCCTGCCAGTGCATGTCGATATGGTCCCAATAGGCGAAGGTACGGGTGATTTCGTCGTAGCTCTCCGGGTCGCGGGCGAGAAAATTGCCAAGCGTTTCGTCGGAAAACACCACGCCGAAACCGAAGGTATCGTCCGGCCGGTTGCGCTCATAGACGCGCACCCGCGACCCCGGCAACGCCTTCTTCACCAGGATAGCGCTGTACAGCCCGGCCGGTCCGCCGCCGATGATGACGATGTCGAGATCACGTTTGCCCATATCCGCACCATTGACGCCGGGCGCGCGCCCGTCAATTCTATAGATCGATTGGGAAATTGCCGGGAAGCCCGGCGGGAGGCTCACCATGGCAGAGCAGGTCAATCAGGTACCGGGCGCACCGCAAGTACCGTCCCCTGACGCCGCGAAGGACCGGCGCAATGTGCCGCCGCGTCTGTCGGTCGACAACCAGCCGACCCTGGAGGAGAATTTCGACGGCGAGCGCGCGCGGCCCTATGACGAGGACTGCGGCTTTGAGATCGAGGAGAATTTCCAGCGTTTCAACGCCTGCAACGACACCTTCGCCCGCGCCCAGTGGGACGAAAATGTGCGCTCGGAAAAGGCCATCAACTGGTTCAAGTCCATGTTCACCCAGGGCCTGGGCGTCAGGAAGACCGAGGGCTACACAGCCAAGGATTTCGCCGCCCGAAATGCGGCATGGGTGGGCGCCAACCTGCTGATCGAGCGCAAGCTGCGCGAGGACCGGCATGACGGGTTTCTCGACGACCTCTCCCCCTATGCGCCCCCGGCCGCTGAGAAGGTGCCGGTTGAAGACCCGGCGGAGATGTCCCTGGAGCTGAAGCAGGTCTCCAAGATCTTCGGCGCGGACATTATCGGCGTCACGGCGACCGACCTGCGCTGGCACTACACCAACCGCTTCAACGCCCGGACGCTCTCGGAAAAAGAGAATGTGGAATGTGAGGACCTGCCCCACTGCATCGTTATCGGGACGGAGATGCCGGGCAAGGTGATCCAGACCATGCCGAGCGCGCTCGGCGGTACGGCGGCAGGCTTCGGCTATTCCAAAGATGGCCTCTGCCTCATCTCCATCGCCCAGTTCATCCGCAACATGGGCTACCGGGCAGTGGCGTCCCTCAACGACACGGCGCAATGCATCCCCTACGCCATCCAGGCGGGGCTTGCGGAATATGGCCGCCACGGCCTCGCGATCACGCCGCAATACGGGCCGCGCCTGCGCTTCGGCAAGATCTTCACGGACATGCCGCTGGCCCACGACGGGCCGGCGAAATTCGGCGTCAAGGAATTCTGCGACATTTGCCAGAAATGCGCCGACGCCTGCCCGCCCCAGGCAATCCCCCACGGGGAGCCGGACGGTGCCCAGCACAACCAGTCGAACTTCGTCGGCATCAAGAAGTGGAATGTGGACGGCGAAAAATGTTTCAAGTTCTGGGCCAACCAAGGCACGGAATGCGGCATCTGCATCCGCGTCTGTCCCTACAACAAACTGCCGGAAACCCGCCGGGGCAAGATCTACTTCGCCCTCTGGAAGAAGCTCGCGGGCGGCCCCTTCCGCCGCTTCGCCCTCTGGCTCGACACCGCGCTCGGCTATGGCAAGCGTTTCAAGCCCAGCTGGTGGTGGACGAACCGTCCGGGATGGTGAACCTGCAGGTAGGCAGGCTGAAGAACAGGAACCACAAATGACCCAGACCATGTACGACTTGATCTGGAACCAGGCGGACCGGACACCGGATGCGGTTGCGATGATGGACGACATCGCGGACCGGCAGCTCACCTATCGGGAGCTGGTTGACGAGCTGGACACCATCGCCGCGGGTTTCGCCGCCCGGGGCATCGGGGTTGGCGACCGGGTGGGCACATGTCTGTCAAACATCTGGGAGCATGGACTTGCTGTCCTGGCGCTGACCCGCCTGGGCGCGGTGCCGGCGCTGATCAACCCGCGACTCAAGCCGGACGATGTGGCGAAGCTCATCGAGCTCGCGGAGATGAAAGCCGCAATCGTGATGCCCGACCCGGCCCTGGCCGAAGCGGTCGCCAACATTCTGCCCGACGGCGCGCCGGTCTTCACAGCAGGCACCGCGGCGGGACCGGCGGAAGACTTCGCGGCCTGCCGGGCTGACCCATCAGCCCTCCCCAAGCCGGAGCTTGGCCGCGAGGACCCGGCGATCATCTTCTACACCTCCGGCACCACGGGCCTGCCAAAGGCGGTGGTGCTGGCCCATCGGACCACCGAACCGCGGATCATGTGGCTGGCGACCCAGGGAAGCGTCCTTCATGGCCCGCACACCCGCGCTGTCGGCTTCATGCCGCTGGCCCACGCCATCGGATTCTACGGCGTCTTCCTGGTGACCCTGGCCTTCGGCGGCATGTACCAGGCCGTCTCGAACTTCGACCCCGCCGCCGTTGTCGATCTGATCGAGGACCGGCAGCTCACCTACGCCTTCGCCGCGCCCACCCTCTATTACGCGCTGTCGAAGGCGCCCAACTATGACCCGGCGAAGATGCGCACGATGGAGCTGGTGCTCTACGGCGGCTCGACCATCCGGGAGGATCTGATCGCCCACATGGCGGAGACCTGGGAGAATGTCACGATCCGCCACATCTACGGCACCACGGAAACCATGTGCAGCGCCTACAACCCGGACCCGATCAAGGACGGCAAGCTCGATCATGTGGCGTTGCGCCCCGGCTACTTTACGCGCCTGCGCGTGATCAAAATGGGCGGTGAGCCGGATGACGTGGTTGGCCCCGGCGAGGAGGGCGAGCTGCTTGTCGCCGCCAACGAGGACACTATCTTCACCGAATATCTCGGCCGCCCCGACGCGACAGCGGAGAAGAAACGCGACGGCTGGGTCTGGATCGGCGACGTGGTGACGCTCGACGAGCGGGGCTATTTCACCCTGAGCGGCCGGGTTGACGACATGATCAAGAGCGGCGGCGAGAATATCCACCCGGCGGACGTGGAGAGCGTCTTGCTGAGCCATCCGCAGGTGGAAGACGGCACGGTCATCGGCCTGCCCGACGAACAATGGGGTCAGATCGTCGTCGGCTGTGTTGTCTCAGACGATCCACCCAGCGCAGCAGAACTCGACGCTCACTTCAAGGCATCAAGCCTGGCCGGCTTCATGCGCCCCAAGGGCTACTATTTCTGCGATGAAGTGCCGAGAAACCCCGGCAATGGCAACGTGCTGCGGCGGCTGCTCCGCGAGGCCGCCCAGCCGGCGCGGGAGGGCGGGGACGGCGGCTGGCAGGCAATAGGTTAGGCCTCGGCGAGGATCGCCTCGCGATCCAGCGTGCTCATGTGGGCGCGTAGCTCAGCAATCTCTTTGTCGAAATCTTCGCCAATTTTACGGCGGCTCCACGCGACAACTGCGCGGTCGAAACATTCCGCCTGCGCAGCCGTATCCCCCGCCAAGAAGTACGAGACCGCTGCAAACTCGTATAGGCGCCCAGCGCCATACCCAAGGCCCGGGTAGCGTTTCGCCTCATCATCTTCGGCAAACTGCCGATAGGCATCTGCCACTTCCCGGCAAGTCCTGAACTTTTCAAAAAATGGCAGAGCATGACTTTCGATGCGCGCTTTGATGCCATCCGCCATTTCGTCGAGCTCTTCGTCGGTGGCTTTCTCGGTAAACTGCCAGTTGTCCGAGTACCCAATTGGCATATCGAGGCTTAGTCCGAGATTTAGGGGATTGTTCCAACTCTGGCGTGGTTCCTGCTTTGGCCAATCTGGATAGACATCCGAGAACCCGTGCAAAAAGACGCCAACATTGATGCTAAAGTTTACTTCGCGGCGAATCGTTTCTGTTGTTCGTTCGGTGTCGACGATCCAGGTGACATCATCTACACGCCTACGCCAGCCAAAGGCCGCATGACGTTCAAATCCTGCCTTCAGCAGAGGTTTGGAGAGCCCGCGCGTCGCGACGCGCCTGAAGCGTGAAAGCAGAAATTTCTTACGTTTCTCGAACCAGTCCGGAGCCATCATCGATCCCCTAGTTCATCTTGCGC
>JAJFFJ010000045.1 GCA_021776685.1 Alphaproteobacteria bacterium
GGCATGCCGGCAATAGCTGCCACCGCTGCGGCAATCCCGATAGGCACGTTGATGTAATAGATCCACGGCCAACCGTAGTTATCCGTCAGATAACCGCCCAGGGTCGGTCCAATGACCGGCCCGAGCATGACCCCCAAACCCCAATAGGAAAGCGCCCTGCCCTGCTTCTCTTTGGGAAAGGTTTCAAGAATCAACATCTGTGAAATCGGCACAATCGGCGCACCGCAAATGCCCTGCAGGGCCCGCGCAGCCACCTCCTGCGGCAGCGTTGTGGCCAGGCCACACAGGACAGATGCAACGGTAAAGCCGGCGATGGCACTCAGGAACAGACGCCGGCGGCCGAACCGGTTGGACAGCCAGCCAGTGGCCGGCATGGTTATTGCTGTGGCAACGATATAGGAGGTCACCACCCAGGCAATCTGGTCCGGAGTCGCGGAAAAGGTGCCGCGCATATGGGGAAGTGCGACGGTACCGATGGTCAGATCAAGCGCTGTGGCGCCGGTCGCAAGGATTGCCGCCATCAGCACAAGGCCGGGATTGAGATCCTGTTGCCCCGGCGTAGCGGCCGCGGCCGCCGTTGTCATTTGCTTGTGTCGCGGGTGGTTGTGCCCCGGGCCGTTGTGCCGTTGACCGGGGCCTTGGACGACCCGCCGAATGCTGAACGAATCCACACATTCAGTGGCTGCTCCCGCCCGGTGTCGATCTCCACGCTGGCGGACATGCCCGCGCGCAAGGTCTGGCGTGCTCTCTGGTCCACCAGGGTCAGACGCACAGTCAGGCGGCGCACCACCTTGACCCAGTTGCCGCTGGCATTCTGCGGCGGCAGGACAGAAAATTCCGCACCGGTTGCAGGCGCGATGCTCTCCACCCGGGCCCGCCACTTCCGCCCAGGCAATGCGTCCACCTCAACTGTCGCCGGTTGTCCGACCTTGATATGGGTCAGGTCGGTTTCCTTGAGATGAACATCCACCCAGATCTTGGACGTGGCGATCAGACTGAACAGCGGCGCACCCGCCTGCACATTCTGCCCCACCTGCAGGGTCAGATTGCTGACCACGCCAACATTTGGCGCACGGACCACCGTGTCACCGAGATCCAGCTCCGCCTGCTCGCGGGCGGCCTTGTCGCGCAGATACAGAGGGTGGTGCTGCGGCTTCAGACTTGGGTCACCACCGATCTTGGCCAGCGCCACGGCGACCTTCTCCTCGAGCAGGCGCACGGTTCGAAGCGAAACCTGATAATCGAGTTGGGCCTTGTCCAGGTTCGCGGCGCTGGCGATCCCCTTCTTGATCAGATTCTGCTGCCGATTCAGTGCCTTGCGATAGAAGATGACCCGGCTGTTCTCCTGATCCAGTTCTGCCTTGGCCTGACGGAAAGCAGCTTTGTCGGCGGCGATCTTGTTGAGCGTCTCCAGCGCATTGGCCCGCGCGGTAGCAACCCGAATTCGGAAGGGCGCAGGGTCAATGCGAAACAGCACCTGGCCTTTGCGCACGCGCTGGTTGGCGCGCACGTTGACGGATATAACCCGCCCGCCAACGTCCGGGCTGACGCGCAGAATATCGAACTTGATGTAGGCATTCTCGGTGGACACATAACGGCCGGTGCTGGCGTACCAGTAGCCTGCGCCCAACAGCACCAATAGCGGGCCGCCCGCGAACAGGACTGTTCGCGTCCGCCGCTTACCGCCGCTTTTCGCCGTCGCTGTCGGCGCCTTGGGTTCGGGCATGTCCGCCATTATGGGTTCCGGTATCGCCCCCGGTTGATCACGGCCGCCAGAATAGGCGATCACGTACGGGCGCGGCTAAAAAGTTTCAAAAAGTGATCCTGACCTGCGCTGAGCGAATATCGGAAATTCGCGCCGAAAGGCGAGGCATCAACTCGTGCGGACCCGCTCCACACTATCCCGCCAGCGAACGATGTTGCGCCGTCTGAGCGCAGGCTCCATGGAGGGCTCGAAGCGGCGGTCCGCCGACCAGAGGCCTGCAATGTCAGCCAGCGACCCGTAGACACTCGCGCCAAGCCCCGCCATCAACGCCACGCCACGGGCGGTGGTTTCGGTGACTGCCGGCCGCTCCACCGGCACCTTCAGCATGTCGGCGACGAACTGCATGAGCCAGTCATTGGTGGACATGCCACCATCGACCCGCAGAACGCCGTCTTCGCCCAGGCCATCCAGCGCATCCACCATGTCACGGGTCTGATAGGCGACGGCCTCCAGCGCGGCGCGAACCAGATGGGCCGGTTGGGTATCGCGGGTCAGGCCGAAGATCCCGCCCCGGGCGGCCGCATCCCAATGGGGCGCGCCCAGGCCCGTAAAGGCGGGCACCAGGTAAACGCCGCCAGCGTCTGGCACGGATTGCGCCATGGCCGCCGCACCTTCCACATCAGGGAGCAGACCCAGATTGTCCTTCAACCACTGAACCGAGGTGCCGGCGTTAAAGCTGCTGCCCTCGACGGCATAGGCAAAACTGTCCGCCAGTCGGTAGGCGACCGTGCCCAACAGGCCATCCGCCAGATCAGGCAGAACGTCGCCGGTATTCACCAGCAGGAAACAGCCGGTGCCATAGGTGCATTTGGCCATGCCGGGCGCGAAACAGGCCTGGCCGAAGGCAGCCGCCTGTTGATCACCGGCCATGGCGCGGATGGGAATTGCCTGGCCCAGCAGATCCGCCTGGATGGCGCCATAGTCGGCATCATTGTCGCCCACATCCGGAAGCATCGCCTCCGGCACCTCAAACAAGCCCAGGAGGTCGTCGTCCCAGTCTTGTTCACGAATGTTGAACAGCATGGTGCGCGACGCGTTGGTGGCGTCGGTGGCATGCACCTCTCCGCCCGTCAGCCGCCACAGCAGGAAACTGTCCACCGTGCCGAAGGCCAGCTCGCCAGCGGCGGCCTTCTCCCGGGCGCCGTCAACATTCTGCAGAATCCAGTTGAGCTTGGTGGCAGAGAAGTAGGAATCCGGCAACAAGCCGGTCTTTTCCGTGATCAGCGGGGCGGCGCCTTCCTCCCGCAGGTTCTCGCAGGCCTCTGCACCCCGCCGGTCCTGCCAGACGATGGCGTTATAGACCGGCTTACCCGTCGCCTTGTCCCAGACAATCGTCGTTTCCCGCTGGTTGGTGATGCCGGCGGCCGCGATTTCCGCGCCCGCCGCCTTTGCCGCTGAGACGGCTTCCCGGCACACCGCCAAAGTGCTCTCCCAGATGTCCTCCGGGTCATGTTCCACCCAGCCGTCCTGGGGGAAGTGCTGCGGGAATTCCTGTTGCGCGGTGGCGATCTCCTTGCCGTCCACGCCGAAGACAATGGCGCGGCTGCTGGTGGTTCCTTGATCGATGGCGAGAAGTGCGGTCTGACTCATAGATCCTCCGGATGAAATTTGGCGGATGGTGCGGCTTTCCTGCGCCCATGCCAAGGGATAGTTGCCTGTGGATGCGATGCCGCTATTGTCGCGGCAGAATGGACGCGCCCGCTCCCGTCACCGACCCTTCCGAGCTCTACGATATTGTCATCATAGGCGGTGGCATCAATGGCGCTGGCATCGCCCGTGATGCGGCTGGTCAGGGCCTGAAGGTACTCCTGTGCGAGAAGGGTGATCTTGCCGGGGCCACGTCCTCCGCCAGCAGCAAGCTGATCCATGGCGGCCTGCGCTACCTGGAACATGGCGAATTCCGTCTGGTCCGCAAGGCGCTGAAAGAGCGCGAGGTGCTGTTGCGCAACGCGCCGCACATCGTCTGGCCGCTGCGCTTCGTGCTGCCGCTGGATGACGGGCTGCGGCCGGCATGGGTGATCCGCCTCGGCCTGTTCCTCTACGACAATCTGGCCGGCCGCCGCCGCCTGGGGGGCAGCCGCGGCATCGATCTCATCGCCACTGCCGAAGGCGCTCCGCTACAGGACCGTATTCGCAAAGGCTTCCTCTATTCAGACTGCTGGGTGGATGACGCACGCCTTGTGGTTCTGACCTGCCTCGACGCAGCCGAACACGGCGCCGAAATCTGGCCACGGACCGCCTGTATCGCAGCATGGCGGGAGGGAGACCTCTGGTCCGTAACGCTCGAAGGCAAGCGAACGGCCACTGTCTCCGCCCGTGCTCTGGTGAATGCAGCGGGGCCATGGGTGGACGACGTGCAGCAGGACGTGATTGGCCGGGACACGCCGGACCGGCTGCGATTGGTCAAGGGCAGCCACATCATCGTCGACCGGCTTTATAACGGGCCACAGGCCTACATTCTGCAGAACACCGACCGGCGCGTGGTCTTCGCCCTGCCCTACCAGCAGGCCTATACGCTGATCGGCACCACCGACATGCCCTATGACGGCGATCCCGCCGCTGCAAACATTGAGCCGGCAGAAACCACCTATCTGTGCGATGCCATCAACCGGGTGTTTCAGACCCAGCTGACGGCTGTGGATGTGCGGTTCAGCTATGCCGGCGTGCGGCCGCTGTTCGACGACGGGGATGTCAACGCCTCTGCCGTCACCCGGGACTATTCTTTCGACCTTGATGCGCCAGAAGACGGCGCACCGCTGCTCTCCATCTATGGCGGCAAGATCACTACCTACCGGCAGTTGGCGGAACACGCTCTCCGTGACCTGCTGCCAAAGCTGGGCCTGGACACGAAACCATGGACCGACAAATCGCCTTTACCGGGCGGTGACATTCCGGACGGTGATTTTGACGCCTTCCTGGCAGAGTTTCAGGCTGACTACGGGTTTCTCCCCGAGGACCTCGCTCTGCGCTACGCCCGTCAATACGGCACTCGCGTCTACCGGCTGCTCGACGGCGTCACATCACTTGAAGGCCTGGGCCGGGACCTGGGGCAAGGTCTCTATGAGGTAGAGGCGCAATATCTGCGGGAGCATGAATGGGCGGAAACAGAGGAAGACATGCTCTGGCGGCGGACCAAGCTGGGCCTTCGGAAACAGTCCGTCGGCGGGTGAAGCCTTTCAAAATGATGGCCTTGTCCGCGAACCACTCCGGATAACCGGTGTACTCACTCTTTCGGCTGGTGGAAGCGGGTTTGCACTTCGTCCGGCACCGGGACAGCGCGGATGCCTTTTTCGGATTCCGGCGCGGGCACGATCCAGGCGCGTTTTTCAGTGCTGGTAGCAGAGAGATGTTCGCCGTTCATAATCTCGTGCCGTGTGGTGAAGGTGCGGCCGGAAAACTCATCTATCCAGGTCGTGATCTTCAACTTGTCGCCATGGCGCATGGGGAAATGGAACGAGATGTGGACGTCGAGCAGCGGCATGGAGCCCATGCCGTCACGGTTGAAAAATTCGTGCCAGGCCATTCCCGCATCCCGCCACATCTTCTCCGTCGACCAGTCGCACCACTCGATGATGCGGGCGTAGTAGGACAGCGCCGCCGGGTCGCAGTCCGAAAATGTCACCTGATAATCGAAGACGGACTGGAACTTCTCGATCTCTGCCACGCATCCCCCCGTTTGAATTTCCCCTGATTTCCCCGCCGAATCTAGAACATCTCGAAATATTCGCGGTGTTCCCAATTGGTCACTTCCGCGTTGAAGCGTGCAATTTCCGCCTCCTTGATCGTCACGAACCAGTCCACAAATCCGTCACCCAGTACACCGCGGAAGAAGGCGCTTTGCTTCAGCTCCGCCACGGCTTCCGCGAGGGTGCGTGGCAGAAGCGGCGCATCGACCGCGTAGGGCATGTCTGTCGATGGCGGCGGCTCGAGCTTCCGTTCCATGCCATCAAGCCCGCACAGGATCTGGGAGGCAAGATAGAGATACGGGTTTGCCGCCGGGTCGCCGACGCGGTTCTCAATGCGGGTGCCAGGGTCTTCCGGCCCGCCCAATACCCGCAGCATGGCGCCTTTGTTGTCCTTGCCCCAGGCTGCCCGATCCGGCGCGAGAGAATTCGGCTTGTAGCGTTTGTAGCCGTTGATAGTAGGGGTCGCGAAGGCGGAGGCCTCGCGGGCGTGCTGCACCAACCCCGCGAGGAACTGGGTGCCGACGGGCGACAACGGCCCATCCCCCTCAGGGATGAAGGCATTGGCGCCTCCATCCTTGTGGACCAGGGACTGGTGCAAGTGCCAGCCACTTGGAAAGCAGGTCTCCAGCCCCGGCTGGCACATGAAGGTGGCGTGGAAGCCGTTCCGCCGGCAAACCTGCTTGACGGTTGACCGAAACAGCATTGCGAGATCGGCGGTCTCCAGGCCGGTGCCCGGGTGAAAGGTCACCTCGCACTGGCTGGGGCCGAACTCCACCTCAATGGTGCGTACCGGCAGCTCCATGTCCAGCAGGGTCCGGCGAATTAGCGCCATCGCCGGCTCCATCTCGTCCTGGCGAACCTCGGTCAGATAGTTGAAGCCATGCCACAGCAAGCTGACCTCCGGCGGCGTCGACGGTTGGCCGCCATGGGCCGGGCCCATCATCGGGTCTTCGATCTTGAAAATGTGGAACTCGCACTCAAAGCCCGAGACGTAGTCAAAGCCCTTTTGTTCCAGCGCAGCCAGGCTGCGGCGCAACAGATTGCGCGTTGCAAACGGCACGGCCTTGCCGTTGTCGAAATAGATGTCACACATCACCCAGGCGGTTTTCTCAGCCCAGGGCAGCACGCGGAAGGTCGCCGGATCCGGTACCAGCAGAAAATCGCCAGCATTCATCATTTCGGCCATGTCCAGGCCGGCGCCGTCGCTCCACACCGGGAACACGGTCTTGTGCGCGGTATCCTTGACCAGAAGGGTTGTGGTCAGCGCCACGCCGTTGCGCATGGCCTGGGGCACCGCATCCGCGATAACCGCCTTGCCACGCAGGATGCCGTGCTGGTCCGGAAAGACAAAGCGGACAAGCTCGATGCCCTGTTCCTTGATCAGCGTATTTGCCTGGGCGGCGGCGTCCGCCTGCTCCTTGGTCCAGAGTCCAAAGCGGTCGACAAAGTTCGCCCGTCCGATGCTGCCGGCTCTGCTGGTCATGGGATAGCCCCGCTGGTTCCGTGGCCTGGAGCCCCAAAAGGGCTCCCACGTGAAGATGGTTGAAAGCTGGCCGTCAAGTATTGGCGGCGAGATTAAGGATCTGGTTAACCAATCTGCCGGTTACGACGGATCCGACGCCCAGGGGGACTCGCCCCGGCGTTTGCGATCATGGCTGATCCATTCGGATTCCCACGCCGCCTGGGTGCCAACGGTATCGATGGAGATAGGTCCACGATATTTGCCGGCATCGCCATTCTTCAGCACCATGGGCGGTTCTTCGCCCCGTTCCACGGCATCAATCGCCGACATCAGCATCTTGCGATAGGCGGTGACGCCTTTGTCGGTACTTCCCAGATGCTCGATAGTGCGGTCCTGGATCCGCCCCTGAGATTCCACTGCCCACTGGTCGTGGACGTTGATGTCCATGCCCATGCCGGTATAGGTCAGGTTCTTCTGCTCGTCCGCGTCGAAGCCATAGTTGTTGTCCCGGTTCACGCGCGGCTTGTAGTCCGGCAGGGTGTAGGTCTGCAGCCGGTCGTCGCGCATTTTCTGTTTGTCGACTTCCTCCCGGAAGCCCCAGAAAATCGTCACCCACCAGCTGCGGACATCGTCGATCGGCACATGCCACTGGGCAAAGGTCATGTCGTCATTCATGGGAATGACGATGGTATTGGGGAACAGGCAGTTGGTTACCCGGATGTGACGCTGGGTGTCGTCCACATCGCGCAATGCAAAAAGCCGCAAGCCATAGTCGGTGTTTTCGATCTTCAACTCCGGACACTCATTTTCGCGCAGCAGTTTGGTCAGTGGCTCGCCGCCATCAACACGCCCGCGAAACTGCAGGCCATAGTCCTCATCGGACTCGTCTTCGAAAAACCGGTGAAGGAATGACGCGTGAGCAGGGTCGACACCGACCTCCATCGCCTGCAGCCAGTTACAGTCCCAGAAGCCCTTGAAGGCGAACGTGTAGGCGTCGGGGGCGACAAAGCAGTCAAACTCAGGGAAGGCCGGCGGGTCGCCGGGGCCCATATACGTGAAGACAACACCGTTGCGGGCGATGCACGGATAGGAAGGCTGGCGAACCTTGTCCTTGAAGGTGCTGCCCGCCGGCTCCGCCGGCTGTTCCAGGCACGTGCCGTTGACGTCGAACAACCACCCATGGAATGGACAGCGCAGGCCGCCATCCTCCAGCCGCCCATAGGACAGGTCCGCCCCACGGTGGCAACAATGGCGGTGGATCAGGCCATAGTCCCCTGCCTCGTCCTTGAACAGCACCAGATCCTCGCCCATCAGCGTCACGGCCTTGACGGGGCGGTTGGTCTCAAGCTCCTCGACCAGCGCGGCCGGCTGCCAATAGCGGCGCAGGAGATTGCCGCCGGGCGAGCCGGGCCCGACGCGGGAAATGCGGTCATTCTGTTCAGCGGTCAGCATGGGATTCCGATGTCCTGATTCAACCCGTTTGCAATTCTAGCAGGAACCTACTATAAATTAGTTTGATATGCCAACTAATTTATCTTTTGTCCGCCCGGACATCTCATATAGCGAGACGGGAAGCAGCGCCCATGCCCCAGCAAGCTGAACAACCTGCCGCCAACGGTGCGCCATCGCTGGGCCCGCTGCCAGGCTATGTCGGCTTCAATCTGCGCCGTGCCCAGGTGGCATCCTTCCGGCATCTGGAGCGGACCGCCGGCAGCCTCAACCTGACGCCCGGACAATTCAGTCTGCTGACCTTCCTGGAAGCCAATCCGGGGGTCAGCCAGAAAACGGTGAGCCAGGAACTCGGCGTCGACACTTCGACCCTGACTCCGGTGCTGGATGGCCTCGCCAACCGCCAATTGATCCGCCGTGGCCGCGCGGACCATGATCGACGCACCTATGCCCTGTCGCTGACACCCAGTGGCACGCGCCTGCTCAATCGAATGCGCGCCCGGATCGAAGCGCAGGAGACGGAAATGGCCGCCGCACTCAGCCCCGGCGAGCGGGAAGACCTGCTCAACATGCTCGAGCGCATTTGCCTGCGGCTGGAGAGTAACGGCTAGAAACTCAATTTCCCGTCACTGTCGCGGCCAACCTTGCCCCATCATCAGTCGGCGCATCACCGCGCCACAGAACGTGCTGGTCAGGACCAATCAGGGCCAGCTGCCGTTGATAGAGCGCGGCAATCGCCGGGTCATCAATCTCCAGAATAGCGAGAGGTGTGTTTGCTGACGCGAATGCGCCCGGGATCGACCCGGGCTCGCCACCAAACGAGAGCAGCGTAAACTCCGCGCCGAACCGATCGTACAAGGCGACACCTGCCTCCAGCCAGGCATGAGGCGCCCGGTGCCCCGGCCGCGCCGTTGGCGAATAGGCATTGGGCGGGTCATCGGGCTCCGGCGTACCGTCCGGAACCACCAGGGCCGAGCCTTCGTAGCGGTAGCCCAGATGAATGCCGGGGATCAGAAACTCGCGGCGGGCGTGTTCCAGGAGGTGGGCGCCAGTGTGTTGCCGTTCCGCCGCGCCAGCTTCGGTATCGTCCTCGATGGCCGGGCTTGCGGGTGTCAGGCCCACTGAATCGGCAAATGCTTTGGAAAAGGCCAAATTGCGGGCGGCCACCGGCCGGCGGTCGGCCTCGTAGCTGTCCAGCAGGCGATCCCCTCCCCAGCCATTGGCCACTGAAGCCAGCTTCCAACCAAGATTAACAGCATCTTCAACACCCGTATTCATGCCGAGCCCACCGGTGGGCGTAAACAGGTGAGCAGCATCGCCGGCGATGAAAACCCGCCCCTGGCGAAATCGCTCCGCCAGAAGCCGATAGCCGGCAGTCCAGGGGGAGATGGAGATGATCTCGCAATCAATCTGGCAACCGGCGGCCTGGTTGACCAACTCGCGCGCCGCTGCTTCGTCCGGCGTCTCGCCCTCTTTCATGGCGATATGCATGACGAATTCATCCGCGCCGTCGATGGCAATGATCAGCGTCCGGATTTCGGGATTGACGGTCCAGAACTGCCAGGACCGCTCAGGCCAGGAAAACCCGGCAGGCCGACGCAGGCGCAGGTGCACGGCCAGCATGGTGCCACCCATGATCAGACGCTCCACCTCGGCGTCGCCCTCATGGCGGATGCCCAGCCCCTTGCGGACCATGCTGCCCGGCCCGTCACATCCGACCAGCCAGTCAGCGGAGAGGTTAACGACGCCGCCGGTCTGGGTGTCGACTGCGCGGCAGGTGACGTGGTCATCCTTGTCGGCAAATTCCTCCAGCCGCCAGCCGAAGCGACGGTCAATACATGGAAAATCCGCCAGGCGCTCATACAGCACCCGCTCCAGATAGATCTGGCTGGCCCGGTGGGGCGGCTCGGGCGACGCCCACGGGCCGGTCGCCTCAGCCCCTTCTGCCATGGCATCCCGCCAGCAGGGCAACCGCTGACGCGCCAGTTCGTAGCCCGTCAGCCGCGTCACATAGGTGACGTCGGTTGGGTGGTCGGCCGGCAGGCCAATTTTTCGAAACCGCTCTGCCACGCCCAGGCGGCGCAGATGCTCCATGGTGCGCGGACTGGTTGCGTTGGCTTTGGGCTGCGGGGAAGGCCCCGGCCTGTCGTTCAGCAACACACACGGCACATCGCGCCGGCCCAGTTCAAGGGCCAGCACCATGCCCACCGGACCCGCGCCCGCGATGACTACCGGTGTGCGGCTGCGACTGACCATCGGTCAGTTTTCCGCGTTTGCCTGCTCCCGAAGTTCAACCCGTCGGATTTTTCCGGAAATGGTCTTGGGGAGTTCTGCGGGAAAGGCGATCTCGCGAGGATATTTGTATGGCGCTGTGGTGGACTTGACGAAATCCTGCAGCTCCTTGACCAGCATATCCCCGGCGTCGTAGCCGTCGGCGAGAATGACGTAGGCTTTGACGATTTCGCCGCGCATGTCGTCCCGCTTGCCGACGACGGCGGATTCGACCACCGCCGGATGTTCAATCAGGGCGCTTTCCACCTCGAAGGGACTGATGCGGTAACCGGCTGAGGAGATCAGATCGTCCGCCCGGCCGACAAACCAGATGTAGCCGTCCTTGTCGCGGGTCGCCGTATCACCGGTGTAGTACCAGCCGTTCCGGAAACACTTGGAATTGGCCTCGTCGTCCTCGAAATAACCGTCGAAGAGGCCCGGCGCCCGCGGCTCAGTCAATTTGATCGCGATATGGCCCACTTCGTCATCGGCCAGCACATTGCCGTCGTCATCGATGATATCGACCGGCATGCCCGGCACCGGTTTGCCCATGGAGCCCGGGCGTACTTCGAAAGCCGGCACGTTGGCGACCACGTTGATGGTCTCCGTCTGGCCAAAGCCGTCGTAGATCGTGCCGCCTGTGGCATCGCGCCAGACCTTGATGACCTCCGGGTTCAGCGGCTCGCCGGCGCTGGTGGAGTGCCGCACGGATGTGAGATCGAACTGGCTCAGGTCGAGTTGGGCGAATGACCGGTATCCCGTCGGCGGCGCGCAGAAGCTGGTCACCTTGTGCTTGGCCAGCAGCTGCAAGTGGCCAGCCACATCGAACCCCGGTGCGGGATTGTTGAGCAGCAGTGTTGCGCCCAACTGCCACTGGCCGAAGATCATGCCCCAGGCAAATTTGGCCCAGCCGGTGTCGGAAATCGCCCAGTGGACGTCGTCCTCGCCAAGATCATGCCAATAGCGCGCTGTGATCGCATGGGCGAGCGCATAGGCGTGGTTTCGCGGCACCATCTTCGGAAAGGCCGTGGTGCCGGATGTGAAGTAGGCGAGCATCATGTCGTCGGCGCGCGTTTCGGGCGCCTGCGCGCGGGTGTAGACGTCTGACGCGTCGGCGCAAGCTGCCTCATAGTGCACACAGCCCTCTTCCGCTGCGCCCACAAGGACTACGGCTTCCAGGGTCGGGCACTTTTCGCGGATCGCGGCAATCTTCTCCACATGGTCGTGGGTAACGATGGCGAAGCGGGCGCCGGCGCGATTGATGCGATACTCGATATCCTTGGGCATCAGAAGGTTGGTGCCCGGCATCGCCACCACACCGGCCTTGATGCAGCCGATGGTCGCCTCGTACCAGGCCGGAATGCGCGGGATCATCATAAAGGCCATGTCATCCTTCTTGGCGCCCAGGCTTGTAAGGACGTTGGCGAAGCGGTTGGAGGCCGCTTTCAGATCCGAAAACCGGACATTCCGCACCTCGCCCGTATTGCTGTCGTCATAGATCAGCGCAACCTTGTCCCGTTCTTCCGCGCGCTTGTCGATCAGGTCAAAGCCGAAATTGTAGAGCTCCGGCACATCGAGAGTCAGGCCCTGAACGGCTTCCTCATACGGCGGCAGGTTGATGAAATCGGTCATGTTTTCTGTTTCTCCCAACGCAAACGCGCGCTGCTAAATCGTCTCTGGATCGACCAGGATTGCGTTCAACCGCTCACGAAACCATTCCGGCATTTCCGTTGCCTTACGGGTTTCAGGGTCGAAAAAAACCTCTGTGCCTTCGTTGGTGGCGTGGAGGGTGCCATGGTCGGCATCGAACATCTTTTGCAAATAGGTGACGCTCTTTGATCCAACGCGGGTAAAGCCGCTCTTGATCACCAGGGTCTGCCCAACGGTCATCTCCTGGATAAAATCATACTTGGTCGTGGCGACCACCGTCACCACGCCCCGCGCCTCCATCTCGACCACGCCCAGGCCATTGGCCGTCCAGACGTGGAAGCTCGAATCATCGAAATAGTTATTGTAGTGGCGCACATTCATATGGCCGAACTGATCGCACAGCCATGGATGCACCACACCCCGCCCGGTTTCTTTCCATCCGCCCTGATTTTGCTCTGGCATTGACGCCTCGCTGCGTGGCCCGCTTGTCCAGCCTGTGCTTGACGGATGCGGGTGCGTGTTAGACCTTGCCCTCGGAATTTGACAGCTAGTTTCAGACCTGCGCGACGGGTTTCGTCAAGCCGCCGTTTCGGCGCGCCAGACACCCGGACGATGCGGGTCATCCGTGGGAAGGACGATCATGGCATCCAATCAGAACATTCTGAACTTCATCAATGGCGAATATACCGAAGGCACCCTCGGCAAGACGTGGGAAAATATCTGCCCGCTCGACGGCGAAATCATTAGCCGGGTGCACGAAGCCGGCAAGGCAGAGGTTGACGCCGCGGTCAGGGCGGCGCACCGGGCGCTGAATGGGCCTTGGGGGAAGATGTCGCCGCAGGACCGCGCCGACACCCTCTACCGCGTCGCCGACGGCATCACCGCCCGCTTCGATGAATTTCTGAAGGCGGAGATTGCCGACACCGGCAAGCCGAGTTCGCTGGCCTCGCATATCGACATCCCGCGAGGCGCGGCCAACTTCAAGATCTTCGCCGATGTCATCCGCTCCATCGGCGCAGAGTTCTTCGAGACCGTGACGCCCGATGGCCAGGAGGCAATCAACTATGCCGTCCGCCGGCCCAAAGGGGTGATCGGAGTTATTTGCCCGTGGAATCTGCCGCTGCTGCTGATGACCTGGAAAGTCGGCCCGGCGCTCGCCTGCGGCAACACCGTGATTGTCAAACCCTCCGAGGAGACGCCGACGACAGCGACCTTGCTGGGCGAGGTGATGAACGACGCCGGCGTCCCGGAAGGCGTCTACAACGTGGTGCACGGCTTCGGCCCCGGATCCGCCGGTGAGATGCTGACCCAGCATCCGAGCGTGGATGCCATCACCTTTACCGGTGAGACGGCAACCGGCGAGGCGATCATGAAGAACGCCGCTGTGGGCGTCCGCGACGTCTCGTTCGAACTCGGCGGTAAAAATCCGGCGATCATTTATGGCGACTGCGACTTTGACGCCACGGTGGATGGCATGAGCCGCGCTGTATTCGCCAACTGCGGCCAGGTCTGCCTGAATACCGAACGGGTTTATGTGGAGCGGCCGATCTACAACGACTTCGTGGAGGCCCTGAAGGCCAAGGCGGAGAGCTTCAAGCGGGGCGATCCGTTCGACAAGGCAACCAATCAAGGTCCATTGATCAGCCAGGAACACCGGGACAAGGTGCTGGGCTATTACGAGCGCGGCAACAACGACGCCAAGGTCGTAACCGGCGGCGGCGTCCCCGACATGGACGGCGCCTATGGCAAGGGATCGTGGGTGGAGCCGACGATCTGGACTGACCTTGAAGAGGACCATCCGAACGTCGCCGAGGAAATCTTCGGCCCCTGCTGCCACATTCGACCGTTCGACAAGGACGAGGAAGCTGTAGAGCTGGCCAATAACAGCCCCTATGGCTTGGCGACGTCGATCTGGACCCAGGATATCAAGCGCGCCAACGTCACCGCCCGCAGCGTCAATGTCGGCATCACCTGGGTCAACTGCTGGTTCCTGCGCGATCTGCGGACGCCGTTCGGTGGTTCCAAACAGTCAGGTATTGGACGCGAAGGCGGCCAGCACAGCTTGGAGTTCTATACCGAGATGACCAATGTTTGCGTGAAGCTTTAGCCATGAAGCAGATCGCCATTACCGCCACTGCCATAGCCGCAGTCGCCGCCACTACCTTTGCCAGCGCAGTGCCGGCCAAAGCTCAACAGGTCAACGCCAGCGTCGAATATCTGGAGATCATGGCCGACGGCACGTTGACGCTTTACCCTTGGTTTGCCGCGAAATCCGGCGACGCCTTTACCCTGCTCACAATCCAGGGACCGAAGGCGCGCTTCAAGGTGACCGCAGGCGCCGTTAAGAAGCAGGCAGGCCATTGCTACGCGGACAACGTGCACCAGGTGACGGTGCAAGGCGGCGGCCTCAAAGGCCGGATCAAGCCGGTTCAACGCGGCGCCAAAGGGCAGCCCTACTGGCCTCTTGCGATCCTGATATCGCCGCCGGCGCCCAAGGCGAAACGCATATCACCCGCTGATGTGACCGTTGGTGATCTGCCCGCCGGACATATCAAATTCAACGTCACCCAGGCGATCGACATCTCCGGCAACGGCAAGCCCGATCTGTTGGTGATCAAGACCTGCAGTGGCTACAACGCGAAGAAGAAAGTCTCGCAGAAAGCCCTCGACCGGGAAAATCACCGGCAGTGTGTAACCAAGGGGCCAGTGTTCCGCCAGCTCTGGCTGAAACGCGGCGGCGCGTGGAAACAGGTCTGGTACCAAGACCTGTGCTGACGGACGCGGCTGGCACGGCGCACCCACCCGCGGGGCCTGACGCGCGTATTGCTTGTTTCGTTCCGTCCATTACCGAGCTTTGTTTTGACCTCGGCCTGGCGGACCGGCTGGTGGCGCGCACCCAATATTGCATCCATCCCGCCGGAGCGATCGACCGGATACCCGCCATTGGCGGCACCAAAAAGGTAAGCCTGCCGAAACTGCGCGATATTGCGCCGACCCACGCCATCCTCAACGTGGACGAAAACACGGAGGAGATGGCGTCGGCCATGGCGGAGTTTGTACCCCATGTCATTGTCACCCACCCACTCGCCCCGGACGACAATCTGGATCTCTATGCGTTGCTCGGTGGGATCTTCGGCACGGAGGAGAAGGCCGCGGAGATCAGCGCCTATTACCGTCAGGCGGCTTCAGCCATGCGTGGAGTCGCTGAGACATTGCCGCCGCTCAACGTGGTCTACTTCATCTGGCGCGATCCCTGGATGACCATATCGCAGGACACCTATATCTCTGCATTCCTGCGCGAGGCCGGCTGGCGTACGCTGCTACATGACCCGGATACGCGCTATCCCGAGGTTGACGTGACGCCGGACCTGGTCGCTGCGACCGACCTGTTCCTGTTTTCGAGTGAGCCTTTCGAATTTACCCAGAGCCATGTGGACGCCTTCGCAGCCGCGCACGGCTGTCCCAAGGAAAAACTGCTGCTGGTGGATGGCGAATACTGCTCCTGGTACGGCAGCCGCGCGGTGGCCGGCCTGCACTATCTGCACGGGCTGGCGAAAGAAATCGCAGGGCGGCGGCCAGCCGCCTGATTTCAGTTGGGCGGCCAGCCGCCTGATTTCAGCTTAGCGGCCAGCCGCCTGAACTCAGCTACCTTGCTGGGGCGGCAGGCCAAGGCCTGGCCAGGTGACGCGGCCTTCCTGGATTTCCGTCATGAACCAGTCGTGGAAGCCATGGGCCAGCAACCATTCGATCCGGTCGCCGCGCCAGAAGATTTTCACCCGCTCGATATCCTGATCTTCCACGGTTTTGATGTAATCGCGGGTGCGGGCCATATCCGCCAGGCATATCTCGAGCGCCATCATCCGTTTCAGCCAGGCGGCGACTTTTGGACAGGCTGCGCTATCGATCGGCACTCCCAGGGACTTGACCGACACAAGATGAGGGAAGAGCGCTATGTCAGCGATTGAGAGCTTGCCGCAGACAAATCCGTCCGTCCCCAGATCATGCTCAAGGGCACGATAGATTTCCCCCATATCATTTTGCGCGGCGGCGAGCATGCCGTCCGGCATTTCGTCAGGCCGCTCCGCCCACAGCCAGTAGGATATGTCCACAAGGATGGCATCGATGGTGTCATCGGCGGTCCTCTCCCAGGCGCGCGCACGGGCCCTTGCGCCGGGATCCGCCGGCAATACAGGTCTGTCCGGGTACCGGTGATCCAGATAGGCGACAATGTCCGAGGAATTCACCACCGTGACGTCCCCATCCGTCAATGCTGGCACTTCGACCCGGCCGTTGGCCGCCTGCAGCAGGCCGTGATTTTCGCGGCGTAGCCCATCCACATAGTCCGCTTTCAGACCTTTCTGCTCCAGCACCATCCTGACTTTGCGGGCGAAGGGGCTGAAGGCGTTGTCATAAAGCGTCATCATGGGCATCACCTCTAGCGCAGCCAGGCTGCGTATTTGGGGTCGGTGTCTTTCATCTCTTCGTAGAGCTTCACCATCACATTCAGAAAAAGCAGCTTACCTGCGTAGGTGATTATCAGCCCCACCAGGGTCAGCCAGATATCGTTGAGATAGGCGCCGCCGACGGCGGCGACAAAGCCTGCGCCCGAAACCCATGTGAGGATGGTGGCCGCGTTTTCGTGTTTGTCGGGGATCAGGATGTTACGCCGGTTGAGCCAGACACGTTCGCCAAAGGTCGCCTTGGCATGCCACGTATTGGTGGATTTCGGAATCGGCGCCAGCCGGGGGTTCACCCACGTAAACGCAAGCACGGCGGCCAGCGGCAGAGCCGCCCACCAACCCAGCGAGGTGAAACTCCAGATCGACGCGAGCAACACCGGCAGGATGCACATGCGCGGCCACACGCTCCATCCGCTGGCATGCCGCTCCCAGGTGGCGTCATTCATGTTGAACAAGCGCGCGAGGCCGTTTTCCAAAGACAAAGATGGGCTCCTTGAAACCAAAAAGGGCGTGCCGAGGCACGCCCTTCTCTAGCAGATTTTGCGCAGGGTTACCCGGCCTTCAGGCACCCTGTTTGTATTTTATCGAACAACCGTAAGGGAAGGTGCTTCCCGTGGTCACCGGCTTGCCGGCCAGCAATTGATCGAGCGCGCCCTTCACATGATTGCGCGCGCCCTTGACCGAGCCGGCCTGCCAGCTGGGATTGTCGTCGATAGCGCCCATATAGGCGAGCACGCCGTCTTTGCGGATGACGAACATGTGCGGTGTCGTCTTTGCATCGTAAAGCTGGCCCACACGGCCTTCCGGGTCCAGCAGCACATGGGCAGGCCGCGCGCCTCGGGAACGGGTCAGGCCATTGGCTTCCTTGCCGGTGACATAGCCCTCACGCCCTGGCGCGGAACTGACGATGGACAGCCAGACGATACCGGCCTTGGCCGCAAAACCCTGCAGACGCTGCATGTTTTGGGTCGAATAATGCTTCACGGTGTAGGGGCACTGATGGTTGGTCCACTCCAGCACCACCAACTTGCCGCGGAAATCCGCCAGCTTCACCGTCTTGCCATTGCTGTCCCGGAGGCTGAAGGCTGGCGCGGGCTTGCCAACCACTGGCTCTGCGACCGCGGGCGCAGCAATGCTGGCGACACCGGATACGCCTGCGATCAGGGCAAATCGGATTGCGGTTTTCATCATGGTATTCCTCCGGCACGGTTCAGCGTTTCGACGCCCTTTGCGGGTCTGTCGTTGTGTATTTCCCGATCGCTACCCGCAGGCG
>JAJFFJ010000046.1 GCA_021776685.1 Alphaproteobacteria bacterium
CCGCCGGCGCTGAGCATTTCCAGGTAGCGCGCTGCGAAGTCAGCGCCGTCGCCGGCAGCGTCGGCATCCTGATAGGCAGCATAAAGGCTGTTCACCAGACAGTCGCCGAAGGCGTAGGCGTAGACATAGAAGGGTGAGTGGATGAAGTGCGGGATATAGGCCCAGTAGACCTGATAGCCCGGATCGAAGTGGAAGGCCGGCCCCAGGCTTTGGTGCTGAACCGCCATCCAGATTTCGCCGATCTGTTCGGCCAGAAGTTCGCCCTCCCGCCGTGCGTCATGCACCCGGCGCTCGAATTCGTAGAAGGCGATCTGGCGAACCACGGTGTTCAGCATGTCCTCCACCTTGCCGGCCAGAAGCATGCGGCGTTTATCGGGCGTTTCAGCCGCGTCGAGCAGGGACCGGAAGGTGAGCATCTCACCGAAGACCGAGGCAGTTTCCGCGAGGGTAAGCGGCGTGTTCGCCATCAGATGGCCCTGGCTGTAGGCCAGCACCTGATGGACGCCGTGGCCCAGTTCGTGGGCAAGGGTCATCACGTCCCGCGTTTTGCCCTGATAGTTCAGCAGAATATAGGGATGCGCGCTCGGCACTGTGGGATGCGAGAAGGCGCCGGACGCCTTGCCGGGCCGCACCTGGGCGTCGATCCAGTTCTCATCGAAAAAGCGTGCACCGGTGTCCGCCAAAGGGGCCGAGAATTTGCGGTAGGCATCCAGCACCATGCGCTGGGCCTGCGGCCACGGAATCGCCGTGTGGTCGGCGTCCGGAAGCGGCGCGTTGCGATCCCAGTATTCCAGCTTTTCAAGGCCCAGCCACTTGGCCTTCAGCGCGTAGTAGCGGTGTGACAGGTCCGGATATGCGGCCTGAACGGCGCCGGCCAGCGCATCCACCACCTCGTCTTCAACATGGTTGTCGAGATTGCGGCTGGAAACCGGGCGGGCGTGGTGCCGCCACTTGTCCTCGGTCTCCTTGTCCTTGGCCAGGGTATTGGTGACATGGGCAAAGAGGCGGATGTTGTCCTGGAACACCTGGGCGATGGACTCCGCCGCTCGCTTGCGCTCGCTTCTGTCCGCGCTGGATAGCAGATGCAGGGCTTCCGCTTCCGTCAGGTCACGCGTGCCATCGGGGCCGTCCATGGGAAAACGCAGCGCGGCAATGGTTTCGTCGAACAGGCGGGTCCAGGCGCTGCGGCCGGTCACCCGTTTGTCGTGCAGCAGCCGTTCAGCCTCGTCTGACAGTTGGTGCGGTCGAAACACCCGCTTGTCCCGCAGCCAGGGACGCCAGGCCGCCAGCGCCGCGGAATTGTCCTGCAGTGCAGCGAAGGGTTCGTCTTCAATCTGATTGATTTCCAGGCCGAAAAAAATCAGCTGGGCGGCGATATCGTTCACCTGCTCCTGCATCGACTGGAAGAAACGCCCGGTCTCCGCGTCGCTCATGTCGCCGGCATATTCCAGATAGGCAAACGCCATAACGCGGGTCAGGGTTTCGTCGATGGCCTGGTAGTTGCCGATGGCGTCCGCCAGGCCGTCGCCCTTGAGGCCAGTCACCTTGCCGGCATACCGGTCGCGGAAGGCGCGCGCGTCCCGGTCGGCCCCGGCGAGGGCTTCCGTGAGATCGGCGCCGTCGCGGCCCGAATAGAGCGCCGAGAGGTCCCACACCGGCAGGCCTGGTGCGCCATTGGCGCTTGCGGATGTATTTTTGTCGCGAAACACTTGTGTCATAGTCCTGCAATCAGTTCTGGGTCAGGCATGGCGGCGATATAGGCAGGCGCAACAGACCTGCCAAGCCGCCGAAACTCAAGAAAATGCGCACGGGTTAGTGCAAGGAATACAGCGCAAGGGATAAAGCCGCGGCAAAGGGCGGCTATGAGGGAGGAGACCATGGCGCCACCGGTACCGATCGAAACCTATCAGGGCTGGCAAAGCCTGCCGGCGATGTTCTTTGATCGCGTTGCGGAATTTGGCGACGCGCCTTTTCTCTGGCGCAAGACCAAGGACGGCTGGACGTCGCAGAGCTGGCGGGAGGCGGGCGATGTCATCAGCCAGGTAGCGCGCGGGCTTCTCGATCTCGGCGTCGGCGATGGCGACCGGGTGGTGCTGGTCTCGGAAAACCGGCCGGAATGGCCCATCGCGGAATTGGCGATCATGGCCGCCGGCGCTATACCCGTGCCAGCCTATGTCACCAACACGCCGGACGACCACGCCCACATTATCGATAATACCCAGGCGAAGGCGGCGATCGTTTCCGATAACAAGCTCCTCGCCAACCTTTTGCCGGCGGCGCACAACTCGTCCACCTGCAACCATGTGATCGTGATGGAAGCGCCGGAGCTGAAGCAGGAGGTGGGCGAGATCAAGGTCCACGCCTGGGACGACATTGTCGCCATTGGCAGCCAGGCGCCGGACGTCATACAGGCCAATATCGACAAGCTGCGCCGCAGCGATACCGCGGTGATCATCCATACATCCGGCACCGGCGGCGCCCCCCGCGGCGTCATGCTGTCCCACGGCGCGATCCTGTCGAACTGCATGGGCGCGGTGGTGGCGGTCGACCGCCATCTCTCCTACGGCAAGGAGATATTTCTGTCGTTCCTGCCTTTGAGCCATGCCTACGAGCATATGGCAGGGCATTTCATGCCGATCAGCATCGCAGCACAGATCTACTATGCCGGAAGCATCGACACCCTTGTCTCCGACATGGCCGATGTGAAGCCGACGGTCATGACCGCAGTGCCGCGCCTCTACGAAGTCATGCACGCCCGGGTCTCCAAGGCGATGAGGGACATGACCGGCACGAAGCGGAAGCTGTTTGATGCTGCTTACGCACTGGGCAAGCGGAAATACGAAACCGGCCGCCTGCCGTTGCACAAAGCGATCTGGGACGCTGTGCTGGACAAACTGGTGCGAAAGAAGGTGCGCGCACGCTTTGGCGGGCGGCTCAAATTCTTCGTCTCCGGCGGTGCGCCCCTCAACCACGATATCGGCATGTTCTTCACCGCACTGGGGGTCAAGTTGCTCCAGGGCTATGGCCAGACAGAGGCGGCGCCGCTGATCTCCGTAAATCCGCCACACAATGCGAAAATCCATACCGTCGGCCCGCCCGTGCACGGCGTTGAACTCAAGATCGCCGAAGATGGCGAGATCTGCGTTCGCGGGGAACTGGTGATGCAGGGCTATTACGGTGACCCGGAAGCCACCCGCCAGGTGGTGATCGACGGCTGGCTCCACACCGGCGACATCGGCGAGCTGGATCCGGACGGCCACATCATCATTACCGACCGCAAGAAGGACATCATCGTCAATTCCGGCGGCGATAATGTTGCCCCCCAACGGGTAGAGGGCTTTCTCACCCTTCAGCCGGAGATTGGCCAGGCCATGGTGGTGGGCGACAAGCGTCCGCATCTCGTCGCGGCTCTGGTGCCCGATCCGGACTTTATGCGCGACTGGTCGAAGACGAAGGGCAAGCCGAACGACCTGGCCAGCTTGAGCCAGGACAAGGAATTCATCGGCGCGTTGAGCGACGCGGTCGACCGGGTCAACAAGGACCTCTCGAACATGGAACGTATCCGGCGCTTCCTGGTGGCGAGGGAGGATTTCACCATCGAAAACGGCATGCTGACGCCGTCGATGAAAATCCGCCGGCATATGATCAACAAGATCTATGGCGAAGACCTGGACGGGCTCTATGGCGCCGCCAAGTCGGCGACGGCCGGATAGGATACGCCGCCGCGGGTGCTGACGCCGGAGCGGTCCAAGCGCATCGGATTTGAGGGACAGGGAAATGGCAAAGGCGCAAATCGGCGACATCGAAATCGACTACGAAGTCACTGGTAGTGGGCCGCCGGTGCTGCTTGCCGCCGGCCTTGGCGGCCTGAAGAACTATTGGGACCCGCAGATGGCGGCGCTGGTCGATGGCTATACGGTCATTCGCTATGACCACCGCGGCATGGGCGGCAGTACCCATTGGATCGGCAGTTACTCGGTCGACCAGATGGCCGACGACGCGCTCGGGCTGATGGACGCTCTCGATATCGGCAAGGTCCACTTGATCGGTCATTCCACCGGCGGCGCAATCGGGCAGGTCCTCGGCAGCCGAAATCCGGATCGCATCTCCAGCCTCTTGCTGGCCAGCACCTGGCCCAAGGCGGACGATCATTTCCGTTGGGCCTTCAGCGTTCGGTCGGAGTTGATCGAGAAGGGCGGCGCGGCTGCATTCATCCACGCCGCGCCGGTGTTCCTGTTTCCACCCTGGTTCACGCGCGACAATGCGGACAAGCTGCGCGAGATCGAAAAAGTCACCATCGAAAACTCGCCGCCACCGGAGATCCTCCAGGCGCGCATCGACGCCATCCTTGCCTTTGATTGTGCCGACCGGCTTGGCGCGATCACGGCGCCGACCCTGGTCACAGTCGATCGGGACGACATTCTGACACCGGTGTATTTCTCTGAGCACCTGGCCGCGGCCATTCCCGGCGCCGCGCTGCATGTATTCGAAGGTGGCGCGCACGCCAACAGCCTGACCGTGCCTGACGATTTCAACAAGGTGATGATCGACTGGCTTGCCGGCCAGACTATTTAGGCCGCCGGTTAAGCCGCCCGGCCGGGCTTTGCGGCTGAGTCGCTAGCTGCCCGGTCGGGCGCGGCAATTCAAAATCAGGATCAGCGCTTCGGCGCGCAGGATCGTGTCATGCCAGTGCCGCGCCATCGGGCCTTGTGCGCCCGCCGCCAGGCGGCGATTGGCGTTGGCCTTGGTGGCATTGGCCACTTGCCGCGCCCGATTTGGCCCGCCAAATGCCCGGATCAACTGGTCCACGGGCGTGCGGGTTGCGTTCCGCTGGATGTGATAGACCCGCCCATCCGACGGGCGGGTCTTCATCTCGCTTTCGATAAAGCGCCGGTCTGGCGGACATTTCCCGTGCGGCAGCCGCCATTGTGCCTGGGCGCTGGCGGTCAGAATCATAAACAGGACGGCGGCGAGAACTGAGCATGGAACTGAGCATGGAACTGAGCGTGGAACTGAGCGTGTCAGGGGCATAGGGTCGGCTCCTTCGCGACCCAGGGAGTCTAGCAGGAAGCACCCGCTGGCCCCATAAACTTGCCGTGAACGTGGGGCCTACAGCCCGTGATAGTCGCGGAACCAGGCAATGAACCGGGGAATGCCTTCGGCGATTGTAGTACGCGGCTGAAAGTCCAGGTCGCGCTGGCTGGCGGCGATGTCGGCGAAGGTTTCCGGCACGTCACCCGGCTGCATGGGTTCCATGATCTTCTCCGCCTCTCGGCCGATAGCCTGCTCGATGGCGCCGATGAAATCCATCAGCTTTTCGCTGCGGTGATTGCCCAGGTTGTAGAGGCGGTGCGGCGACGGCGGCGCCGACGGCGTCACGGGGGGCGTCACGGGGGGCGTCACGGGGGGCGGGCGGTCCAGCGCGTTGACCACGCCGGCAACGATATCGTCGATATAGGTGAAGTCGCGCTTCATGTCGCCGTGATTGAACACGTGGATTGGCTGACCGTCGAAAATCGCGCGGGCAAACAGGAACGCGGACATATCCGGCCGTCCCCACGGGCCATAAACCGTGAAAAAGCGCAGGCCGGTCTGCGGCAGGCGGTAGAGGTGGGCATAGGTCTCGCTCATCAGCTCCGCCGCCCGTTTGGTGGCGGCATACATGCTGATCGGCTGGTCGACCCGATCATCTACAGAAAATGGCATCTGGGTATTGGCGCCATAGACAGATGAGGAACTGGCATAGACCAGATGCCGGAAGCCGTCATGGTGGCGGCAGGCTTCCAGGACCGACAGGTGGCCAGCCACATTTGTCTCTGTATAGGCTTCCGGATGACTGAGCGAGTAGCGCACGCCTGCCTGCGCTGCCAGGTGGACTGCCTGGTTGATGTCCGGATTATCCGTCCATATTTGCCGAAACGCAGTCGAATCGGCGATGTCTACCTGATGGAAAGAGAAATGCGCGTCCGACTGCAGCCGCGCGAGCCGTGCCTGTTTCAATGCCACGTCGTAGTAGGGGTTCAGATTGTCGACGCCAATAACCCGCTCGCCGCGCGCCAAAAGGACGGCGGACACATGCATACCAATGAAGCCCGCAGCGCCGGTGACCAGAACGGTCATCAGGAATTCCCAGTAATAGACAAGGGGACGCCGGTAGTTCGGCGTCGTCAATACAGGCTCCTATAGCTGCTGGCCGGGCAAATGTCACAGGGGAGCCCGGCAATGCGGCATTCTGGTTCGCTTTGCCGGCGGGCCGAAATGAAGGTCGCGATCCCGTACCTGCCACGACTCAGAATCGGGGCCTCAGGATGGGGGCCAGGATCGCGGCTGAAATCTACCTGTGGTTCTTCTGCAACAGTGTGACGAAAAAATGGCAATCCCGGGAATATGGCCTTGCTTCCGGGGCATTCTCAAAGGGATAACCCTCCTGTCCCGGCACCGCAAAGGAGTCGGGGGCCTCATGAGGCAAACAGTTCGCCTTTTCGCCAAGGCGACAAACACAATTGAGAGGAGGTTCCATGAGATCGTCTCGTATGAGAACCATTTTGCTTGCGTCCGGTGCGGCGGTTGCCCTTGCGGTAACTTCTGGTCCGGCGATGGCAGATGAGCTTCAAACCCTTCGTGACCAGCTTTCCAAGCTGCAGACGAAGGTAGCAAAGATCGAGGCCGACCGTACGGTATCGTCACGGAAGGTAGCAGCGGCTGCTGCAGTAGAGGCGGGTGACCGTCCGAAGACCTGGAAATTGCCTGGCACGAACACGTCGATGCGTATCGGCGGTTATGTCAAGCTGGACATC
>JAJFFJ010000047.1 GCA_021776685.1 Alphaproteobacteria bacterium
TGCACGACTTCGGCACGTCGGTGGCGCCGTCGATGTACTACATGCCGGAGGAGCAGCGGATTCCGTCGGTGAAGATCACCGCCCTCTACATGCGCGAGGACCGGCCGATCTATCGCAACCACCAGACCGTGCCGGACACGGACCACCAGCCCCTGCCGCGGCTCTGCCACGAGGCCGTCACCTATAACCGGCTGACAGAAATGGGCCTGGACGTGAAAGACGTGCGCTTTCCCACATGGGGCGGGGCGCTCAGTTGCATCATCCAGGTCGACTACCCGCGCCAGGGCTATGTCGCCGACGCGCTGATGCAGACCATGGGTGCGCCGTGGCTGAACACCAAGATGGTGGTGGCCATCAGCCCGGATACCGACATCGACAATGCGCAGGAGGTGTTCCTGGCCATGTCCAGCCGGGTGGACCCTGAGAAGGACGTCATCGTCGTCGGCAACACCCGCGGCTCGCTGTTCGACCCGGCCGGCACGCCCATCGAGGGCGACGCGCCCTGGCGCACCATTGGCAAGATCGGCATCGACGCGACCATCAAACGCCATCGCGGCATGAAGCCGGAGGACCGCGCCTGGCCCCGCAACTGGGGCAAGGTGAACCTGGAGGATTATCTGGACTGATCCGCGAAACGGATCAGCCCGGCCAATGCGCCACCTGATGGGGGAATTGCGTTCCTCTGGCGCGATCAGTATCCGGCGCACCTTTGGTTGGCCGGGAAATCTGCATAATACAAAAGGAGAGCCACCATGGACGCCCCCACACCCACCGTCACGGTCGAGGCCGAGCCCTTCATCCCCTACGTGCAGCCGGAGGACATGGACGGCAAGCTGGACCCGATTGTCGGCCCCTATATGGAGCGCATGGGCTTTCTGCCGAACGCGCTGAAACTCTATGCCCACCGGTCGGAGATCGCCGTCACGCTCTTTACGCTCAACAGCAACGTCATGCGCGATCCGTCCTCGGCACTGCCGCAGCTGTTGAAGCGCAAGGCAGCGGCGATCTGCTGCGCCGTCAACGGCTGTTCATACTGCACCGCCCATACCTGCTCGATGCTGAAGCGGCCCAATAGCGGCAATCCGCTGGACAACGAAGGCTGGGGTATGAGCGAGGAAGACCTGCAGGCCCTGATCGACGGCACATTGCCGCCGGAAAACGAGATGGAACGGGTGGCTTTCGCCTATGTGCGGGCGGCGACGGAGGACCCAACTGCCGTGCCGCGGGAAATTCTGGACGAATTGGCCGAGCATCTGACGCCGCCGCAAGTGGTCGAACTGGCCTGCGTGGTCGGCTTCTGGAAATTCTACAATACCGTCCATGACAGCCTGCATATCCCGATCGAGGATTTCCTGCTGGGCGATACCGGCTACATCAACGTGGCGCCGGAAAAAGCCTATGGCGGGCACGCGGGCGCAGCGGAATAGTGTCTGCAAAGGAAAAGCGCACGGGGTTCCGGCTGCCGGCGACAGTCAGCGCCGAAAGTCTGCTGGAGGATGGTTCGGACGAACGTTTCCGGCAGATGATCCTGGATCTGCTGCACCTGGAAGCGCAGATGCGAGAGGCGCGGGACCGGCTGGGCGCGGCGCTGGGTGTCACAGGCCCGGCCTACGCGATCCTGATGACCATCGGGCGCTCCCAGGGTGCGGATGGCGTTGGCGGTATCCGGGTTCGCGAGGTGGCGGCCAAGCTTCATGTTACCGGCGCGTTCGTGACCGGTGAAGCAAACAAACTGGTCATCGCGGGGCTGGTCGAAAAGCGCCCGGATCCCGGCGACCGGCGCGGCGTGCGGCTGTGTCTGACATCCGTGGCGGAAGCACAGGTCGAGGCGCTCGCGCCGCGGATCCGGGCCGTGAACGACTATTTCTTTGGCGACCTGAGCCGGACCGAGTTCGACACGCTGTCCCGCCTGGGTGCGCGGCTGGGGAACCGCACCGCCGCCGCCTTTTTCGAGGTATTTCAGCCAGCGGCTTGAAAAAGCGTTGTTAAAAATCCTTGTGATATTTCACAGGCCTGCAATACTCGGATCCACATTGTCGGGGAGAATGACGTGCCCGCATCCAATCCCGTTTCCTATTTCGTCCGCTATGCGGGGCTGTCCCAGCCCGCAGACCGGTTCGTCAGCCACTATCGCGATGTACATGCACCGATCCTGGGTGAGTTTCCGGGTATTCGCGGCCTGACCCTCTTTCAGCCGGCCGATTGGCATGACCCGCAGGGCGTCAATCCGGGCGGTGCGGATTTCATGGCGCAGATGGATTTCGACGACCTGGGTGCTTTTCAGGCGGCGCTTGAGTCCGACGTGCGGGCACGGGCGAGGACGGATTTTGCCAATCTCGCCGTAGGTGACGCGCGGGTCACTCATCAGGCGATGAGCCGGGAACGGCTATTCTGATGAACAGTAACCCAGACAAGCCCGCCGCCATGCCCGGTCACGCTGGCGGCGAGAATGAACGGCGCATTCTGAAACGTGATCCGGTGCCGCATCTCTTCAAACCGCTGCAGATTCGCGGAGTCACTGCCAAGAACCGCATTATGCTGTCGCCCATGTGCCAGTATTCCGGTGAGAACGGCGAACCTAACCTGTGGCACATCCAGAACTTGTGCGCCCGCGCCGCGGGTGGCGTGGGCATTGTCTGCACTGAGGCGATCCACACCGAACCGCGGGGCCGCATAACCAAGCATTGTCTCGGCCTATGGAACGATCAGCAGCGGGACAAGCTCGCACCTGTTGCCGAATTCATTGAAAGCCAGGGGGCGGTGCCGGCAATTCAGATTGGACATGCTGGCCGCAAGGGCTCGATCAGCCGACCGTGGGAAGGCTCAAAAGCGCTGACAGCCGACCAGGGCGCATGGGAACTCATTTCTGCCTCGGCCATCCCGTTTGCCGACAGCTTTACGACGCCGAGACAGATGGACGAGGACGACATCGCGACGGCTCTGGACTCCTTTGCCCAGGCAACCCGCCGCGCCAAAGAAGCAGGCTTCAAATTCCTGGAACTGCACGCCGCGCATGGCTATCTGGCCCACGTCTTCCTGTCGCCGTTGTCCAACAGCCGCAACGATAACTGGGGCGGCGACCTTGCCGGCCGCGCGCGGTTCCTGCTGGAAACGGTGCGGGTAATGCGCGGGGAGTGGCCGGACGATCTGCCATTGTGCGTACGGCTCTCCTGCACTGAGTGGGTCGAGGGCGGCCTTACCCTGGAAGATACCCTCGAGGTCTGCCGTATGCTCGAAGAGACCGGCGCAGTCGACCTTGTGACCTGTTCATCCGGTGGTAACGCGACCGGGCAGCAGATCCCAATTCATCCCGGGTATCAGGTGCCTTTCGCCGAGCGTGTGCGTCGAGAAACCGGTCTCAAGACAGTTGCTGTCGGGATGATCCATGGGCCTGAGCAGGCGGATGAAATCATCGCCAACGGGCGCGCCGACATTGTTGCACTGGGACGCACGCTTCTGGCCGACCCGATCTGGCCACGTCGTGCCGCGAAATATTTGCGCGCCGAGGATGTCGGGTGGCCGGTGCAATATGAACGTTCAGATATTTTCGGCTAGGGGGCCTTGAGGGAATGGGTGCAGACGCACATTTGGATTTGACACTGATCTCGGCGGAGGGCGAGCGCCAGGTGCGCGCCGATATCGCCAAGCTGGTGATTGCCGGCTGGACCGGCCGCAACGTGGAGGCCATGGAGGCTCATATCCGCGAGTTGGAAGAGCTGGGCATCGCCCGGCCCAAGACCACGCCGATCTACTATCGGGTGGCCGCGGCGCTCTTGACCACGGACGACGAAATTCAGGTTTCCGGCACGGAGTCGAGCGGCGAGGTTGAGTCGGTCTTTTTCAATCTGGACGGCGAGTTGTGGGTGGGCGTCGGCTCTGACCATACCGACCGCAAGGCGGAGACGATCAACGTCTCGCTCTCGAAGCAGATGTGCCACAAGCCGGTGTCTGCGTCCCTCTGGCGATTCGCTGACGTGGCCGGTCACTGGGACCAGCTACAGCTTCGTTCCTGGGCACATATCGGCGGCGACCGGCAGGCATATCAGACAGGCCCAGTGACCACCATGCGCGACCCGGCGGAATTGATGGAAAAATATGGCGGTCTGGCTGACAATGCCGCCATGTTTTGCGGTACACTGGCGGTCGAGGGCGGCATCAGGCCCGCCGACGCATTTGAAATCGAGCTTGAGGACCCGGTCCTCGGCCGAACCCTTAGCCACAAATACGCAGTCACGCCGCTGCCAGTGGAAGGCTGAGGATAAGAGAAAGAGGAGAAAACGCCATGCCCTTCAACAAACCACACCTGGAATTCGTCCAACTGGATATGGACAACGGCTGGGCGACGCCGGAGGGCTACCCCTCGGGTATCTCACAGAAAATTCTCGCGGCCGACATCGACGAGGATGGCAAGACCGGCAGCCGCACCCGCCTGCTGAAGTTCGAGCCGGGCATCTTCACCACCGTGCCTTTCTGGCACGATCACTGGGAAGAGGTGTTTCTGGTCTCAGGCGACCTGACTGTCGGCAACGACGTCGACGGCAATGGCGGCGAGGCCTTCACCGCACCTACCTACGCCTGCCGGCCCCCGGGCGTGCATCATGGGCCGTTCAAGTCCGAGGCGGGCTGCCTGCTCTATGAAATCCATTATTACGACGAGACCAATCCGCATTTGGAGACTGCCGGCGAAGCTGTGGGCGAGGCGGCCGAGTGAATCAGCTCGAGCCCCGCTCGCTTCGTGACCGGGCCTACGACGAAATCAAGCGGCGCATCATTACGCTTGATTTCAAGCCGGGCGCCTACCTGAACGAGGCCCAGATATCGGAAGAACTGAGCATCGGCCGCACGCCGGTGCATCAGGCCCTCGACCGGCTGATGATCGAAGGCATGGTCGAGGTAATCCCCCGCAAGGGCGTGTTGGTGCGCAGTGTGTCTCTGGACGAGGTTCGCAATTTGATTGAGGTGCGGTTGATCAACGAGCCCCACGCCGCCGGCCTTGCCGCAGAGAAAGCGACGGACGCGCAGCTGGACAGGTTGCAGGCGGTTCTCGACCAGTCTGACGCTGCCCGTGCGGTACGGGACATTGAGGCATTGATGAACCTGGACCGGGCCTTTCACCAGGGCATCGCCCGGGCCGCCGGCAACGAGGTCTTGACCGATGTGATTTCAACGCTTCAGGACCGGCTCTCCCGCTTCTGGTTCATCTCGCTCAGCGCCGACGACCAGATTGACCGGGTAGACGACGAACACGCACGGGTCATGGAAGGCCTCAGGAGCCGCGACCCTGCCGTCGCCCGCGCGGCCATGAGCCACCACATAGACAGCTTTCGCGCCAACATCCTGGCGACCCTATAGCGAAAGCAGCGCTGCACGGTCCTGGCCATGCACATGGATCCGCCGCTCGTCGGGCAGGCGAAATACTGACAAGGCCCCCGGCTATTTGCCTGCCGGTATCGTCCGGCGAGAGTCGGGAAAAAGGAAAACCCATGCCCCAACTGAATTCCATCGCCAAGCTCAGCGCCGCCCAGGCAGCGGGCGAGACCACGGCAGTCCAGCTGCTTGACGACTGCCTCGCGCGCATCAGCGACCCGGGGGGGGAGGGCAGCCGCGCATTCCTGAAGGTCTATGAGGACCGCGCGCGGGCGGAGGCGGAGGCCATTGACACCCGGCGCGCCGCCGGCGTGGCACTGGGGCCGCTCGCCGGCATTCCCATGTCGGTCAAGGACCTGTTCGACGTTGCGGGTGAGACCACGACCGCCGGCACCAGAATTCTGGCGGAGAACCCGCCTGCAGCAGACGACGCCGTGATTGTCAGCCGCCTGCGGGCCGCAGGCGCCGTGATTGTTGGCAAGAACAATATGACCGAGCTGGCCTATTCCGGCATCGGCATCAACAGTCACTATGATACGCCGCGGAATCCCTGGGACAGACAGACCGGACGCGTTCCGGGCGGCTCTTCCAGCGGCGCCGGTGTCAGTGTGGCGGATGGCATGGCGGTTGGCGCCATCGGCACGGACACCGCAGGTTCAGTGCGGATTCCGGCGGGAGTCAACGGCGTCACAGGCTTCAAGCCCACTGCCAGCCGGGTGGACCAGGGCGGCTGCTATCCCCTGTCGAAACATCTGGATTCCATCGGCCCACTGGCGCCGACCGTCGACTGCTGTCTGGCAATCGATGGGGTGATATCTGGGGAAGGCCCGCACACTGTGACGGACCGGGCGGTGGGGACCCTGACGTTGGCGGTGCCGCAGACAATTGTGCTCAATGATCTGGACGACGAGGTGGCGCACGCCTTTGACCGCGCGTGCCACGCGCTTTCCGCTGCGGGCGCGCAGATTGTCGAGTTCGAATTCCCGGAACTGACCGAAGCGGTGGAAGCCCAGGCGGCCTATGGCACCTTCCAGGCGGCCGAGGCCTGGGCGGCGCACAAGGAACTGGGCGAGACCCGCACGGACGAATTCGACCCTCTGGTGATGGCGCGCATGAAGGCGGGCCAGGACATGACGGCCACGGATTTCATCCGTCTGGTCGAGGCGCGGGCGGGCATAATCGGGCGTGGCAACCGCCGTACTGCCGGCTATGACGCAGCAATCCTGCCTTCCGTCGCGCTGGTGGCGCCGGCAATACAGCCGCTGCTGGATGACTTCGACCTCTATGTGAAGACCAACATTCTGATGCTGCGGAATACCGGCCTCGGCAATTTCCTGGACCGGTGTGGCTTCTCCATTCCGATCCACGGCGACGGCGAAGCGCCGGTGGGGCTGATGGTCATGGGCCAAACCGGTGGCGATCATGGGTTGATGGGTGTCGCGCGGGCGGTGGAGCAGATTGTAAACGTCACCACCGCTGCCTGATTTCTCCTGTCCACGCCGGCATTTCAGGTCACATTCGCGTGAATGCGAAATTTTATGGGAATACCAGCGCAGGAATTGGCGACCTGCTGCGTATAGAGAATTGGGAGCGCGCATAAGAATTAGGACTGGAGGGTCCACATGCGCACGAAATTTATCGGAGCGGTCGCCGCCGGCGTAGTCGGCGCGGTGGTCGCGGCATCCGGCGTTCTGGTTACGAGCGCCCATGCCGAAGGTGGTGGATTCACCTTCAATACATCGCCCAATGCTTCGCCCAATGCCAGGCGGGGCAACAGAGCTGTTGTTCAGCGGGCTCAGGCCAACACCAACCGCAATCGCAATCGCAACCGCGCCAACCGTGGCAATCGCCGCAACGGTCAGGCCGGCGGCGGCGGTGGCAACCGGGTACGTGGCAATCGAGGCGGCATGCGCGGTGGTCAAGGTGGTGGCAACCCACGGGCGAACCGGGGTGGCCGCAATTTCCGCGCTAATCGTGGTGGTGGCAATCCACGCGCGCGTTTCAACAACAATCGCCGACGGTTCAATCGTGGTGGCAATCGCGGTGGAAATACGCGTGGCTTCGCCCGTGGCGGCAATCGCTTTGGCGTAAATCCCAATATCGGACGCAGATGGCGGGCCAATCGTGGCCAGAATTTCCGCCGCGGTAATCGTAATTTTCGTCAGCGCTTCGCCTACCGGGGATCTCGGCGAAACAACTACTACGCGCCCCGCGGCAATGGTTATCGCGCGCAGGGTCGCCGATACGTCTATATCGGCCGCGGCCGGTGCTATGACCGCTATCGCGCCCGCTACATGCGCTGCTATCCGCGTGATCAGTATCGCCCGCATCTGGGCCTGATCATCCTTGGCGCCGTGTTGCACGGGTTGAGGCACAACAACTACAACCGCTACTAGGTAACATCAGGCCCCGCCAGGGGCACAGTGAGAAAGGCGGCGCCTTGTGCGCCGCCTTTTTTGTGTCCGTGCCCCAATTTTGCATCGCGGCGGCGCGCCTGATCGGCTGGTGATATTTCACACTTGCACATCAAATATAATCGTTATATAAATTAATTAAGTTACCTAATTAAATGTTCTGCGATGACCAACCAACACGCCAATGATGAAACCTATCGGCCGCCGTTGTCGGTCAGCAAGGCGGACTTGCTGGACGATGGCGCAGACGACCGCTTTCGCGAAGTGATCTACGCCCTGTTCGTCACGGCAACCCGCTTTCAGGACATACGCGAGGCGTTCGGCCGTGACATGAACGTCTCCGGAGCGCAATATTTCGTGTTGATGGCGATCGCCAGCCACCAGGCGCAGGGTGGCATTGGCACTCGCGCCCTGGCGGATTACCTGCACGTGGCCGCGTCCCACGCCACGGTGGAAGTGAACAAGCTGGTGGCCCGAGGGCTTCTGGCCAAGCAGGCGCACCCGGAGGACGGCCGGCGGGTGGTAATTACGCTTTCACCTGCGGGCAAGCAGGCGCTGGAGCAACTCGCTCCCTTTCGCCAGCAGATCAACGACCTGCTGTTCGACGGTTTCGGCCGCGAGGACCTTGGCGAACTGGCCCGTATCTTTGACCGGTTCGTCAACAATACTGCCCGGGCGCAACTTGCCGTCGCGGCCCACGAACAACTCAAAATGCAAACCGTGGCGGCAGAATAGTCGCCCGCTGAGGAGGAAGAACCCAATGGCGAATGTAATCCCGAAGACCGTTGTGACCCAGAAAATGAGCGCCACATCGACCAGCCATTCACGAACCGACGTTGCGGTGCGCGATCTTAATGTGGTGATCGACGAGCCAGAGGCGCGGGGCGGCACCAATCAGGGCGCCTCGCCCACAGAGACACTGGGCGTCGCACTGGCCGGCTGCATCAACGTCATCTCTCACAAAGTGGCGGAGAGCCTGGACGTGGACCTGGGTGCGATGACCATCGATGTGGCCGCCCAGTTCGATCGCCGGGGCGTCATGCTGGAAGACGAGATCGACATTCCCTTCCCCCAGATGGATGTGAACGTCACGGTCAAAACCAACGCCAGCGAAGAAGACATCGCACGGGTCAAGGAAGGGCTCGCGAAATACTGCCCGTTGTCGAAGGTCATCAAGGGCTCAGGCACCGTGCTCAACGAAAACTGGACCATCGAACGCCCGTAGCGGCGTCCCACTGGGAGAAACGATCATGCTGAAAACAGGCAAAGAACATCTTGAAGGCCTGCGCGACGGGCGCACGGTCTATATTGGCGGCGAAAAGGTGGATGATGTGACCACCCACCCGGCGTTTGCCGCGGCCGCCCAGACGGTGGCTGGCATCTACGACGCCAAGCGAGCGCCCGAAAATCTCGACCTCTATTCCTATGAGGAAGACGGCGAGCGCTATTCCACATGGTACTTGCGCGCCAAGTCGAAAGACGATCTCCGCCGGCGTATGAATTGCCACAAGGGCATCGCAGACATGACCTATGGCATGCTCGGCCGATCGCCTGACCATGTCTCGGGCTTTGTCACCGGAATGGCGACCAATCCATCAGCCTTCGACACCGAAAAATACAAGTTCGGTGACAACCTGATGGCCTACTACGAGCATTGCCGAAAGAACGACATCTACGCGACCTATGCGGTGCTGCCGCCCCAGGCTGCGCGTAATCCTGACTTCTACATCAAGAAGAACCTGCCGGTGCCGACCCTCATGGTCACCGAGGAGCGGGATGACGGCATCATCATCAACGGCATGAAGATGCTGGCCACCAGCGCTGTCTTTTGCGACGAAATCTGGGTGGGCAACCTGCTGCCGCTGGCGGAAGACCAGGTCAAGCAGGCGGTCACCTGCGCGGTGCCGGTGAATGCGGAAGGCCTGACCCTCTGGTCGCGCCAGCCGCTCAACATGAATACCACCAATGAATTCGACGGGCCGCTCGCCTGGCGATACGACGAAACCGATTCCATGGTCATGTGCGAAAACGTCTTCGTGCCGTGGGAAAAGGTCTTCGTCATGGATGACGCCATCAAGGCGCGGGCGATCTATATCGAGACGCCGTCCCACTGCTATGGCAACCACCAGTCCAACGTGCGATTCTGGTCGAAGCTGCAGCTGATCCTGGGCCTCTGCAGCAAGGTCGCGCAGGCGACCGGCGCCATCCAGATTCCGCCCGTGCAAGAGGTGCTTGGCCGTCTTTCCGCCCTGGAAGCGACGCTCTCAGGCATGATCCACGGTCAGATCGAGGCGGCGGAAGAATGGCCAAACGGCTATGTCACCTTCAACCGGCGCGTGATGTATGCGGCGCTCAACTGGTGCACGGAAAGCTATTCTCAGATCATCGATCAGCTGCGCGAGCTGTCGGGCGGCGGCGTTTTCCAGATGCCCGCCAGCGCCACGGTCATGCACGACCCGAAGATCCGCGAACAGTTTGAGATGTACTGGCAGACCCCCCAAATGGAGGCCCTGGACCGGATGAAGCTGTTCAAGGTGGTGTGGGACATGGTCGGCAGCGAATTCGCCGGCCGCCAGCAACAGTATGAAAAATTCTATGCTGGCGCCTCCTTCATCGTGCGCAACCACAGCTTCCGTGAGACCGACTGGGGCTTCTTCGACGGCGTCGTTGACGACCTGATGGGCAGCTACGACGTTCCGGCAGCGCCCATGGCGGCGGCGGCTGAATAGCCAGGTAGATGTATCCACCGCGGACGGCTGGCGCTTATGTGCTGGCCGTCCGTTTGCCGGCCCCATTGGCGCTGAACATCCCGCGTCTGGGTAGTCCACGTTTACCGGCTGGAATGTACGCCTACTGCGGCAGCGCCCGCGGCCCCGGGGGCCTTGCGGCCCGTATCGCCCGGCATCTTCGCCTCGACAAGGCCCGCCGCTGGCATATCGACCACCTGACAACCAAGGCGCCGGTCTCACGGATCTTCTGGGAGGTCGATGGTGACGAATGCGCGCTGGTGGACTGCTTGCTGGAGGCAGGCGCCACCGCGTCTGTCCCCGGGTTCGGCAGCAGCGATTGCCGTAGCTGCCCGGCCCATCTTTTGGCCGTGACGACGTCCATCCTGTCCGCGGCTTTGGCTGGCTTGCCTACATGTCCGCTTCTCACCAAGAAACAGATACCGAGAGGGTCGTGACGATCGCCTGTGCAATACTTGAAACGTACGACCCGGCCTTATGCGGAAGACCGGAAGGAGCCGTCAGGCCCCTCCCGGTTGGTCGGCTTGTCAGTTTGAGGGCTGGATTGCGTGGCCCTCGGCCAGAGGAATTAGGCGGGCCGAATAAGCCGTCCCGCCATTGTCCCTGCTTACTTGCGTTTCAACTGCCGGATTGCGCTGGCCCAGTCTTCCACGTGATATGTCCTGACGATCTTGCCATCCTTGATGGTGTGGATGTCGATCGACATGATCTCAAAACTCTTGCCTTTTCCGTCGACTCCGAAGAATGGCCCCTTGGGCGTCCCGGTGGCGCGGCCGCGAACGATGACGCGGTTACCGGCCTGGATCATCTCCTCCACCTTCCAGTGGAGATTTGGAATCAGTTTGGCGAAAAACCCGAGCTGGCCAATGAAGGCGCCGGCGGTCTTGTTCTTGCCGGAGTAATTGCCAACGCTCTGCCAGTTGTCGGCGACGACCGCACGAAACGCTTTTGCATGGGATTTCGACCCAGGGTTGCTCAGGAAGTCATAGAATTTCTGCACGGCAGCTTTGTCGTTTGCCTGTGCGCCGGCGCCGAGCGGCAGGGCGACCAGCGCCAGTGCCGTCAGAAATGCTCTTATAAAAGTCATGCTTTATCTCCGCTATTGGCCGGTATTGGCCAAGACTTGCGACCCGTATGTGATCGCAGAAGGAGGATAGACAGGATTTAATTGTCCGATAAGATAGGAAGGTAAAAACTCATTGTTCTAAAAATTCGAATTATGATCAGAAACCTGCGTGCCCTGGCAATCTTTGCAAAAACCGTCGACCACGGCTCATTCCGGCTGGCTGCGAAACATCTTCAGCTCTCTCCGTCCGTGGTCAGTCACCACATCTCTCAGCTTGAAGAACAGTTGGGTGTGGCGCTGCTATACCGATCAACACGAAAGCTTTCACTCACCCGCGAAGGCGAGCGTTTGATTGGCGCGGCGCGCGCCATGGTCAAAGCAGCCGAAGACGGGATCAACACGGCGTTGGACAATGCAGCAGAACTGAGCGGCGAACTGCACGTCACCGCGCCAGCCGTCCTGGCCCAATCCCCCATAGCGGACCAGATTGCGCTGTTTGTGAAATCCTATCCAAAAGTACGCCTGTCGATCGACTACTCGGACCATTCTCGCGATGTCATTGCCGACGGGATCGACGTTGCGATCCGGATGGGCTGGTTGCGTGACAGCTCGCTCAAGGCAAGAAAGCTCTATGATGTGGAACGTATCCTTATTGCTTCCCGCTCCTATTTGCAGGCGATGCCGACGCCAGAGTCACCCAAGGACATTGAGGCATGGGATTGGCTGGATCTGACGCCGGTACCGCTGAAACCGATCTTTCGTAGCGCCTCAAAACAGCGTGTTGTCCTGTCTCCGACACCCAGGCTGTCGGCGAACAACGCATCCGCGCTCTATCAATTGTCGCTGAGAGGTGCGGGGCTCGTGGCATTGCCCCGATATCTGGCCGAGTCGGATTTGAGCTCGGGCGTGATGCAGATTGTGCTGCCCGAATGGCAGCTTGAATCGATCGGTGTTTATGCCTTGCGCCCACACACCCAGTCTAGACTCGGTCTGGCGGCGGAATTCGTCAAAACCCTGGCTCAGCGACGCTAGGGTCCTTCAAAGCGGCCGCTTTCCGGTCACTAACAGTGAGATTGCGGGGAATCGGTTGCTCGTTCCCTTATCCGGGCCATGCGCTCCGGGCAGTGCGAGGCGCGGAATCGCACCCTTATCATTTTGCCCGCCAGCCTGCTAAAATATGCCAAAGCCTGTACTGAAAACCCGGGAGAAGATCATGTCCGCCTCAGCGCTCGAGAATGTCTATGTGCCTTACGGCGCCTATTGGAGCACGCCTTTCGCCAAATGGCAGGGCAGTTTCCAGAACCTGCATTCCATCAAATTTGCCGCCCACGTGGCCAAGGAGGCGCTGGAGGACCGGGATATTCCCGTCGAAGCGTTCGATCATGCCATTCTCGGCTCGACCACACCGCAGAAGAGCGGCTTCTATGGTCTGCCCTGGCTGATGCATATGGTCGGCAGCGACGAGGTCAGCGGCACTGTCGTCAGTCAGGCCTGCGCCACCGGCGCACGGACGCTGCAATCGGCGGCGCTGGAAATCGAGAATGATATGGCGAGCGCGTCACTCTGCATCGCCGCGGACAGGATCTCCAACAGCCCGACCGTGATCTACCCGGACCCTGGGGGCATGGCCGGCGCGCCGGTCGTGGAGAACTGGATTCTCTCCAACTTCGACAATGATCCGCTGGGTGGTCCGGCCATGGTCGGCACGGCCGAGAATTGCGCCCGTGACTGGCAGGTCTCTACTGAAGAGCAGCATGACGTGGTCGCCCGCCGGTGGGAGCAGTATGAGATGGCGCTCGCCGACGATCACGCCTTCCAGAAGAAATACATGAAGCTGCCTTTCCAGGTGCCGGACGCGCGGTTCCGCAAGACGGTCAGCGAAATGCCTGGCGATGAAGGCATCCGTCCGGCGACGCGGGAAGCGATTTCCGGTCTCAAGCCGGTAATGGAAGACGGCACGGTCACCTTCGCCGGCCAGACGCACCCTGCGGACGGCAACTGCGGCGTGGTGCTGGCGACCAAGGAAAAGGCCGCCGAGATGTCGAGGGATGCGGGGGTCGAGATCCAGATTCTCGGCTTCGGCAGCGCACGGGCCAAGCCGCACTATATGCCGGCGGCGCCGGTGCCTGCGGCGCAGAAGGCGCTCGGGATGGCTGGCCTCACCATCGCCGACGTGGATGCGGTCAAAACCCACAATCCTTTCGTGGTGAACGACGTGGTCTTCGCCCGCGAGACCGGCTTCGACGTCAACCAGATGAACAACTATGGCTGCTCGCTGATCTTCGGCCACCCCAATGGCCCCACCGGCATGCGCCAGACCGTGGAGCTGATCGAGGAATTGGTCCAGCGGGGCGGCGGCATCGGCCTGTTCACCGGCTGCGCCGCCGGCGACACCGGCATGGCCCTGGTCCTGAAGGTGACTGCCTGAAGACCTGAAGATCCTGTCCCGACGGCGGGAGAGAGCCGCCGGCACACGTGTCAAATAATTTGCACCACCCCGGTCGACCAACGGGAGAGCCGGGGACCAGGCGCATCACGCGCAGCTCTGGTCCCCGGATCGCCTAACGGCGTTCGGGGCGGTGTTTTCGATTAGGTATGCAGAGGGCCAGCCGAGGTGATGCGCCGGTCAATCCTTCTCCGGCAGGTCGGAGACGGAATTAGATCCGCGCCAGCGCGTCGACCGGCAGGTCGTCCAGCAGGTCGGCAGTGCTGAGCGCCTGTTGCACCAGGCCCGGCACGTCACTCATCAACTGGGTGGCGTAAAAGCGGGCGATTTTCTGCTTTTCCGGGCGCAGCGGGTCGTCGGTCTCGACGGCTGCCATGCGCAGGTGCATCCAGCCGAGGCCAATGCGGCCGCAGAGCGCCATATAAGGCGCCGCGCCTGAAAGCGCATCCCGCGGACCCAGGCCACCCGTATCGTTTCCTTGGCCGCCCAGACGCTCGAAAAGCTGCCGGGTGCAGTCGGTCAACAGTGCCAGGCCTTCGTCGACGGCACCGTGAATTTCCGCGCAGCCTTCCACACCGGCGGCCCGGTCCAGGTCGTCTGCAATGCGCTCGGCCCACAATTTGAAAGCGTGGCCGTCTTCACGTGGCAGCTTGCGGGTGACCAGGTCAATCGCCTGGATGCCGTTGGTGCCCTCATAGATCGGCAGGATACGGGAGTCGCGCAGGTAAAGTTCCGCCCAGTTATCCTGAACAAACCCGTGTCCGCCGTGCACCTGAATGCCGATGTTGGCCACCTCGACGGCGGCGTAGGAAAAGACGGACTTGCAGATCGGCAGCAGAAAGGCGATCAGCTCGCCCGCATCCCGGCGCGCGTCGTCGCCTTCCGCGTGGCGGGACAGGTCCAGCTGGGCGGCGCATTCCAGACCCAGCGCCCGGCAGCCGTCCACCAGTGCCTTCATGGTCATGAGCATGCGGCGCACGTCCGGATGCTCGATGATCGCCACCGGGCCGTCGCCGCCGTCATCGCCCCGGCCCTGGGGCCGTTCCGCGGCGTAACGGATGGCGTTGCCGAGTGCCGCGCCGGCGACACCAATGCCCTCGAAGGCCACTTCCAGGCGCATGGTGTTGATCATCGTGAACATGTTCTGGATGCCGCGTAGTTCGTCGCCCAGCAGCCAGCCGGTGGCGCCATCGAATCCCATCTCGCAGGTGGGTGACCCGTGAATGCCCAGCTTGTTCTCGATACGCAGGGGCCGCAGGCTGTTCATCTCGCCCAGCGAGCCGTCATCGTTGACCATGAATTTTGGCACCAGGAACAATGACAGGCCGCGCACGCCGTCAGGCGCGCCTTCGGTTCGGGCGAGGACGATGTGGCAGATCTGATCTGCCGCGTCATGGTCGCCAAAGCTGATGAAGATCTTTGTGCCGGTGATTTTGTAGGTGCCGTCGTCCTGCGGCACCGCCTTGGTGCGGGCCAAACCAATGTCGGAGCCAGCATGAGGCTCGGTCATGACAATGGTCGCCGCCCATTCGCCTGAAATCAGCTTGGGCAGGTAAAGCTCGCGGATGTCCTCGGTGGCGTGCGCTTCCAGCACGCGGGAGGCCGACCGTCCGGTGGTCGTCAGCATGGAGAAAGCCAGGCTGGCGCCGTTGGAGAATTCGCTGAGCGCGCCCTGGGCGATTTCCGGCATGCCCTGGCCGCCCCACTGCTCCGGCAGCACGAGGGAAGGCCAGCCATCCGCGCAGACCTTTTTGTAGGCATCGGCGAAGCCGGCGGAGAGGGTGCATCGTCCATTGGCGTATTGCGCACCTTCCTGATCGCTCGCTTCATTCATGGGCGCGATCACGTCGGCAGCAACACGGCCGGCGGCGCGCACCACGTCTTCCAGGGTGTCCTGGTCCACATGGGCGAAGCCGGGTAGGGCAAGTAACTTGTCCGCCCCGATCACATGGCGCAGGAGGTAGAGGACGTCATCGACGGGCGGTTGATAGTCAGGCATGGGTGGCTCTCCAGTTTAGGCCTCAGGCCTAAGACCTGCCCCCGGCAGCGTCAAGATTGCTGTCCATGCGAGCGTCAGATGGTCTGGTATGCATCAGGCGGGACTGCCATATATTTAGATACCCAATGCCTAAAGCGCACGGTTCACGATGAAGCTTGGTGACATCCGCCGCAGATATTGGCTGGCCGGCCTGGTAGCCATAGCTGCCGTCGGGGTGCTGCTCTATCTGTTTGTCTTCTCCAGCGGCGTCTCCGTCACCGCAGTAAAGCCGGTGCGCGGGGTGGCGGTGGAGGCGGTCTATGCCACGGGCGCGGTGGAACCGGTGCACTGGGCCAAGGTGGCGCCGGTGGTGACGGGCCGGCTGATGGCGATCAAGGCGCGCGACAATCAGGTAGTGAAAACCGGCCAGGTGCTGGCCCGCTTGGATGATCGCGAGGCCCGGGCCAAGTTGGCGGAACTGCAGGCGCGGGTGTCGTTCCTGAGCCGCGAACTACAACGTCTCTACAGTCTGTATGAACGCAAGGTGGTGTCGGAGAAATCCTATCACCAGACCATCAGCGACCATGCCGGGGCGGTTGCCGCCGTAGCGGCGGCCCGGCAAAGGATGAAGGATTACACTCTCGTCGCACCTCTCGATGGCAGCGTGCTGCGCCAGGACGGCAATATCGGCGAGGTGGTCAAGGCAGGCGAAGTTATCTTCTGGGTTGGGCGGGCGCGGCCCCTGCGGGTTACGGCCGAGGTCGACGAGGAAGATATCGTTCAAGTCAAGGTGGGTCAGCTTGTATGGGTCAAGGCCGACGCCTTCCCGCGCCAGCCCTTCCGCGCCCGGGTGGCCGATATCACGCCCATGGGCGACCCGATCAACAAGGTCTATCGGGTGCGCATCCGCCTCGGCAACAAGTCACCCCTGAAGATCGGCATGACGGCCGAGGTCAATATCGAAACCCGCCGCAAAAAGAATGCGCTCCTGATACCCCTCGAAGCGCTGGATGGTGAATACGTCTGGGTGGTTGCCGGCGGCAAGGCCCGCCGCCGCCGGGTGGTGATAGGAATGCGCGGATCGGAGAAGGCGGAGATCCTCAGGGGTCTGGACGACCGCGCCACGGTTATCGTGCGGCCCCCCAAAGATTTGCGCGACGGCCAGCGGGTGGATGCCGACCTGAAGCCGGCCGAGTAGCTCATGCGCCTCGCCATCACCATTGCCGCCAAGCACCTGATTTCGCGCAAGCGCCAGACCCTGGTGTCCATGGGTGGGGTCGCCATGGGGGTGGGCTTTGCCGTGGCCATGGCCAGCATGATGGAAGGTTTCCAGGAGGATTTCGTCAACCGGGTGGTGGATAATTCCCCCCATATCACCATTTCCGACGAATTCCGCACCCAGCCGCAGCAACCGGCGCGCCTGGCCATGCCGGGCGCTCTGGTGCGCCTGCGGAGCGTCAAGCCGCGTGAAGAGGTGCGTGGCATCAAGCGGGCCCGGCGCATGGTCTCGCTGCTGTCCCAGGAACCGGGTATGTGGGTGGCGCCCACCCTCCAGGGCTCAGCCTTCATCCGCTACGGCAGCAAGAAGATTGGCGCCACGGTGGTGGGCGTTGTGCCGGAGCAGGAGCGCAAGGTCACCAAGATCGAGGATGACATGGAGGAGGGGTCGCTCAACGACCTCAAAACCGCTGCCAACGGGCTGATCCTGGGTCACGGTCTGGCCAGGAAGCTGGACGTCAAGGTGGGTGACCTGGTGACGGTGGTGTCCGCCCAGGGCGTAATCCTCAAGATGAAGGTGGTCGGCACCTTCCGCACCGGCATCGTCCAGGTTGACGACGTTCAGGCCTACGCCCTGCTCAAGAAGGTGCAGATCCTGGAGAAGCGCACCAACGTCATCAACCAAATCCGCATCCGCCTGCGCGAGGTCAACCAGGCGCGGGTGGTCGCCGCCCGGGTCGAGGCGCGCTTCGGGTACAAGGCGGTAAGCTGGCAAGAGGCGAACGAAGCGATCTTTGGCATCTTTGTGATCCAGAATGCGATCATGTACAGCACCACCGGCGCCATTCTGCTGGTCGCCTGCTTCGGCATCTTCAACGTCATTTCGACGGTGATCTACGAGAAGTACAAAGACATTGCGATCCTCAAGTCGATCGGTTTCACCCGCAGCGATGTGCAGCGCATTTTCCTGCTGGAAGGGTTGGTGGTTGGCGCCGCTGGCAGCGTGATCGGCTGGGGACTGGCCGGAATCCTGCTGTTCCTGTTGGACAGCTGGGAATTCGAAGCGTCCGGCGCAATCGAGGTCACCGGCTTCAACCTGAAGCATTCGCTCTGGCACTACGTCGTCTCGAGCTCTCTGGCCATGGGCGCGGCTGTGCTGGCGTCCTATCTTCCAGCGCGGCGGGCGGCACGGGTCAAACCGGTGGATATTATCCGCGGTGCAGCATGACAGCGGCGGAGGCCACAACTGCGCCGGCGCCGGCGTCACCGTCCGCGCCGCCGCCCACGGTCGAGACCCGCAACCTCACTCGCATCCTGCCGCTGGAAGTGCCGGTGACCCTGGTCGACGACGCCACTATCAAGGTCGAGCAGGGCGAATACGTGTCTATCGTCGGGCCATCGGGCTCCGGCAAGTCGTCACTGCTGTATCTGCTGGGCTTGCTCGACACGCCAACTTCCGGCGAGGTGCTGATCGAAGGCGAGGCGACCAGCGCCATGACCGCCGACCGGTTGGCCGGCCTGCGCCTTGCCAAGGTGGGGTTTGTTTTTCAGTTCCATTTCCTGCTGCCGGAATTCTCGGTCGTCGACAATGTGGCCGTTCCCATGCGCAAGCTCGGCAAACTGTCTGACCGGGAGGCACGGGACCGCGCTCATCAGCTGCTGACCGATTTGGGACTGGCCGATCAGCTCAAGAAGAATCCGGATCAGCTTTCCGGCGGTCAGCGCCAGCGGGTCGCCATTGCCCGCGCGCTCGCCAATCAACCGTCGCTGATCCTTGCAGATGAGCCTACCGGCAGCCTGGACCAGAAAAGCAGCCAGGTCGTGAGCGATATCTTTGCTGGTCTTTCGGCGGACCGGGGTGTGACTGTGGTGATGGTCACCCATGATCGCGACATGGCGGCCCAGTGTGATCGCCAGATCCGCATCGTCGACGGGCGCATTGAGGCGCAATAGCCGCACCGGTGGGGCCGTGGTTGCCGCGGATTGTGCTGCCGCCCTATAATCCCGCAAAACCGGCTTATTATTGGGGATTTCGCTATGCTGGACGGCTCGACCAAGAGCTTCCCCTTCATGGACCTGCGCCTGGCGCGCCGTTCGCTGGAGGTGGAAGAACGGGACCATGGCGTTGTTATCTTGCGCTCACGAGAACCGCTGGGGCCCTACCCGAATCAGCTGGGTATCGTCCTGCGGGAGCGCGCAGCTGCGCATCCGGACCGCACCTTTCTGGCCGAGCGCAACCGCGACGGCCTGTGGCACGAAATCAGCTATGCCGATTTCCGCCGCCGCGCCGACGGCGTCTCTCAATGGCTGCTGAACAATGGTCACGGTCCCGACCGTCCGGTCTGCTGCCTTTCCGACAACAGCATCAATTTTGCCCTGCTGATGATGGGCGCGATGCAGGTGGGCATTCCGTTCCTGCCGGTGTCACCTGCCTATTCGCTGATGAGTCAGGATTTCGCGAAGATCAAATATGTCTTCGAGAAGTTCGACCCCAGCCTGATCTTCGTGGACAACCTTTCCCTTTTCGCCAAGTCGTTGGCGAGCGTCGATCTGTCCGGCCGGCATGTGGTGGCCAATGCGGCGACAGGGGAGGTGGGCAATGTCACGGAATTTCACATGCTCACGTCCGAGCCGCCAACGGCGCAGGTGGATGCGGCCTTCGAGGCCGTAACGCTGGACAACGTGGCGAAAATCCTGCTGACGTCCGGCTCCACAGGATTTCCCAAGGGTGTCATCAACACCCAGCGGATGATTTGCGCCAACATGGCGCAGACAGAACAGGCCTGGCCGTTTCTCAAGGACCGGCCGCCGGTGTTGTGTGACTGGTTGCCGTGGAACCACACCTTTGGCGGCAATTTCTGTTTCAACACTGTCCTGTGGCATGGCGGCACCTTCTGGATCGATGAAGGCAAGCCGGTTCCGGGCAAGTTTGACGCGACATTGCGAAACCTGCACGACATCAAGGTGTCGTTCCTGCTGAACGTGGCCAAGGCGTTTGATGTCTTGTTGCCAGAGCTCGAGAAAGATGACGCCTTCGCCCAGCATGTGTTCGAAGATCTGGATGCAATCTTCTATGCCGGCGCCGGCCTGCCACAGAATCTGTGGGACCGACTGGAGGCGCTGGCGATCAAGGTATGTGGCAAGCGGGTGCCGATCCTCACATCGCTTGGCTCTACGGAAACCGGCCCCCCGGCGCTGATCCTGCACTGGACATCGGATATTACCGGGTCCGTCGGGCTGCCCATGCCCGGGCTGGAGGCGAAGCTGGTGCCCTCAGGCGACAAGATCGAGGTGCGCTTCAAAGGCCCCAACATCACGCCCGGCTACTACAACGACCCGGAAAGGACCGCAGAAAGCTTCGACGAGGACGGTTTCTACAAGATCGGCGACGCAGTGCGCTGGACCGATCCGGACGACAAGGAACAGGGGCTGATCTTTGACGGCCGGGTGGCGGAGAATTTCAAACTGCTCTCCGGCACCTGGGTGGCTGCAGGTATGGTACGGCTCAATCTGCTGTCTGCCGCCGCGCCGATTTTGCAGGATGCCGCCGTCACCGGCCACGATCGCATGGAAGTTGGCATGCTGGCCTTCCCCAATTTCGAAGGCTGCAAACAGGTGATCGGCCCGGACGCGGAGAAAATGTCGCCGGATGAAATTGTCAGGCATCCAGTCATTCACGAGCAACTGCGGTCGAAACTGGCTGCCTATAACGCCGAGAACAGGGGCTCGTCAACAAGCGTCGGCCGGATGCTGCTGATGACGGAGCCGCCGAACATCGATGCCGGTGAGATCACCGACAAAGGCTATCTGAACCAGCGGGCCATCCTGTCTCGCCGTGATGACCTGGTGCAGCGCCTCTATGACATCAGCGGCGGCGACGACATTGTGGTGATGAACTGACCGGCTGCCGACCGCATTTTTCGGCCCCATCAGGCGTCGCGCCATTGGCGGTCAATCATTTAACTTGTGCGTTAAATTAGGTAGGGCTTAAGCTTGTCTTCCCATAACGAGGAAGAGTGAGACATGGCCCCGACAACCGAACTAACCTATCTGGCGCTGACCGCAATTCTTACCGCGGCGCTCTGGATCCCCTATATCGTCTGCCAGGTGATGACCAACGGCTTCCTGGCCGGTGAGAATTACAAGGACCCCCAGCCGAGACCTGTGCCGCTCTGGGGCAAGAGAGCCGACCGCGCGCACATCAATGCCGTTGAGGTCTTTGCGCCTTTTGCGGCCCTGGTGATCGTTGCCGTGTTGATGCGGGCGACCAGCGAGATGACCGCCCTCTGGGCGATGCTGTTCTTCTGGTTCCGCGTGGCGCATGCGGTGATCTACTGGCTGGGCATTCCCTATCTGCGGACGCTGCTGTTCACCGCCGGATTTGTCTGCACCGCGGGCCTGTTCGTGGAAATCATCATGGCGATGCCGGCGGGAGCGAAGTAGGCGGCATTACCCCGGCGGCGCGTGCGTGCTGCCGCCGTCCCGAAAGTTGAATGTGAATCCGTCGGCCAGGCTCTCCAGCCGGCCGACGGTGCCACGTTCGAAATGTGACGGCACGATGAGTGTGTCCGTATCCGCGTGCTGTTCCAGGAAGCTTCGGCGGGTGATGCGGGCCTGTGCATCGTCGCCGCAAAAGCAGCTGTTCCATTGCGGTTCCCGCACTTGGATCGGGTGATGCATGAGGTCGCCTGAGAAGACCGCGTGGCCACCTGTATTCTGTAGATGAATGCAGATGTGACCTTCTGTGTGGCCCGGCGTCATCTCGAACCACAGGCCGTCTGACAGCTCAAAGTCGTCAGCAACTATCTCCGCCTGCCCGGCCTCGATCACAGGCAGAATGCTGTCTGCATAGATCGGGCCGTCCGGATCCGGCGCCTCGGCGATGGCGGCGCGGTAGGTCTCCATCTCCGTTTTTCCGAACAGATAGCGCGCATTGGGGAAGGTCGGCACCCAGCGGCCGTCTTCCAGCCGGGTGTTCCAGCCCACATGGTCCACATGCAGGTGGGTACACATGACGATGTCGATATCGTCATAGGTGATGGCCAAAGCGTTGAAATTGGCGGGCCAGGGTGTTTCCGTAAGGCGAAATCGCTCGTTGGTGCGGTCCTTGTGCTCGCCCACGCAGGTGTCGATGAGAATCGTGTGATGGGCCGTGCGCACCACGTAGGCCTGCCGCACCATGGAGAACATGTGGGTCGCCGGCACATAGAGGTCGGGCGTCATCCAAGGGATGTGCGCCTCAATCTCCGTCCGCTCCGCCGCCGGCAGCAACATGGCCGCCGGAATCCGGGGGCCGGAGACTTCGACCACCGCCTCGACAGTCACATCGCCAACAGTCAGTGGGCGCATCGGGCCGCTCCGGGCCTACCGGTCGAAACGGATGTCTTCCTTGGCCAGGAAGGCCTCGATGCCGGCCTTGGCCTCCGGGCTGCCCTGACTGAGGGAGCAGACGATATTTTCCATGACCGAGCCGGACATCCGGTCCATGTCGCCGATGCGCGGCAGGGCGTTCATCATCATGTAGTTGGACATGGGCGCATTGCCGGCAATGTCGTCCGCCAGTTCGATGGCTCTGGCCAGTGCTTCGCCTTCTCCAACCTGATAGTGGCTGAGGCCCAGGGCCTGGCCTGTATCGGCGTCATATCTGCGGCCGGTCAGCATCATCTCGCGCATCCGGTCGACGCCGATAATCCGCTGCACCCGCACGCTGGCGCCGCCGCCCACATAGATGCCGCGGCGGCCTTCCGGCAGCTGGTAGAAAGCGGTCGGTTCGGCAACCCGCACATGGCAGGATGTGGCCAGCTCAAGCCCGCCGCCGATGACACCGCCGTGCATGGCGGCGACCACCGGGAAGCGGCCGAACTCGAACTTGTCCATGGTCTCGTGCCAGAAGCGGGAATGGTAGACCGACTCGAACGGCGGCCGGTCTTTGTGCTCCGCCAGATCAAGGCCAGCGCAGAAATGCCCGCCCGCGCCGTGAATGACGATCGCATTCGTTTGCTCCGGATCTATGCCGTCGATGAAGTCGCGGATATCCTCGATCAGACCGTCGCAGACAGCGTTGCGCTTCTCTTCGCGGTCGAGCTTGAGGATAGTGATCTTGTCCTGCTGGTGGACGGAGATGTAGTCGGTTTTGCGGATTTCTTTCATGGCGCCTTTTTGCCCCGCTCTCGCGGTTTTCCCCCGGTCGATGGTTGTGTGAAGGCTATAGACAAGCGGGCGGCGTGTGAAAAGGGGCGCATCGCAGCAAACGAGGCAAACATGCCGGGGACGCATGGCTGAAATGACGGTTTTCTGGGAAGATGTGGAGGTGGGCGCCGTGATGAGCGGCGGCGCTTTCCAATTCAACGCCGATGATATCAAGCGCTTCGCGGCTGAATTCGACCCCCGGCCCACCCATCTGGA
>JAJFFJ010000048.1 GCA_021776685.1 Alphaproteobacteria bacterium
CGGCCTGCGCCGGTCGTGCCTGACTTGGCGTCGATGATGATGTCGTCCGCATCGATCAGGCCCGCAGCCACCAGCGGGATCAGCAGCAGCAACGCCGCGGTGGGATAGCAGCCGGGACAAGCGGTCAGCCGTGCGTCGGCCACGTCCTTTCGATAGTGCTCCGTCAGGCCATAAACCGCACTGCCCTGCAGGTGTGGCGCACGGTGCTCATGGCCATACCATTCGGCATAAGTGTCCATGTTGCGCAGACGGAAGTCGGCGGACATGTCCACCACCTTCATCCGCTCGGGCAGGCTGGCAATGATTTCCTGGGTGGTGCCATGGGGCAACCCGCAGACCACCACATCACATTGGTCCCAATCCGCGTCTTCCACCTTGATCAGGTCCGGCAGCGGATAGCCGCCCAGATGCGGAAAGACATCGCCAATCGGCTTGCCGGCATGACGATCCGCCGTCATCAGCGTGATTTCGGTCTGCCCATGGGTGACCAGCAGCCGAATCAGGTCCGCCCCGGTATAGCCGCTGGCGCCCAGCACCCCGACCCTGATCTTGCCAGATCCGCTTGGAGTCTCGTTTGGGGCCCTGCTGGCGCCCCTATTTGCGCCATTGGCGCCGTTCCCTGTCATCTTGTCGTCTCCTGCCCGCACCAATAAGCCTTATAGTGCGCGGGCCATATTCACTGGCAATTTGGGATTTTTCTCGCCGATGGCCAGATACACCGAAACATTCACCGTCGCCAAGCCGCTGGACCCTGTAGCATCCGCCTGCCGCCTGGCCATCCAGAACGGCCAATGGAGGCTGATGGACGACCGCGGCTGGGCCTTCATGGGTAACGAACGGGCAGACCTGTTGTCGCGCTTTTTCCGCTATCCGATCAAGTTCGCGGTTTTCCTGCGCACGCCCGAAGGTGAGGATGGCCCCATCGATGTCGAGCTGCACGGCGCCATATTCGGATTTGGGCCCTTGCCGAAAAACAACCTGAGGAAGCGGATCGGACTCCTCCGCCGCCAGATCGAATACTGGCTGGCCGCCGCGGAAGCGGAGGCACCGGACGAGGAAGCAGAGGCACGAACGGATTAAGTCGTATAGCGCAACTCAACCATTGCTTGCAACTCGCGGTCCGGCATCTCATAAAGATGGCAGGGGCGGTTGGGCTCTTAACGGGGGCAGCCATGTTCAAGGCGAGAATGAGGCCGACAACCGGCATCGACTTGGGGATCGCAGGGGCCGCAATGTATGTTCTTGGCCGGATTGTTACCCTGTTCAATATTGATATAGGCATAGATTCTATCGGAAATCTTACGCTAATCGGACTCGTGCTCGCCTTGTTTGGCATACGCGCCGGATCCCGATCACTAAAGTCCAAGCGAATCAATTTATTGCCGACCCTGATCTTGATTTGGTTTGTCGTACTCTTCGTGGGCGCACTCATTTACCTGTACCAGATTCCAAATGCCTACAGTCAGCATTCATATGTGGCCGGCCTTTTCTACATGTTCATCAACTACGAATATCTGATTATCTTCTGCGGTGCGCTGTCGATCGGCTTGGTTATGCTCGTATTGCTGGGTATTCAGATGGCGCAAACCGGCAGGGAGGCTTCCGAACGCAGTTTCCTTTGGTCTGGCGCAAGCATGATTGTCTGGCACGCAGCGCTTATCTGCGCCCTATTTGCATTTTGTGCTTTCGTTGTTGCCGGCATGAAGGTGCCGGAAGGGGCGATTGAAGCTGTGGTCTATGCATTCAGCGGTTCACATCTGATCGTTTGGGTTTTGGTCGCCTTCGCTCTAAACAAGGCGAGAGATCGAGTGATAGGCGCCTAAATTTGAAGAGGTTTTCTTTTTGGGCCTCAACAACGATGACTGAATCTCGCGATTCCCGACCCAGCCTACTGATTGCCTTCGGCGTCTTAGCGTCACTCCTGCCGGCGGTGCTTCCCGCCACCCGATCAAGTTCGCAATATTCCTGCGCACACCTGAAGGTGAAGATGGCCCCATCGACGTGGAGATGCACGGCGCGATTTTCGGGTTCGGCCCCTTGCCGAAAAACAACCTGAGAAAGCGCATCGGCCTCCTCCGCCGCCAGATCGAATACTGGCTACAGGCCCAGGAGGAAGAATCGCCGGACGAGGAAATAGCCGGAAGTGACGCCGGGAATGAAGCCTGACTGCCTCTAAGCGCGTCGCCCGCCAGAGAACATGGCTAATCCTGCAAGAACCCAGGCGGCGATATTCACGTAGTAAAAATATTTAAGGATCATCTGCCCGTGAGCTGCCAACCCTGTCTGGCCCGCAGCGACCTCCAGCACGGTCATGATCAGCGCAGCTGCACCAGCGACACTCCAAACAAGCATGACAATGCCCGCAAGCCCCCAGAGGATTGCGCCCGATAAAAGCGACGCAATCATTGAGATTGACGGCAAAATCATAAGCAACAGAAACACGGCAATCACGACGAACATGATCACCACCCAGTTCGCGTGCTCCGCAAAGGCGTTCAACGGATGCGGCTGCAGGATGCTCATGATATCCAGGCCATTCACATAAAGACCGGCGACATAAACGCCAACGCCGACAATAAACATCAGCAGCACCAGCATCATACGGCGGCCGCCGGCACGGCCTGAATACCAAAGCCCAACCAGCGCCATCAGCAGTGCGATAAGCCACACTGGCGTGATCCATTTCGCCACAACCAGCGGCATATCCGTGAGGAACAACAATGCGGCCATAGCCGCTGCAAAAATAAGGGCGCCAATTCCGCCGATCATGTCACTGCTCCGACTTCAGCTTGGGTTCAGGTGTAGGTCGCACGGCAGAGGTTCTCTGTATGTGCGGCCGAGATGGGTTCTTCTAGGCTTTATCGTTTCCACTGTTTCCCGCGCCGTTGCCGCCATCAGCACTGTCCGACGCCCGCTTCGGCGCCGGCGATGGTTTGATGGTGGGCGCCGCGGCCGGCGCGGGCCGCTGGGTGGGGGCGTCAGCCCCGGAAGCCGCCGGTTTGGGCGCTGGACTTGCGGGCTGAACTTTGGCCGCGCGGACCACAGTCACCGGCTTGGCAGGAACTGGCGCAGGCTGCTTAGGTTTGTCTGCTGACTGGGCTGCCGGCTGGGTTGGTGGCGGGGCCGCCGGTGCAGATGTTGGTGCAGGGGCCGGTGCGGGTGCAGGCGCCGGTTGTTTAGGCGCGGCCCTGGGAGATGGCATTTTGGTAGGCGCTGTCGCCGGGTCTGCCGCCGGGGCTGGGCTGGCCGCCTGCTTAGGAGTCGCACGGACGGTGCGTTGGTCCGCCGCAAGTGGCTTGGGCTGAACTTCTGCGGGCGCCACCGGCGGCACTGGCACCGGGGCCGGCGCGGGTTTTTCCTCGACCTTGGCTGGCGCGGCCATGGGTTTCGTTGGCGCATCATCCGCCCGGGTCGGTGCCGCCACAGGTGGCGCCGCGGATGCCGGGGCACCAGCGGCAGCCGCCACCGGGGCCGCAGGGGCTGCTGCAACGGCGGCCGCGGTTCCCGCCGCTGCCGCAGCCGCAGGACGTTCGGCCCGCAATGACGCAAACAGCGCCAGGGCGACCATCAGCCAGGCGGCGATGTGGGCATAGAAGCTGGCGGTCAGCACCTGCGTTCCAAGCTCCGCAATCTTGGGATCCCGAAGTGAGCCATAGACCAGCATCGCCAAGGCCGCGGCGAGCGCACCACTGGCCACGGCCAGGCCTAATCCAGCCAGTCCCCAGGCGGGTCCGCCCCGCCCGGCCAGTGCCCGCAACAGCATCAGTCCCAGCACCGTCACCATCAACATCAGGACGACGATGCTGCCGACGCCGGCGACAAGATAGTTGACGTTGGCGGCCATGGCATCGAGCGGATTGGTGGTCAGCACTGCCTGCCAGCTACCCACTGTCAAATACATCAGGCCGCCATAGGCGACGACGACGACCAGCGCCATCAGGACGGCGAGGCCAGCGGTCTTGCTCCGACGACGCCAGCCATAGCTCAGCATCGCCGCCCACACGCCAACCAGGGCAAGCAGGTAGCATCCGGCTGCCACCTCATTCAGGTATTGCGGCTTGTCCGCCAGATAGCTGTGGGCGCCCACCGCCGCCGCAAATACGACAGCCGCGACCGCACCGACAAAGATGAAGAATTTGGCGATCAGCCCCATGACCTAACTCCCAGATATGCCCGTGTTCCCGGGTTTCGCCAAGTATGGCGGCCCGGCGTGCGGCATTCAACGGTTCATGCGGAAAAACCGCGCGCCACCAGGCGCGCGGTTAACCAATTTAATTAACCTATTGAAGCGTTTAGCGCTTGGAGAACTGGAAGCTGCGGCGGGCCTTGGCGCGGCCGTATTTCTTGCGCTCGACTACCCGCGGATCGCGGGTCAGGAAGCCGCCCTGCTTGAGCACCGGCCTCAAGTCGGGTTCGTACGAGAGCAATGCTTTGGAAATGCCATGGCGAACGGCACCGGCCTGGCCAGACAGTCCACCGCCCTTGACCGTGCAGATAACATCATACTGGTCTTTGCGGTTGGCGACCTCGAAGGGCTGGTTGATGACCATGCGCGAAGTCGGCCGGGCGAAGTAGACTTCCACATCGCGGCCATTGACGACGACCTTGCCGTTGCCGGGCTTGATCCAGACGCGGGCCACCGCATCCTTACGCTTGCCGGTAGCATAGGCACGGCCTTGCCCGTCGATCTGCGGCTCCAGGGGAACCACTTCTTCTTCCGGCTTGGCGGCGCCGGGCATCAGGGATGCAAGGGTCGCGGCCGCCTTGTCGACGTTGCTTTCTTCCGCGGCCGGCGCCTCAACAGTTTCCGTTTCCGTAGCGGAATCCGCTTCAGCAGCTTCGGCTTCCGCCTCGGGCTTGGTATCAGTGTCGGCCATGGTCAGGCGGCTCTCTTGTTTTTGCGGTTCATGGCGCCGACATCCAGCGCCACTGGCTGCTGCGCCTCATGGGGATGCTCAGTGCCGGCATAGATGTGCAGATGGCCAAACTGTCGGCGGCCCAGCGGCCCCCGCGGGATCATCCGTTTGACAGCGCGCTCGATCAGCCGCTCAGGATGTTTGCCCTCCAGCGTATCGCGGGCGTTGACTTGCTTGATGCCGCCGGGATAGCCGGTGTGCCAGTAGTGGATCTTGTCGTCCAGCTTCTTG
>JAJFFJ010000049.1 GCA_021776685.1 Alphaproteobacteria bacterium
GCCATGCACCTCGACGCCGTCGAAGCCCGCTTCGATGGCCCGTTTGGCTGCAGCCGCGAATCCGCCAATGGTGTCGGCGATCTCTGCCTCAGTCATCTCCCGCGGCACCGGATAGGGGCCATGACCGTTGTAGCGGGGTGAGTGTTCGCCATCGGGCTGCACTGCCGAAGGGCCGATGGTCTCGTCGCGCCAGATGTTGTGCTGGCTGAGCGCGCCCGCATGCATGATCTGCATCACGATTGGCGCGCCTGCCGCATGCACTGCATCCGTTACGGCCCGCCAGGAATCACACTGTGGGTCGTTGGCGATGCCCGGCTGATTGCCATAGCCCTGACTATGAGCCTCGTCCGGATAGGTGCCCTCGGCGATGACCAGCCCCCAGCCGCCGCGGGCATAGTCCGCGTAGTAGTCCGCCATCTGCGCGGTCGCCAGACCGTCCGGCGTACCGCTGGCCCGCGTCATGGGCGAAACCACGAATCGGTTCTTGAGGGTATGGCCGCCCAATTCGGCGGGGCTGTAGAGGGTCGGGAAGGCATCTGCAGGGGCCATGAAGGGTTCCTTTGGGTACGGCGGGGTGTGCAGCGGCAATGTCGGTCGCGCCAACGCGGATGACAAGGCCGCCGGGGCGTCGTAGACGATAGGTCAATCACAGGAGCGAGGGACTATCATGAAAGCGTGGGAAATTATCGGCCCGGACGGCATCGATGCACTCAACCTGGCGGAGCGCGACAGCCCGGAACCGGGCCACGGCCAGATCAAGGTCAGGGTCGCCGCCAACTGCATCAACTATCGCGACCTGAACACGGTGCGGGCGCCGGCGCGCATGGGCCTGCAGTTCCCCCGCATCCCGAATTCCGACGGCGCCGGCGAAGTGGTGGCGGTCGGCGACGGCGTCAGCCGCTTCAAGGCGGGCGACCGGGTGGCTGGCTGCTTTTTCGACGGCTGGTTCGCTGGCGAGGTTTCCGCCCAGGCCATGGGCACCGCCCGGGGCGGCCCGATCGACGGCATGCTCGCGGAAGAGGTTGTGATCCACGAGCAAGGCGCGGTCGCGGTCCCTGAGCATCTAAGCCTCGAGGAAGCCGCCACCCTGCCCTGCGCGGCGCTGACGGCGTGGCATTCCCTGGTGGTTAAAGGCGGGCTCAAGGCGGGAGACACGGTGCTGCTCCTCGGCACCGGCGGCGTCTCCATCTTCGCCCTGCAGTTCTGCGTCATGATGGGCGCGCGGGCGATCATCACCTCCAAAAGCGATGAAAAGTTGGAGCGCGCCAGATCAATGGGCGCGTGGCAGACCATCAACTATGGCGACACACCCGAATGGGCCAAGGTCGCGGTCGAGATGACCGGCGGCCGCGGCGTTGACCAGGTGGTGGAAGTGGGCGGCGCCGGCACACTGGCGCAATCCATCGACGCGGTCCGCATCGGCGGTCATATCGGCCTGATCGGCGTGCTGACCGGCGGCGAGATCAACCCCATGCCGATCCTCCGCAAGTCCATCCGCCTCTCCGGCATCTATGTGGGTTCGACAGCCATGTTCGAAGACATGAACGCCGCCATCACCGCCAATGGCCTGAAACCAGTGATCGACAAGACGGTGGAATTCGCCGACGCACCAGCCGCCTACAACGCCATGGAAGCGGCCGGGCACTTCGGGAAAATCGTGATTAGGGTGTAGGGGGTCTACCCCGTCGCAGGGGCGGACGCTCGACCCACCGCTGTGGCGGCGGCGACCTCCGCCGTGGGGCTGCCGTCGTAGCCGAGCCAGCGGTGACCGTCGTAGTCATAAAGCTTGCACCGGCGCATGGTCTGCCAGAACGCGACGGGACTGAAACGTTCGACCACCGCCGTCTCCCCGAGGAGCGTATTAAGACGACGCTGTGCCGCCGCCAGTCGGTAGAAGGGAACCTTCGTGTTCACGTGGTGCGCCGGGTGCTCCATGATGTGGTTCGACAGCCAGCCGTACCATTTGGGAAACACCATATGGACGCTGAGCGCCGCCTGGCTATGGGTGGCTGCTTCCTCGTCCGTTCGGAACCAGGGCACCTGCGGGTGGGTATGCTGGGCGTAGACAGTGAAGCCCATCAGCGTGTTCCAGACCACTTGGGGGATGACGAAGCCCCACAGCACCGCCTCCCAGAAGGCGAGGTGTTCGATTACCAATGTCGCGCCCCAGAAGGCGGCGAAGAGCCCGACAAGGGCTGCGAGGAGCAGCGCGAAGTCGCGCCACTGGCTCAGGCGCTGGGTCGTCCTGAGGTGGCGGGGTGGGAAGAATTTCTCTTTCCACCAGCGGTTCACGGCGTAGTAGGCCGCAAAACCCAGAACCGGGGTGCGATAGAGCCGCTCCCGGCACCTGCGCCAATAGGGCAGCGCGTCATACTCCACTTTCGAGAGCGGCGACCAGCTGTTGCGGCCCTTCACGCAGGTGTCCCTGTGGTGCATGCGGTTGTGGACGATGCGCCAGAGGGTGAAATTGTGCAGCGACGGCAGCAGCGCGAGCCGGCCGAGCAGTGCGTTCAGCCGCTTCGAGCCCGTGCAGGCGCAATGGGCGCCGTCATGGCCGATGACAAACAAGGCCGCGATCGCCGTGCCTGCGATCACCGCGAACAGGGTCTTGAGCGCATAGCTCTCGACCCAAAGCGCAAGCCCGGTCGCAACTGCGAGCAACCCGGCGTCGCGGGCAAAAATCGCCAGCGCGAGGACCGTCGATCTCTCGGTGTAGGGTGCGAGCGCATCGCGCAACGCCTTCGCGTCCGTGCGGGGCGGCGGGAGTGCCTTCATGGCGGATGACCTGTTGTCACCAATGGAAAGTCGACGGAAAGGCTATTCCGCCAGTGCTAATTTTTTATTTCGCTCTAGGGTTAATGGCGCGTTAGAGGCGTTCGTCCTCTTACGGAAATGCCTTCCGCGCTACCTGTGCGCTTTCCCCAATTGCGGAGTCGATCCGCGCGGACAGACCCGCGGGCGATGGCCCGCAAGCTGCCGGACCTGAGCCGGTTTAATTCAGAGGGCGGGAGAGAATGGTCGGCGCGGGTGGGCCGGCGGGCGACATCCCGCAAAACAATGACTCAGCCCCAACCCTCAAGGCCTGCGCCAGCCGCCGGGCCTGAGCCAGTTTCATTCATCATACGGTGGGGGGAAATGGTGGGCGCGGCTGGGATTGAACCAGCGACCCCTGCGATGTCAACACAGTGCTCTCCCACTGAGCTACGCGCCCGACCAGCTGCCGGCGCTGAACCCCAAAACGAAGCTCTTGACCCGGCGACCGGAAGAGGCGGGTTATCCCGCATTCGGAAGCGCCGTTCAACCCCCCAATCGGGCGCAGTTAATCAACCGAACAAGCTTTGGGCGGCAGGCCGTGACAAGCCCGATCCGATGCACTAAATGATCGACCATGGATTCAGGTGCGCTTGCCTTGGCGCCGGACTCGATTCCCGAGAACCCGGCCTACGAAATTTTTGAGCCCGGCGTTCAGACAGCGCCGGTTGTCTTTGCGTCGCCCCACAGCGGCGAGGACTATCCCGCCCATTTCCTCAATATCTCGAAGCTGGACGCCTATGCGATCCGCCGGTCGGAAGACAGCTTTGTGGACCAGCTCTACAGCGCGGCGCCCGCCTGTGGCGCACCGCTTTTGTGCGCCACCTTTCCGCGCGCCTTCGTAGATCCCAACCGCGAGCCGTTCGAGCTGGATCCGGATATGTTCGACGACCCGCTGCCGGACTATGCAAACCCGACATCGCCGCGGGTCGCCGCCGGCCTGGGCACCATCGCCAAGGTGGTCTGCAGCGGCGCGGAAATCTATGACGGCAAGCTGCGCTTCGCCGAAGCGCTGGACCGCATCAACAGCTGCTACCGCCCTTATCACAGCGCCCTCCAGGCGTTGATCGACCGGACCAGGGATCGATTTGGCTACTGCATCCTGGTGGACTGTCATTCAATGCCGTCGGTGGGCGGCCCCATGGACCGGGACCCCGGCCGCCGGCGCGTGGATTTCGTGCTCGGTGACTGCTACGGCGTGTCCTGCCACCGGAGCCTGACTGACCAGGTGCACGCCACCCTCGTGCGGCTCGGCTATATGGTCAAACGTAACCTGCCTTATGCCGGCGGCTTCACCACCCGTCATTATGGCGAGCCGTCAGAGCGGGTGCACGCCCTGCAGATCGAGGTCAACCGGGCGCTCTATATGGACGAAACCCGCTTTGCCAAACGACCCGGTTTCGAAACGTTACTTGGCAATATCACCATCATGATCGAGCAGCTGGTGAGCGCCGATGAAGGCCTGTTCGCTGCATGAGACCGGAGGTACAGCCGGACATTCCCGTCCGTGTGCGTGATTCGGTGGCCGGGGACATGACGGCCATCCAGGCGATTTATGCCCACCATGTATTGAAAGGCCTGGGGTCTTTCGAAGAAGTGCCGCCAGATGTGGATGAAATGATCGCCCGCCGCGGCCGGTCCCTGGCCGTGGGCCTGCCGCACCTGGTGGCCGAGGTGGACGGCGCGATTGCCGGCTTCGCCTACGCCGGGCCTTTCCGCGAGCGCTCCGCCTACAGGCATACGGTCGAAAACTCGGTCTATGTCGCGCCCGACCGGCGGGGCGAAGGGGTGGGTCAGGCACTTCTTGCAGTGCTGATCGAACGCTGCACCCAGATCGGCTTCCATCAGATGGTGGCCGTCATCGGCGATTCAGAAAATCTCGCCTCGATCCGACTTCACGAACAGGCCGGTTTCCGCCGCGCCGGCGTGCTGCGATCGGTGGGGCACAAATTCGGCCGATGGGTGGATAGCGTGTTGATGCAGCGCCAGTTGAACGCCCCCGACGACAGCTAACCCGATCGCGACGGCAGTCCATTGTCAGGGTGGCAGGCAGGAACGCGATTGCCTACATTGTCCGCAACAACAGACCGGAGGTCACCATGGCGCAGGCCGCCAAACATGCGGCGCCGCGCGCGGACCACACCATCGACCAGGCATGGGACGACTATACATCTGAAGAGCATGACATCTGGCGCAGACTATTCGAGCGCCAATCCACGGTTCTGGTCGACCGCGCGGTGCAGGAATTTCTCGACGGTATCGATTTTCTGGGTATTGCCGGTGGCGGGATACCCGATTTCCGCCGTCTCAACGACGCGCTGATGGCGCGCACGGGCTGGCAGATCGTGGCCGTGCCCGGCCTCGTGCCGGACGACATCTTCTTCGATCATCTTGCCAATCGGCGGTTTCCCGCGACTGCCTGGATCCGCACCGGGGAGCAGATGGACTATCTGCAGGAACCGGATGTGTTCCACGATGTATTCGGTCATGTCCCGCTGCTCGCCAACCCGGTGTTCGGCGACTATATGGCTGCCTACGGCCGCGGCGGCCTCAAGGCCCTGAAGCTGGGCGCCCTGGAAAAGCTCGCGCGCCTTTACTGGTACACGGTGGAATTCGGTTTGATCCAGACGCCGGCCGGCCTGCGCATCTACGGCTCGGGCATCGTCTCGTCGAAGGGCGAATCGGTTTTTGCGCTGGAGAGCCCGGCGCCCAACCGCATCAGCTTCGACCTGCTGCGCATCATGCGCACCAACTACCGCATCGATGATTTCCAGGAGAGCTATTTCGTGATCGATAGCTTCGAACAGTTGTTCGGCGAAACCCTGCCAGATTTCACAGATTACTATCGCCAACTGGCGTCCATGGACGACCTGACGCCGAGCGATATCCTGGCGCAAGACACGGTGCTGCACCGGGGAATTGGCGTGTGAGCCTATCCCGCCTCGCCGTGGATTGGATGCCGCTGCAATCGCCGCACGTTGGCCTCAATGTAACCAACAAGGTGCTTGCGGCATCTATTAGTAACCCTACGGGCAAAATCCTGGCGCAGCGCACGACCTTGCGCTGGGGATCTGATTGGGGTTTTGAGGTCAGCAAAGCAGCATTTTTTCCACCTCGGCGAGCATGGTGGGCGAGCATGGTGGGCGAGCAAAGGTGGGCGCCATGAAAAAGGGCCGCACCGGGAAGGTGCGGCCCAAGTCTAGGGAGGAAACGCCCTAAAGTGAAACGACAGCTAAACGCAAACGCGGTCAGGGGCGTCTGTCGCACCGCAACATTTACACCGCATCGCAGCAAAGGCAAGGAGTTTTTTATTGGCAAATATGGGGGCCTGTGATCGGATGGCCACCATGGGTAGGAAACCTCCAAACATTTCTTGTGCAACGCACATCAGTTCAACGCCCCATGTCGGCCATTTGCCACGTAGGGCTGAAATTCATGGAGCGTTGGCAACTCCACCCACGCCCGGTTCTGTCCCCCGATCCGACAGTGTCGCGGCGATCTAAACGCCGCTGAAGGGGCCAATGGTAGAGGACGACGCCTGGATCAATGCCGAACGCACCGCGGACGCCCTTGTGGTGGCAGTGGGCGGCGACTGGCGTGTGGATGCTGTAGCGAACCTGCTACGCGCTGCGACTGCCACATGGACGGCGGAAAAGGCCGGCGACGGCGTCTCGACGGCGGTTGTGCGCGCCCGGGATATATCTTCCCTCGACAGTGGCGGTGCGTGGCTGCTGGTCCACCTTAGTCGTCAGCTTGAAGAGCGTGGCTTTACCACCCGCATCGATGGACTGGGCGACAGTCACCGGCTCCTGCTGGACCGGGTTCGCAAGTCTGCGGACCGCATTGAAATAACCGAGGTGCCGCCCAACAGGAACGCCCTGGTCAGCGCACTGGCAACCGTCGGCGAAGCTGCCGTCAATGCCTGCAAGCGCGCCCACGAGTTGCTGTCTTTCTTCGGACTGACGGTCATCCTGCTGGGCCGCGTCATTGTTCGCCCCTGGCGCCTTGAGCTGACCGCGACCCTCAAATATATCGAGCGCACTGGCTTGGACGCCCTGCCGATTGTGGGCCTGCTGGCCTTCCTCATCGGGGTCGTCGTTGCCTTCATGGGCGCGACCCAATTGAAGCAGTTCGGCGCAGAGATCTTCACCGTCAATCTGGTGGGGGTCGCCGTACTGCGCGAGCTGGGCGTGCTGATAACGTCGATCCTGATCGCCGGCCGGTCCGGCAGCGCGTTTACCGCGCAGATCGGCACCATGAAGGTGAACCAGGAAGTGGACGCCATGCAGACCATCGGGCTGGACCCGGTGGAGATCCTGGTGTTGCCGCGAATTATTGCACTGATGATCACGCTACCGCTGCTGACCTTTTATGCAAACATGATGGGTCTGGCCGGCGGCGCTTTCATGTCTGTGGTCACCCTGGACATCTCGCTGACGCAATTCCTGGACCAGCTTTCCGGCGCCATCGACTTCACTACATTTGCGATTGGCATGGTGAAGGCGCCGGTCTTTGCCTATGTCATTGCTCTGGTCGGCTGTTTCGAAGGCCTGAAAGTCACCGGTAGCGCCGAAAGCGTCGGCCAACGCACCACAATGTCGGTTGTCGAAGGCATCTTCCTGGTCATCGTGTTCGATTCAATTTTCGCCATCGCCTTCAGCTATCTGGGGATCTGAGAGATGGATCCCGGCAACGTCATTGAAGTTCGCGGCCTCGTGAACCAGTTCGGCACCAACCGAATTCATGACGGTCTGGATCTGGACGTGCACAAAGGCGAGGTGCTGGGCGTGGTCGGCGGTTCGGGCACCGGCAAGTCAGTGCTGCTGCGCACCATCATCGGCCTGAACCGCGCACGGGACGGCGAGATTATGGTCCTGGGGCAGGACAGCCGTAACCTTAAAGGGCGGGAGGCCAGACGCCTGCTGCGACGCTGGGGGGTGCTGTTTCAGGACGGCGCATTGTTCAGTTCACTGACGGTGGAGCAAAACATCGCCGTGTCCATGCGTGAGCACACGCGCCTGCCGGGCCATGCGATCAACCGCCTTGCCCGTCTGAAGATCGACATGGTGGGACTGCCCCTTCACGCCTGCTCCAAATATCCTTCGGAACTGTCAGGCGGCATGCGCAAGCGGGCCGGCCTCGCCCGCGCCCTGGCGCTGGACCCGGAGATTGTTTTCCTGGACGAACCAACAGCGGGACTGGACCCCATTGGCGCCGCAGATTTCGACATCCTGATCCGCGATCTGCAACGCAGCCTGGGACTGACGGTCTTCATGGTTACCCACGATCTGGATTCCCTGGTCGCGATTACGGACCGTATTGCCGTATTGGTAGATAGGAAGATCAAGGTCGGGACGGTCGACGAACTCCGGATGGACGACCATCCCTGGATCCAGGACTATTTCAACGGCCCGCGCGGACGCGCGGCCATGGCATCCCACGGAAGGGACTGAGAGCATGGAAACCCGGGCCAGCTATGTACTTGTTGGCGTCTTTGTCCTCGGCCTGATCGCCACCGCAGTGGTCTTCGTCCTGTGGCTGGGCGGCGGCAGTGGCAAGGGCGAGGATACGGTCACGTATCGCATCCAGTTTCGCGGCGACGTGACCGGCCTGGAGCAAGGCGCAAAGGTACGCTTTCGCGGTATCCCTGTTGGCACGGTCACGAACATCGGCCTGTCAAAAAAAGATACCGAGCTAATTGAGGTGCGCATCGCGGTTCGCGAGGGCACACCGATTCGCACAGACACAGCGGCTGCGATCGAGTCTCAGGGTCTGACTGGCGCGCCTTTCATCCAATTGAGCGGCCCGGATGAACCAGATCCCGCTGGCCCCAAACCCCTGCTGGTGCCGAAGAAAGGTCAACCCGGCCCCGTAATCCCCGGCAAGACCACCGGGCTGGCGCGCATCCTCGAAGAATTTCCCAAAGCGGTGAAAGCCGTATCACGCCTGGCCGACCGGCTGGCCGACGTCGCCAACCGCGGCAACCGTCGGCTGGTCAGACAGGTGCTGCAGCGAGCCGACAAAGCCATGGACAATCTTGAAAAGGCATCGCGCGAGGTAGGCCCGGTTCTCAAATCCGTCCGCAAGCTTGCCAGCAAGGCGGAGCTGACCCTTGACGATATCCGCAAGTTCGCCAAACAGGCGAATGGCATTGCCGTCGATGTTCGCAAGGTGGTCGGCCTGGTCCAGAAATTCGCCAAGAACAGCACCAAGGCCGTGGACGAAATTGGCAAGGGCGCCAAGGCCTTCGGCGCGCTTAGCTGGGAGCTGCGAGCTGTGGTGCGGGAGAATCGACGTCCAATTGCAGACTTCGCCGCAACCGGGCTTTATGAGTTTTCCCTGTTCCTGACTGACATGCGAAAATTCGTCAGATCGGCAGACAGATTCATCAAGCGTATGGAGAACGACCCGGCGCGTTTCTTCTTTGGCAACCGCCAGAAGGGCTTCACCACCAGAGGCAGGGGCAGATGATCCAACTTCCCACTTCACGGCAGACCGCTTCGATCCTGCTATTGGGGGCAAGCATGGTTATGACCGCCTGCCAGGGCATCATTCCGGGCGCGAAACGCGACCCGCCGCGGCTTTATGAACTGACGCCGAAGAGCACCTTCCCCAAGTCCCTGCCAAAGGTGAACAAGCAGCTCATTGTGGAAACGCCACTCGCGTCTTCGGGCCTCACATCCAGCCGGATCGCGGTCAAGGTGCGCCGCACCACACTGGACTATTATGAAAAGTCGGAGTGGACCGACCTGGCGCCCAATCTGGTCCAGACCCTGATGATCGAGTCGTTCGATAATTCCAAGCGGATCATCGCGGTGGGCCGTGAGGGTTCCGGCCTTCGTGCCGACTACATCCTCAAGACCGAACTGCGGGAATTCCAGGCGCAGCTCTACAACGGTCAGGAGCCCGAGGTGCATATCCGGGTCAACCTGAAGCTTGTGAGAATGCCCCAGCGCGAGATCGTTTCCGCCACGCGTTTTGCGGTGACTGTCAAATCCAACGGGCCCAAGGTGGACGCGATTATTTCTGCCTTCGACAAGGCGCTGGGCCGTATCCTCAAACGGACGGTGACCTGGACGATCAAGGAAATCCACCGCCGCAGCGCCAAAGGCGGCGGCCGCCGCCGGGGCTAGTCCCATCGATATCGACAGCATTCGCGCCGCGACCCCCGGCGTTGCCAACGTTGTGCACTTCAACAATGCCGGCGACGGATTGAAGCCGACGCCCGTTCTGGAGGCGCAATTGGCCCACCTCAGGCGCGAAGCGGAGGTGGGCGGCTATGAAGCAGCCGACCAGGCAGCCCCCCAATTGCACGCGACCTATGACGCGATCGCCCGCCTTCTGAACGCCCGGCCGGACGAAATTGCCCTGATGGAAAGCGCGACCCGCGCTTGGGGCGCTGCATTTCATGCCTTCCAATGGCGGGAGGGCGACCGGATCATCACCGCAGAAGCGGAATACGCCAGCAACTACATCGCCTTTCTGCAGTTGCAAAAACGCACCGGCATCGAGATCGTGCCCGCCCCCGGCGACGCCAGCGGGCAGACCGACCCAGCCGGGGTGGAAGACCTTATCAACGGGCGCACCCGGCTGATCTCCATCACCCACGTGCCCACCAATGGCGGCCTGGTCAATCCAGTGGCGGAGATCGGCGCGGTCGCACGCGCCCACGGTATTCCCTATCTGGTGGACGCCTGCCAGTCCGCCGGGCAGATCGATCTGAATGTCGAGGACATCGGGTGTGACCTGCTCTCGGTCACCGGGCGCAAGTATCTGCGCGGACCGCGGGGTTCCGGATTTCTCTATGTTCGCCGGGGAATCCTCGACCAACTGGACCCGCCCTTTCTGGACATGTATGGCGCGGACTGGGTCGCGCCGGACCACTACGAGATGCGCGCCGGCGCGCTGCGCTTTGAGAATTTTGAAAGCTACGTGGCGGGCCGCATTGGTCTGGGCGTGGCGGTGAATTATGCCCTCGACCTGGGACTCCCCGAGATTGAAACGCGGGTCATGGAACTGGCGGAAACCCTGCGTCAGGCGCTCGGCGCGCTGGCGGACGTCACGGTGACGGATATCGGCCAAACCCGATGTGGCATCGTCACCTTCGCCCACGCCCGAATGGAGCCGGATGAGATCAAAACCAGTCTGGGCGCGCAGGGCATCAACACCTCAGTCACCGCCGACACCAGCACGTTGCTGGACATGCAGAAACGGGGCTACAGCACCTTGGTGCGTGCATCCGTGCATTATTACAATACAGAGGAAGAGATCGACCGATTCTGCGCCGCCGTGGCAGCGCTCGGCTAAGGCTTCCGGCCGTAGATCAGGTGAGGCCGAACTTCTCGAACCGTTTGTTGAACTTGGCCACCTGACCGCCGGAGTCGACCAGGCGCTGCACGCCGGTCCAGGCCGGGTGAGTCTTCGGGTCAATATCCAGACGCAGCGTAGCGCCTGGCTCGCCGTAGGTCGAACGGGTCGTGAACTCCGTGCCGTCGGTCATCTGCACGGTGATCTCGTGGTAGTCCGGATGAATTTCTTTCTTCATCGTCAGTCTTTCGAGCTCGGTCGATTGCGCATCCTGGCGGCGCCACACTGCGGCGGCCTGCGCATCGGAATTCGCTTGGAAGCGGCGTATATAGCGAAGCCGCCGCCCCGGCGCAAGGAACCACGTTCCGGAAACCGGCGCTGCGGCATTTTCCTCTGGTAAGCACCCACGGCTCAAAACAGCCCTATATCTGGTACATCTTGACCAATTCCCCCAATCTCACCAGCCCCACCGGCACCATGTCCGACGCATCTGCGCCCCCCCGGCCCCGGCGATCCTATCGCTACCTGCGCGAAGTCTTCCACTTTGCCCGGCCCTATCGGCTCCAAATCATTGGCGCCTCGGTCGGTCTGGTAACGGCCGCGGGCGCCATGCTGGGCTTCGGCGCAGGGCTGCAATGGCTGGTGGATCATGGCTTTCGGCAGGGCAACAGTGGCGTGCTGGATGGGGCCCTGCTCGGCCTCATGGGAATTGTTGTGCTGCTGTCCATTGGCACCTTCACCCGCGCCTACCTGGTGACCTGGCTGGGGGAGCGTATTGCTGCTGATCTCCGCAAGGCTGTCTATGGCAACGTCATCCGCCTGAGCCCCGCCTGGTTTGAGACAAATCCAACGGGCGAAGTGCTGTCACGCCTGACCACAGACACGACCCTGTTGCAGCAGATCGTCGCCACATCCGTGTCCATGGCGCTGCGCAACCTTCTGATGATGGCCGGTGGCATCGCCATGATGGCGATCACCAGCCCCAAGCTGACCGGCCTGTCCCTGCTGATCGTCCCCGCGGTGGTTCTGCCACTGGTGATCTTCGGCCGCCGGGTGCGCCGCCTGTCGCGCGCCAGTCAGGACCGCATCGGCGACGTCGGCGCGCGCATCGACGAGACCCTGAACGCCCTGCCGACCATCCAGGCATTCAGCCGGGAACAGGATACCACCCGCCGATTCGACGACGAAGTGGAGGGCGCCTTCCGCATTGCGGCACGCCGGGTTTTGGCCCGCTCTTCCCTCACCGCCTGCATCATTCTTCTGGTCTTCGCCGCCATCGGCCTGCTGCTCTGGACCGGCGGCCAGGACATGGTGGCGGGCGACATCACGGCAGGGGAACTCTCCGCGTTTGTCTTCTACGCGGTCCTGGTTGCTGCGGCCGTGGGGGTGCTCGGCGAATTCGCCGCCGACATCCAGCGCGCCGCTGGCGCGAGTGAGCGGCTGGTGGAGCTGCTGAATGCAAATTCTGATATCAAGGCGCCCGTCGCCGCCACCGCATTACCTGACCCGGCAGAGGGCCGGATCGCTTTTGCCGGCGTCACGTTCGCCTACCCCAGCGCCATCGACCGCAAGGTGCTGCACGATTTCTCCTTGGACGTGACGCCCGGTGAGACCGTGGCCCTGGTGGGGCCATCGGGCGCGGGCAAGACCACGGTCTTTCAGCTGCTGCTGCGGTTCTATGATGTGCAGGCGGGCTCGGTTTCGGTGGACGGGGTTGATGTGCGCCAGGCGGTGCCGCAGTTGCTGCGCGAGCGGGTCGCGCTGGTGGCGCAGGAGCCTGTGATCTTCACCGGCTCCGTTACTGACAACATCCGGTTTGGCCGCCTGGATGCCAGTGACGAGGCGGTGTACGCGGCGGCAGAGGCGGCGGCGGCGTCAGAATTCGTCGGCACGCTGGCCAACGGCTACGACACCCACCTGGGCGAAAAAGGCGTGCGGCTGTCCGGCGGCCAGCGCCAGCGCCTGGCAATCGCCCGGGCGATCATCCGCGACCCGGCAATCCTGTTGCTGGACGAGGCCACCAGCGCGCTCGATGCCGAAAGCGAAAAGCTGGTTCAGGGCGCGCTCGACCACGCCATGACCGGCCGCACCACCCTGATCATCGCTCACCGGCTGGCCACCGTGCTCAAGGCCGACCGCATCGTCGTCATGGACGAAGGCCGCATCGTCGCTCAAGGCCGCCATGAACAACTGATCGCCGAAGGCGGTCTCTACGCGCGGCTTGCGGAACTGCAGTTCGGGGCTGGCCCGGCGCGGGCAGCAGAATAGGGAGAGACCTCGGCTTCCCACGTCCGGCACGCGATTGCCAATGGACGGTCGGAGCTGACTTACCCCTGCTCCTACCGCTGGGTGATCTTGAACTCGATGCGGCGGTTGCGGGCGTAGGCCTGTTCGGTGTCGCCCTTGACGATGGGGTATTGCTCGCCAAAGCCGGCGGCCACCAGGCGGCGGGCAGGGATGCCTTCATCGATCAGATATTTGACCACCGATATCGCACGGGCGGCAGAGAGCTCCCAGTTGGACTCATACCGGCCGCGGATTGGTCGCTTGTCCGTATGACCATCCACTCGCAACACCCACTGCACCCGTGACGGAATCTTGGCGATGATGCTCTTCAGGGTCTTCGCCAGATCCTTGAGCCGGTCCTCGCCCTGGTCGGACAGATTGGCGGAACCACTGCCAAACAGGACCTCAGACTGGAAGACGAACCGGTCGCCGACAATCTTGATATCCTTGCGGTTGCCCAACACCTTGCGCAGGCGGCCGAAGAATTCCGAGCGGTAGCGCTCAAGCTCCTGTACCCGGCTGGCCAGCGCCTTGTTCAGGCGCGTGGACAGATCCTTGATGGCGACGTCCTTGACGTTGATCTTTTCTTCGGTCGCCTTGAGGATCGCCTGGATCGCCGCCAATTGCCGGCGCAGCGCCGCGATCTGACGGTTCAGGATGACGATTTCCGCCAGGGACTTGTTCTTGAGGCTGGACTGCTTGAGGAGCGTCTCCTCGGCCTTCTTCAGCTTGATGATTACGATGCTGCGTTGCTGCTCGGTCTCCGCCTTTTGCTTTTGTGCCTGGTCGCGCTGAAGGGATACGCTCTTCAACTGGCCGACGATAATGACTTTTTCCTCTTCCAGTTTTTTACGGGCCGCCTTGGACTTTTTCAGGGCTGCCTCTATCTCCGTCCGCTTCTTGCGCAGCAGCGCCGCGGCCCGGCGGATGTCTTCCAGCTCCCCAACAATCCGGGTCTGGTCCGCTGCCAGTTTCTTTTGCAGAGCGCGCACCTTCTGCGCAGCAGCCTCGGCGGTGGAGAGGGCCTTTTCCGTCTGCTGAAGCTTCTTGCTGGTTGCGTCCTTGTCTTTCTGCGCCGCGGCCAGCGCCTGCCGGGCGGTCTGCAGGTCGCCGACGATCGCCAGGCGTTGTTTCTCAAGGGCAGCGCGCGCCGAGCGCTCCTCCGCTAGCGCGCCGCGCGCCCTCGACAGCGCCGCGTCGCTGGCAGCCCGGGCGCGCAAGCTGGCCTGCAGGTTGGCCGCGATCTGGGCGATGGTTTTTTGGCGCGTGGCAGACTTTTCCTGTTCCAGGCCCAACAGGCGGGATAATTCGTTGATACGCACCTGAAGGCTGGTGATCGTGCGGTCGCGACCGACCAGGGCGTTAGACAGGAAGAACTGCGAGCCCATAAACACAATCGACACGAACAGGACGATGATGAACAACGCCGACAGCGCATCGACGAAGCCGGGCCAGATATCCGGTCCACTTTGGCGGGCGCGGGAAGCCATTTGCCTACCTGCTCAACATGTGTGTGCCTAACGCCGGTTGTTCTGCTGCGCGAATGTGGCAAGAGTCTGGACGAGGGCCTGGAACTCGGTGCGCAGCTCTCTGACAAATTCTTCGCGCGAGGCGGTGCTTTCCTCCCCGATCTTTTGCAGGACCGGGCGCATTTCCCACTGCACCTCGGCCATACGGTTGGTCAGGGTGCGGAACTCGGTGCGTAGTTGGTTCACCAGTTCCTGCCTGCCAAAGGCCTGCTCATCCGCCAGGCGCGCCATGATCGGTTTCATTTCGATCTGGCTTTCCGCCAGCTTGGCCATCAGTTGTTGCTCGGTGCGCATCTGATCGGAGAGAACCCCAAGCCGTTCAGTCAGCGAGGCAAGATTCTTGTTGGCGTCAAAGCGCTCCGCCTCACCGCGCGCCATGGTGTCCGTCATGCGGTCCATGGTGTCGGCAGTGTGCTCCAGCAGCGACTTGAGATACGCCGCCATGGTGTCGTCTTCCTCGGCGTCGCCCGGCAGGGAAGACAGTCGGGTAAGACCCGAGAGCCAGTCTTCCAGGTCGGCATAAAAGCGCCGCTGCGCCTGGCCGGCGCGAAGGTCGAGAAAGCCAAGGATCAGCGACCCCGACAGGCCGAAGAGGGAGGTCGAAAAGGCGGTTCCGGCGCCCCCAAGGGAATTGGTCAAACCCGTCTTGAAGCGCTCAAAAACCTTGGCGACATCTTCGCCCGGCTTCACGCCGAGCGCTTCGATCACCTTGGTGACCTCCTGGATGGTGATCAGCAGGCCCCAAAAGGTGCCCAAAAGGCCCAAAAACACCAACAGGCTGATCAGGTAACGGGAGAGATCGCGATGTTCGTCCAGGCGCGAGTTAACGCCGTCGAGGAGCGAGCGGGTCGCCGGCACCGTCAGGCGAATGCGACCTTCCTGCCGGGCGCCAATCATACGGGCCAGGGAGCCGAGCAAACGCGGCCGTGTACGCGGCTGCCGCTGGTGGCGCTGATAGCTGCGCATCCACCAGGTTTCCGGCCACAGCCGCGCGGTAATATAGAAGATGTAGAGGATGCCGATTCCGAGGACGGCGACGATCATGCCGTTCAGGTAGGGCTGCGCGAAAAACGCGCGGATGATCTCGTCCTTGATCAGCCACAGACCTGTGCCGATCAGGCCTAAAAAGACCAGCATGCCAAACAGATAGCGTGCGGTTGAGGTCACGTCGCCTCACTCCTCCCTGAACAGACATTCGGCGGGAGGTGAAATTGCCTTTTCTGCAAGGCTTTTTGTCCGGTTTCCCCCACCAGCGCTTTGTTCATAACCCGGATTTTGCCGTCCGACCATCGGAATGATTGGTTAACGCGGACGAATTACGGAGAGTTTGTAATCAGTCGTCTTCGACCATGGCGCCGCGAACGGCTTTGCCCAGCAATTCGTGCAGATGGGTGTTGGTGGCGAGGATGTGGCCTTCGGCCATCATACGGTTGCGCCCGGAAACATCGGAGACCGAGCCCCCCGCTTCCCGCACCAGAAGAATGCCTGCCGCAATATCCCAGGGCTCAAGCCCGAATTCCCAGAATCCGTCATAGCGGCCGGCGGCCAGCCAGGCGAGATCCAGCGCTGCGGACCCGAAGCGGCGAACGCCCGCCACCTGCGGCGCCACGGCTTCCACGGTTCGGAAATAGGCAGGGTGCTTTTCTTTGCCCATGAAGGGAAAGCCGGTGGAAATCAGCGCATCGGCCATCAGCGTCCGGGCAGAGACCCGGATGCGTGTCTGGTTGAGGAAGGCGCCCAGGTTCCGCTCAGCCCAGAAGAGCTCGTCACGTACCGGATCGAGAATCGCTGAGGCGATAATCTCGCCGTCCCGTTCGTGCGCAATGGAAATAGAGAACTGCGGCACGCCGTGCAGGAAGTTGGTGGTGCCATCCAAAGGATCGACGATCCAGCGGTTGGACGCGTCAGCGCCTTCACGGATGCCCCGCTCTTCCATCAGGATGCCATAATCGGGTCGCGCCCGGCTGAGCCATTCCAGCAGGATATTTTCGGCCTTGAGGTCCGCCGTGCTGACGAAATCCGCTGGCCCCTTACGGCTGACCTGTAGGTGCTCCACCTCGCCGAAATCACGCAGCAGGCCACGCGCGGCGCGGCGCGCCGCCCCTTCCATCACATTGACGGTCGCGGATTTTGTAAGCATGTACGGCGAATTCCTTTCGGCTCAGTCCTTGGCGCGCTCGACATAGGTGCCGTCGGCGGTGGCCACCACCACCCGTGTGCCGGCTTCGATATGGGGCGGCACCATTACGCGGCGGCCATTCTCCAGAATCGCCGGCTTGTAGGACGACGACGCCGTCTGGCCTTTGACCACGGCGTCGGCCTCGGTGATTTGCATGGTCACATGATCTGGCAACGAAACACTGATCGCTTCACCTTCATAAGACTGGACGCTCACGTTCATGCCATCCTGCAAAAAGTCTGCAGGTTCGCCAACGAAATCCTGGTGCAGGGTGATCTGCTCATAGGTTTCACCGTCCATGAAGGTGTGCTCTTCGCCGTCGGAGAACAGGAACTGATATTCCTGCTCGTCCAGGCGCACACGCTCCACGTCTTCCGATGCACGAAAGCGTTCGTTCAGCTTGGTGCCGCCGCGAATGTCTTTCATTTCCGCTTGCAAATAGGCGCCGCCCTTGCCGGGCTGGGTGTGCTGGATCTTGGCGACCCGCCAGAGCCGGCCCTGATGCTCAAGCACCATGCCGGGGCGTACCGCGTTGCCGTTGATCTTCATGGCTGCGAGACTCTCAACTTCGAATCGGGATTTGATGATGTCGGCGCGGACGCTAGCACCCGCCCTGCGCCGCGCGCAATGCGGCGAACCGGACCTGCGACGCTATCCGTTCAACGCCTTCGCCGCCCAGGCGATGTGGTCGGCGACCATGGTCTGGATGAAGAAATAGCCATGGTCGAACCCCGGGTGCAGGCGGAGCGTGATTTCCTGGCCCGCGGCCTTGGCGGCAACCTGCAGTTCGTCCAGCTTCATCGCGCCCATTTTGTAGAAATCGTCTTCCTCGCCCTGGTCGATCAACACCGGTTTCGTACTGTGACCCGCCTTTAGCAGTTCCACCGCGTCATAGGCCTTCCAGCTTTCCCGGTCGTCGCCCAGATAGGCGCCGAAGACTTTTTCGCCAAGCTCGATGGACGCGGGGTTGGCAATTGGCGCCAGCACCGACAGGGACTGGTAAGCGTCAGGATTGCGCAATCCGATGACGAGCGCCCCGTGGCCGCCCATGGAGTGCCCGAAGAGAGATTGCCGCGCCGGGTCCACCGGCAGGTTGGCCGCAATGACCTTCGGCAGCTCATCGACGATATAGTCATACATCTGGTAGTGGGCCGCCCAGGGCTCCTGCGTGGCATTGACGTAGAAGCCGGCGCCACTTCCCAGATCCCATGCCTCGTCATCGGCAACACCGTCGCCCCGCGGGCTGGTATCAGGCGCAATCACGATCAGCCCATGCTCCGCTGCATGGCGCTGGGCCGCGGCCTTGACCGTGAAATTATCCTCCGTACAGGTGAGACCCGAGAGATAGGTCAGCACCGGCAGCGGCCTGTCGGCCGCGGCGTCCGGTATATAGGCGGAGAAATTCATGGCGCAGTTGGTCACCGCACTCTGGTGTCGGTAGACATATTGCGTGCCGGCAAAACACCGGCTGGCGCTCACGGTTTCAAGGGTCATGAGTAGTGGACCTTCATTCAGGAAGTTGAATCTGGCAGGAACTTTAGTCCGGCCGCCGCCGCAATCCGTTCGGGTTGGCCGCATAGATGCCGCCGAACATGAGCACAGCGCCTGCAAGGTGATACCAGCGGATCGCCTCCCCCACCAGAAAGACTGCGAAGACGGCAGCGAAAAGCGGGATGAGATACTGGAACAGGGCCGCGCGGGCGGGGCCGATTCCGCCCAGGCCGAAATTCCACACCACATAGGAGCCAAAGGACGCGAAGACGCCCAGGAAGCCGAGTCCCAGAATGGTATCGGTGGTCACCAGCATGGTCGCCGACTGGCTGATTTCCAAGATCCAGATCGGCAGCAGGATCATGGCGCCAAGAAAGGACAGCACGCACATGAAGGCGATGGGCGGCAGCTGCGTCGGCCAGCGGCGCACATAGATGGTGTAGATTACCCAGCCCAGGAGTCCCACCGCGATCAGCAGGTCACCTAACACAAACTCAAGCCGCAACAACCGGCCCGGTTCGCCATGGGTCACCACAAGGAGGAAACCGGGCAATGCGACCGCAACCCCGAGGACGTGCCGCAATGTCCCCCGGTCGCCGACGCCGATAAAGCCGAGCAGCAGCACATAGAGCGGCGTGGCGCCGTTGATCAGCGCGCCGTTCACGGCCGTCGTCGTCTGCACACCCCTGAAAAGCATATAGTTGAAGAGCGCGATCCCGCAGAAGGCCAGGAACAGCAGACGCGGCAGTTCGCTGAGGATCGCGCCGCGGTGGCGGATCAGCCCCGGCAAGCCGATGGGCAGCATCACCAGGAAGGCGATCGTCCAGCGCCAGAAGCCGAGCCCGCCCGGCGGAAACGCCTCCGACAGCAGCTTCGCCACCGGCCAGGTACCACCCCAGAAGGCCGCGCCAAGGAGAAGTGCTGCGTAATAGACGGCCGGCGCGTGAGTAGCGGGAGGGGTCACGGCAGAAGCGGTCATGGCATATCGAGTGAGTGCTGCTAACCGTGCAGCTTCAGGCCCTGCATGGCCTTGTCCACATCGCGCGCTTCGCCGAAAACGACGAGGCCGACGAGGTTCAGTTGGTCGCCCGCAACCCCCGCGACCGTCGCGCGGTTGTCGACGTCATTCATGGTCGTGAACATATCTTCGGTATAGATGCCAGGGGTCAGCCCACGGTTGAATGCGCGTTGCCGGGCCACCCGCAATTGCAGCAGATCGGCTTCGAGGCACATGACAGGATGGCCGATGAGCGAAAGGTAGCTGTTGCCGGTCGCGTCTTCATAAGGCGCGCCAATCAGCTCAGGATGGGCCGCGGCGATACCACTGGTGAGGAAGGCCACGACATTCAGCCGCTGCCAGATCGCCAGATCCGAACGCACCGCGACGCTGACCTTTGTGCGCAGTCGCGGCGCTGCTTCAGTATCGGACATGGGATCAGCCTGAACCTGGCCTGAGCCTAAAATGTCACGACGCTGCGGATGCCTTCGCCTTCATGCATCAGGTGGAAGGCGTCGTTGATCTTGTCGAGCGGCATGGTGTGGGTGATCAGGTCGTCGATGTTGATCTTCCCCTCCATGTACCAGTCAACGATTTTGGGCACCTGGGTGCGTGACTTGACGCCACCGAATGCGGTGCCCTTCCAGACCCGGCCCGTGACGAGCTGGAACGGACGGGTGGCAATCTCCTGCCCGGCGCCGGCAACACCGATGATGATGCTTTCGCCCCAGCCGCGGTGGCAGCATTCCAGCGCCTGACGCATGGTGTGGACGTTGCCGATACACTCAAAGCTGTAGTCCGCACCGCCGTCCGTGGCGTCGACAATCGCCTCGACCACCTTGTCCCGTCCGATCTCGTCCGGGTTGATGAAATGGGTCATGCCGAACTTCTCAGCCAGTGCCCGCTTCTTGGGGTTGAGGTCGATGCCGATGATCTTGTCCGCACCCGCCATGCGCGCGCCCTGGAGCACGTTCAGGCCGATGCCACCCAGGCCAAAGACCGCCACATTCGCGCCCGGCTCTACCTTCGCCGTGTTGATCACCGCGCCGATGCCGGTGGTGACGCCGCACCCGATGTAGCAAATTGATTCGAACGGCGCGTCCTCGCGTACCTTCGCCGCCGCGATCTCGGGCATCACCGTGAAGTTTGAGAAGGTGGAGGTGCCCATATAGTGGTGGATCATCTCGCCACCGGCGGTAAAGCGGCTGGAGCCGTCGGGCATCAGGCCCTTGCCCTGGGTGTCCCGGATCGACGTGCACAGGTTGGTCTTGCCGCTGAGGCAGGACTTGCACTGCCGGCACTCCGGAATATAGAGCGGGATGACATGGTCGCCCTTTTTCAGACTGGTGACGCCGGGGCCTGTATCGACCACGACGCCAGCGCCCTCATGGCCCAGGATCGCCGGGAACAGGCCCTCAGGGTCTTCGCCCGAGAGGGTGAAGGCATCGGTGTGGCAAACGCCGGTGGCCTTGATTTCCACCAGAATTTCGCCTTCGCGGGGGCCGTCCAGATTGACGGTCTCGATTGCCAGGTCCTTGCCGGCCTCGATGGCCAGTGCGGCGCGTGTTTCCATGGATTTCCTCCCCCTCGCGGACAGTGCCCGTGGCTTTGAATTTATCCTGCCCCAAACAGAACGGGCCGCTTGCGCGGCCCGTCAAGACGCTTGGCGTCCGGGACGTGGCTATCAGCCAGCGTAACCGTTCCGCTCTGCATTTGCCAAGGCGCTCTTCTTGTTTTTGTAACTCTCGGACGCGGCGCCCACGATGTTGCCGTTCGACGCGCGGCGGCGCCAACGGTGCTCACCTTTCTTGTCCGTATAGAACTCCCACTTGTCGCCCTTGCCCTGCTTCTTCGGATTACCGTCCATGCCATGGCGCTGGGCGTTGGCGAGGCAGTCTTTCTCTTTCAGATAGGCTTCGGTCGCCGCGCCGACGATGTTGCCGTTCGACGCTTTGCGGCGCCAGCGCCACTGCTTTTTCTTGTCCTGATACATTTGCCACTTGTCTTTTTCGCCAGCCATAATGACCCCTGTTAGTGCGATGTTTGCGCTGGCCGCCTGCTGCGGCGAGCTTGAGCCCACTTAGGTGGGGGTCCATCGACGCACAAGCGAATTGCCGCCGCATGTGTTGGTTTGTCCGGAACGGCGCCGATAAACCTGTCCTGCTCGATATTGCGGGCATGCAATGCTAGGTCATCACCACCACCCCAGCCGGTCCCTGCACAGGTACACAAATGCGCGACTTCCACATGCCTGGCCGCTCGGTCGTTCATGCCACCAACGGTGCTGCTGCAACATCTCATCCTTTTGCAACGTTGACCGCCCTCGACGTCTTGCGGGATGGCGGCAATGCGGTGGATGCGGCCATTGCGGCATGCGCGGTCCATTGCGTCGTCGAGCCGATGATGACCGGCATCGGCGGAGACTGCTTCGCGCTGCTGCAAAAGGGCGGGCAAGGCCCGGTGATCGGGCTGAATGGGTCCGGCCGCGCGCCCGCCGGTCTGACCGCGGAAACCCTGCTTGAGCAAGGCCTTGAAACCATCGGCCTGGAGAGTGTGCACTCGATCACGGTCCCGGGCGCCGTCGATGCCTGGTGTCAGATATTGGCCGATCACGGCACCAAGGGGCTGGACGAGCTGCTGCGTCCCGCCATTCGATATGCGGAGGAAGGATTCGCCGTGTTGCCCCGCACAGCCGCGGACTGGGCGCGCAACGCGCCGAGGCTGATGGCCGACCCGAACGCCACCGCGCTCTATCTGCGCGACGGGCAGGCGCCCCAGGCGGGCGACACCTGGCGCTCCCCTGAATTGGGTGCCACCCTGACCGCGATCGGCGAAGGTGGGCGCGAGGCTTTCTATGGCGGCGAAGTTGCGGCTGACATGGTTGGCTATCTCTCGCAGCTTGGCGGCCATCACACCCTTCAGGACTTTGCCGATTCGGTGTCTGACTATGTGGAGCCGATCACCAGCGACTATGCCGGCCGTGAGGTGGTGGAAATCCCACCCAACGGCCAGGGCATCGCGGTGCTGATCCTGCTGAACATCCTCAAGGGCTTTGATCTTTCGGCCATGGACCCCATGGGCGCCGACCGGTTGCATCTTGAGACCGAGGCTGCGCGGCTGGCCTTTGCGGCGCGTAACAGCTTCGTCGCCGACCCCGCAATGGCCGACGTGCCGGTCGATCACCTGCTGGCTGACCGGTTTGCCGATGACCTGCGCGCCCAAATATCCATGGACCGCGCCATGGACGCCCTGCCCGCGATCCCGGGTCCTGAACACCGTGACACGATCTATCTCACGGTCGTCGACCGCGACCTCAACTGCATCTCTTTCATCAATTCTCTCTTCTACGGCTTTGGCAGTTGCATCGCCTCGCCGACCACCGGCGTCATGTTCCAGAACCGTGGCGCCGGCTTCAGGGTCGAGCCCGGCCACCCGAATTGCATCGCGCCCGGCAAGCGGCCCCTTCACACGATCATCCCCGGCATGGCGCTCAGGGATGGAGAGTGCGAAGTGTCCTTCGGGGTAATGGGGGGCGCATATCAACCTGTCGGCCATGCCCACCTGCTGACGAATATGTGGGACTATGGCATGGACGTGCAGGAAGCCATCGATTGTCCCCGCGCCTTCCACCTTAACGGCGAACTGACAGTGGAGAGGGGCGTTCCTGACGCCGTCCGCCGCGACCTCGCCGCCAGAGGCCACAACGTGCTGGAGCCGGAAATCCCCTGGGGCGGCGCCCAGGCCATTGTCATCGACCGTGCGCGCGGCACCCTGGCGGCCGGCTCCGACCCTCGCAAGGATGGCTGCGCGCTGGGCTACTAGGTTACGACTCTAGCCGTCATCAGCGCTGGGGCGCGGGCCCTTAGCAAGCACCACCACCCGATCGGCCTCGACGAAACCGGCAATGCGTTCGGATTTCTTCGGGTTGAGCACGATGCCGTAATCAGCATCGCGCGCGCGCTCCAGAATGCGATAGCCGAGCGCCACTTCGTCCCGCGCCGTCGCCGATGCCGTGACGTCATAGAAAGTGACGGTGCTGCCAAGCTTCACATAGTCCCCCGCCGGGCGCATGTAGATCTCTGACCCCTGTGCATCCAGAAGCTCGCCGAAAAGCGTCGCGAGCAGCGGGTTTTCGGACACCTGCGCCAACATCATGCTGACGATTTCATCACTGACCACAAAGTCATCGACGCCACTGTCTTCCGCCAGCCGCCGGTTCCGCACATCCAGCATCTCCGTGACGAATGACGGCTTCGGCTCCACGTTCACGACGATATCCCGGAGGTGCAGCAGCTTGACCAGGGTATGCGCGTCCGCCTCGTTAGCCGTCATGTGAAGGGTGTTGGACAACAGGATGATCTCGTTGTACCGGCCCGGCGCCAGGGACTCGAGCACCGCCCGTTCGGTGGTTGCCGTCTGGCGAAAGGTGGGCGTCGCGAAATTCTCCGTATCCCGGATGATCGCCGCCTGAAGATCTTCCGGCACTTCCTCTACGGACACCTGGTCGATCTGCGAACCGGCAGCCACATACTCGTCCAGCTGTTTGACAATCAACGGCAGGCGCTCGTTCCAGCCGATCACCAGGATACGCTCTGCCCGCTTGGACGGCATTGGCGCGTCGGTCAGCACGGCGGCGTCAAAATGGGGCTCGTCCAGACCGTCAGCGTCCATCTGGTCGTCATCCGCCGCCAGCAGAATGACCTGGTCGCCCGCCTGCATGCGTTCTTCCTTGTCGGGGTTCAGCATCAGCTTGCCGCCGCGGGCAAAGCCCACGGCCACCGAACTGCCATAGGCGAACATGATCTCGTAGAAACTGCGGCCCACCAGGGATGCGGCATCGCTGAAATAGAACTCGCTGCCGGCGAAGCTGAGAATTTCCTCGAAGACACCCGGCAGGCCGGACTGACGCGAGGTCTGGACGATCAGCCGGGCGGTGATGTCGTGAATGTCGATGATGGTGGCGCCGCCGGCGATAGCGACTCCGGCCACGTCGCGATTGGCGGCGTCGCGAATGGCGGCCACCACATTGACCTTGCGGGGCCGCTGCTCCTCAGCCATGGCCTCGCGCAGCTTCGAGACGGCCATCAGGGTCTTGATGACCTCGATGTCCGCGTCACCGTCATCCGGACCCAGCACAATCACGGACTTGGCACGCCGCACATTTGTAATCTCCGGCGCGATCAGGTTGGACGGTAGCCCGCTGCGGCAGACCACACGTGTATTGTAAAAACGCGGGATCTTTTGGGCGAGTTCGTCCTCCATCTCCACCTTGTCGTGATTGCCGTAGACCACCACGACACCCCGGCGCAGGCTGCGGTTGGCCTCGATCAACTGGCTGACGATGGAAATGACTTTGGACGACCAGCCGAAAATCACCGTGTGGTTGCGCTCGACCACCAGACTGTGGCCGCGGCGCAGCTCATGCAGGCGGTTTTCCAGCCAGGACGTAATGATCGAGATCAGGATCGAGAAAACCAGGATGCCGAAGAATGTCAGCAGTGTCAGGACCAGCACGAAGGCCCAGTTGCCGGCATCGTCGCCCAGATAGCCGGGATCGAGCGCCCGGTTGAACCCCATCCAGATCAGTTCCCAGAACCCGGCATCCTTGTGCTCGCCCTGGCGCGGTTCGATACCAATCAGCACCACCAGCACGATCATGCCCAGGATGAACCCGCCCGAGACCAGCATCAGCCAGCCGATCTGGGCGATGATGCCTTTCGACAGGGTATTGTCGAACTCGTATTTGAGCTTTCGCCAAAGTCGCCGTCCAGGCATGCGGAGCCCCTCCTGCCGCTGCATTCGCAAGCAGCTTAGTTCAATTCATCCGCCTGCATAATCCCGACGTTTGCGGGGAAATACGGTCGCTGACTGCGACATTCGCGCCTTATTTCTGAAGTGTGACGGCTGTCACTTCAACTCTGCCAACCAGCACCTATATCTCTGGTCAACAAGGAGTTGGAAAAATGTCTGTCTGCAAGGAAGAACTGTTCGAACGGATCGCGCCGATTGCGCTGCAAACACTGGCGCTGGTCGCCGCTGCTGCGCTGGCCACACCTGTGGTGCTGCTCGCCGTTCTGCCGATGATCGGTTAGGCCCAGTTAAGCCGCGTTCCGAAGGAAATCAGGCGGCGCCCGCATGGGTGTCCGCAACCTCTTCGAAGACCCGGTTGAATGCCGCAACGGCGGCGCCCGGCCCGTCCCCGAAATCCCAAACACCTGACGCCACCGCCAGAAAATCTGCGCCAGCTTCCACCAGAGGCCGGCAATTTTCTGCGGTAATGCCGCCGATGGCCACACTGGGCACCAGCATCATTTTCGACCACCAGGCCAGTTGGTCGACCTCCGCCTGCACGGTGCTGTCCTTGGTCGGCGACGGGAAAAACGCGCCGAAAGCCACATAGTCAGCGCCCGCTTCGGCCGCCTCCAGACCATCGGAATTCGAGTCGCGGCAGGTCACGCCCACCATCGCCTCTGCGCCCAGCATCTGGCGCGCCTCCGCATAGGGCGCATCTTCCTGCCCCACATGAACGCCGTCCGCCCGCGCGTCGCGGGCCAGGTCGGGCCGGTCATTGATGATGAATGCCACGTCGCGCGCATGGCAGAGGGGCATCAACCGTTCTGCCGCCTTGAGCACCGCGTCGTCCGGCGCGCCCTTGAGACGTAATTGAAACGCCCCCACATCGCCGCCGTCGAGCGCCGCTTCCAGATCGCCGGCGAAGCTATCCAGGTCGATCGTTGCGGGGCTGATCAGATAGAGGCGTGTGCGCGCATCGTTCTGCTGCGCTGCGGCGGCCACGGTCCGGCTCCCCGGCGGCTGGCTCAGGCGTCGCCCTTGTAGATATTCACGACGGTGTCCAGCAGGCGCAGCGCATCTTCCCGCTCGCGCTGGAAGCTGTTGCGGCCGATGATCGAACCCGACGCCCCGCCATCGCGCAGCTGGCGAATTTCGTCGAACAGGCCAGCTTCGTCCTTGGCAGCACCACCCGAGAAAACCACCAGGCGGCGACCGTTGAAGCTGCTTTGCATCACATGCTGGATGCGGGCCGTCAGGGTCGAGATGTCGATCTTCTGTGCCTCGTAGACCTTCCGCGCTTCGTCCTGTTCGATGTGGTCCGTGGGCGGCTTGACCTTGATGATATGTGCACCCAGGAGTGCTGCCATGTGCGCGGCATAGGCGCAGACGTCGATGGCGGTCTCGCCCTCTTTCGACAGTTTGCCGCCGCGGGGATAGGACCAGATCACGACAGCCAGGCCGACCGACTTGGCCTCGGCGGCCATGTCCTTGATCTCCTCGATCATCTCGAACTGATCGTCAGACCCCGGATAGATCGTGAAGCCAATGGCCGAGCAGCCGAGGCGCAGGGCGTCGTCGACGCCGCCGGTGACCGCCTGGTCCGGCGAGCTGGCATGGCTATTGGCGCTGTTGACCTTGAGGATCGTGGGGATCTGGCCGGCAAAGGTGTCCGCCCCCGCCTCCAGTAGGCCCAACGGGGCCGCAAAGGCATTCAGGCCGGCGTCGATTGCCAGTTGGTAGTGATAGTGCGGATCATAGCCCGCCGGATTGGGCGCAAAGGACCGCGCCGGGCCATGCTCAAACCCCTGGTCCACGGGCAGTATCACCACCTTGCCGGTGCCGGCCAGTTTGCCCTGCATCAGGATGCGGGCGATGTTGGCCTTGGTGCCTGGGCAATCACTTTCGTAATAGCTCAGGATCTGTTTGACATTGTTTGTGACCTGCATGGGTCCTCTCCCCGCCGGCTTTAACCCGGCTGCTGTCTGGCGGCGATCGCCCGTCGCGGAGACCTCTGGCAGGTCTCCGGCGGCGATCAGCGGCGGTGCATCTTATCCAATTTCATTAGCCCACGCGCCTATTCCGTGACAACGCGGCCTGTGGATAGCCCGTCGCGCGTATCGTCGCAAATCAGGGCGCGGCAGGCCGCCAACGGGTCATCACACACCCCCAAATCCGTTGCCGGCAACGGGTCGGTCACGAACAGCGCACCCTGTTGCCCGGCAATATCCGCCAACCGCGCCGCCTGTTGTTGCGGCCCGATGAACCTGACTGCGCCGCAACCGGCGCGCAGCGCGGCCTGCACATCCCCGGCCCGATCTGCACAATCCAGCACCAACGAGAAAGGCGTGTCGGGAAACGCTTCACGGGCTTCAGCCTCAAGCGCCGCCCAATAGCCTGCGCCCAGCCACGCGGATGCCCCCGCTGCAGAAAAGAGTTGCGCCGTCACCTCCGCATCCGCCGCCATGGTCAGCGCCGTGCGGACATGGTCGACATCATGGACGATTACGCGGAGCGGCGCGGCCACAGCCATCTCAGGGCTTCAGGGGGTAGTGAACCCGTGTGTCGGCGAATGACGGTCGCTCATTGAATCTGTCGACCCAGGCAGCGAGTTTTGGCCGGTCGACCCGCCAGGTCAGAGCATCATAGAACTCCTCCAGCAGCAGGGCGCAGGCCAGTGTCAGCTGGGGCATGTTCAGATCTCCGCCCATCAACGGGTGATCTATTTCCTTTTCCCAATAGGCCGTGAGCCGGTTCATTCGCCGCCGTTCATACTCGCCAATGGCGGCAGAGCGGTCCTCCGGCGGCCGGCCCATCTCACGTACCCAAACCGACAGACCATCCATTACGCTGCGCCCGGTTTCCTCGAGGCGCCGGTACTCCAGGCCCATTTCTCCCTCTGGCGGATCCAGGATGGGCTGGCCGTCCAGATGGTCGAGCAGATAGCAAACCGGCTGCGAACCCTCTACCCCGGCGCCCTCCTCGCGCACCAGATAGGGCACCCGGCCGGACGGATTAATCTGGTTGTAAGGGGTATCGACCTTCCGCGTTACAGCGAAGATCTCCTCGATCCGGTCCTCCAGCCCCTTTTCCCGCGACACGACGCGAGCCAAGCGGGCGAAAGGCGAGAAATGTGTAATGTAGAGCTTCATCAAGGTTCAGGCTGCCCTAGCAAATTCAGACAAGTTTTCAGCGGGCGAACCTGCCATATAACCAGCCGCGCACAAACTCGCCCGGGTGCTGATGCGCCCAGATGTCGCTTGAAATACGCGTGAATTTCAGGCCTATAGCGGACTTCCAGACACCGGCACCCTTGGAGGCCGGTGTCTTGTCGTTTCTCAAGGAGACCGCAGATGAGCGATTTCGCCGTTCTTCCGGCGGAACAGCGCGACCGGGCTGGCAAGGGGGCCGCTCGGGCCACACGACGCGAGGGCAACGTGCCCGGCGTCATTTACGGCGCCAAAAAAGAGCCCGTGCTGTTCAAAATGGACCCCAGAGTATTGGTCAAGGCCTTTGGCGAGGCCGGCTTCATGTCCACCCAGTTCATGGTGACGATCGACGGTGACGAACACCGGGTGCTGCCACGTGACGTGCAGTTCCACCCGGTCAACGACCAGCCGATCCACGTTGACTTTCTGCGGGTCACCGACAGCACCAAGGTGCGCGTATTCATTCCCGTGGATTTCATCAACGAGGAAGAGTCCGAGGGTCTGACCCGCGGTGGCGTCCTCAACGTGGTGCGTCACGAAGTTGAATTGCTGTGCACCGTGGCCGCGATTCCAGAGCACCTGGTGATTGACCTCGCCGGCCTGGATATCGGCGATTCAGCCAAGATTTCGGATGTGGATCTGCCCGCAGGCGTCAAGCCCGCCATTGCCGATCGTGACTTCACCATCGCAACCATCGCCGCACCTTCTGCGGTCGTCAGCGAAGACGACGAAGAGGGCGACGAGGATGAAGAAGGTCTGGAAGGCGAAGAGGGCGAAGGCGAAGACGGCGAAGCCGCCGAGGGTGGCGACTCTGGCGGCGACGACTAACCCGCACCGCGCGTGCTTTTGCCAGATTGTTCTGGGGCCGCGCCGGCGCATAGCAGCGGATTGACCGCCCATGCACCTGCTGGTCGGACTGGGCAACCCCGGCGAAAAATACGCCGGGAACAGGCACAATATTGGCTTCATGGTTCTGGAAGCGATTGCCCGGGAATACGGCTTTGCCGCCTGGCGCAAACGCTTCCGGGGCGAGGTGGCCGAAGGCAGTCTGGCCGGTGCCCGCATCCTGGCGCTCAAGCCCCTGACGTTTATGAACCACTCAGGCCGGTCGGTGGGTGAGGCTTGGCGTTTTCACAAGATCGAGCGCAGCCAGGTCATCGTCCTGCACGACGAGATGGACCTGGCGCTGGGCAAAGTGCGGGTGAAGCTGGGCGGCGGCCATGGCGGCCACAACGGCATCCGAGACATCGCCAACCAGATCGGCCCGGACTTCGTACGCGTCCGCATCGGTATCGGTCATCCGGGGGACAAAGCGCGGGTGCACGGACATGTGCTGAAGGATTTCGCCAAGGCGGAGCAGGGCGAGGTGGACAAGCTGGTCCATGCCATTGGCGATAATATTGCGCCGCTGCTGGCAGGCGACCGCGACAGCTTCATGAACAAGGTCGCCCTGGTGATGAAGCCGCCCCGCCCCAACAACCCCCGGCCACCCAAAGGGACCGGGGAACCGCCAGCGGGCAAGGCAAAAATGCCAAACAATCCCGACCAAACGGGCAAACCGGACAAGCCGGATAACGCGGACAACGACTGACCATGGGTTTCAACTGCGGCATTATCGGGCTGCCCAACGTGGGCAAGTCCACACTCTTCAACGCGCTGACCGCCACCCAGGCGGCGGAAGCCTCGAATTTTCCATTCTGCACCATCGAGCCGAATGTGGGCCGGGTCGCCGTGCCCCACGTGCGCCTTTACGACATCTTCGATATCACCAGATCCGAAAAGGTGGTGCCGACGCAGATCGAATTCGTCGACATCGCCGGCCTGGTGCGAGGGGCGAGCAAGGGCGAGGGCCTGGGCAACCAGTTTCTGGGCAATATCCGCGAGGTCGAGGCCATCGCACACGTGCTGCGCTGTTTCGAGAGCGATGACATCACCCACGTAGATGGCACGGTCGACCCCATCCGCGATGCGGAGACGGTGGAGACCGAGCTGATGATCGCCGATCTGGAAAGCCTGGAAAAGCGCGTCGACGCTGCCCGCCGGCGGGTCACCGGCGGTGACAAGGCAGCGATGGACATGCTGGCCGTGATGGAGCCGGCGCTGACAGCATTGAACGATGGCCGCCCGGCCCGCACCGCAGATATCCCCCAGGGGCGGGAAGACGCCTTTCGTCAGTTGCAGCTGCTGACCGCCAAGCCGGTCATGTATATCGCCAACGTCGATGAGGAGTCAGCCGCAACCGGTAATTCCTTGTCTGCACGCGTCGAAGAAAAGGCAGCGTCCGAGGGCGCCATCTGCGTGGTCATTTCGGCGGCCATCGAGTCTGAAATCGTGCAGCTGGCCGATGAGGCGGAGAAAGAGGAATTCCTGGGCTCGCTGGGTCTGGAGGAGGCTGGGCTCGACCGCATCAAGAACGCAGGCTACGAGCTGTTGCATCTGATCACCTTCTTTACGACGGGCCCAAAAGAAACCCGCGCCTGGACCGTGCCACAGGGAACCAAGGCGCCCCAGGCTGCCGGCGCCATCCATACCGACTTCGAGCGTGGCTTCATCCGGGCCGAGACCATCGGCTATGACGACTTCATCGCCTGCAACGGCGAGCAAGGCGCCAAGGATGCCGGCAAGATGCGCGCAGAAGGCCGCGGATATGTGGTAAAGGACGGCGATGTGATGCTGTTCAGGTTCAACGTCTGAACAGGAACCAGGGGCAAAACGGGAGGGAGAAGAAAAATGGGTGAGATCATCAAACTGACGGCCGAGGACGGCCATGCCTGCGATGCTTATGTGGCGATGCCTGACGGTGCGCCGAAGGGCGCCGTTGTGGTGATTCAGGAGATCTTTGGCGTTAACAGCCACATGCGCAGCGACACGGACAAGTTTGCCGCCATGGGGTATGCGGCTATCGCGCCGGCGCTGTTCGACCGGGTCGAGACCGGCGTCGAGCTCGGCTATGACGAAGACGGCTTTACCAAGGGCCGGGCGATTGTCGGCGAACTGGGTTTTGACGGCCCGATGATGGACATCAAGGCGGCTGCCGCCCATATGGCCAGCCACGGTTCCGTCGGCGCGGTCGGCTATTGCTGGGGCGGGTCTGTCGCCTGGCTCTGCGCCACCCGCCTGGGCCTGCCGTCGGTCGGCTATTACGGTGGACGCACGGCAGCGCTGATCGACGAACAGCCCAAGGCGGCGGTGATGCTGCACTTCGGCGAACATGACGCGGCGATCCCCATGGACGACGTCAACAAGATCATCGAGGCGCACCCAAACGTGCCCGTACACATCTTCGACGCCGGTCACGGCTTCAACTGCGACGACCGCGGCAGCTTCGACAAGGCAGCCACCGACGCAGCACTGATGCTGACGACGGAGTTCCTGACCGCCAATGTGGGCTGATACATGAGCGCCGACCGTCTGGCGGGAATGCGTGACATGGATGGGCCGACCTATGCGGAATTTGTCCGCACGGACTTGCGCGCCTTCCCGCCGTCGACCGCCTGCCTGAACCCGCATGTGCTGGACATCGACCCGGCGCGCGGCTTCGCCCGCTTTGCGTTCAACCCGCCGGACTTCGCCGGCAATTTCATGAATTCCATCCAGGGGGGCTACTGCGCGGTCATGCTGGATGACACCATGGCTATGGGCGCGCTGGCGAAGATGGGCGGCGGCTTTACCCTGCCAACACTCGACATGAACCTCGGCTACCTGCGTGCGGCGCCCATGGACGAACAGTTGGTGTGCGAAGGGTGGCTGCTCCGCCGGGGGCGCACCGTGGCCTTCCTGGAAGGCCAGTTGCTGGACGCCAAGGGCCGCATCTGCACCAAGGCGTCGATCACCTGCATGGTGCGGGAGCGGGACTGAGATGGCCCAGGATTTATCTTTGCCGGTGAAACGTGGTCTGGACCATGTCGTCCTCTGCGTGCGCGACCTGGATGCCGCCGTGGCGCGCTTCAATGCGCTGGGCTTTACGACCACGCCGCGGGCGGAGCATCCCTGGGGCACAGCCAACGCGCTGGTGCAGCTGGACGGGAACTTCATTGAACTTCTCACCATCGCGGACGCCGACAAGGTCCGGGCAGCGGAATTCGAAGGCTTCGGGTTCGGGGACTTCTGCATGCGGTTTGTCGACCGGCACGAGGGCATGTCGATGCTGGTTTTTGAGGGCGCCGACGCCCGTGCGGAACAGGCTGAATTCGCCGCCGCGGGCTTGGACACATACGCGCCCTTCGATTTCTCCCGCAGCGCCCAACTGCCGGACGGCGGCGAGGCCACCGTGGGCTTTTCCCTCGCCTTCGTCACCCATCCCGGAATGCCGGAGGCCGCCTTCTTTACCTGTCAGCAGCACGCGCCAGAGCATTTCTGGAAGCCGGACTATCAGCAACACGCCAATGGCGCGCGGCAGATCACCCGCGTGGTGATGGTAGCGGACGACCCGCCGGCCTATGCGGACTTCTTTGGGAAGGTTCAGTCGCCGGATGCCGTGACCACAGACGTGGACCGCCTGACCGTTGCCACCAACCGGGGGGAGTTGATGATGGTGACCCCCGCCGCCTTCGCCGCCGACTGGCCAGGCGCCGAATGCCCGGATGTAACCGATGGCCCGCGCTTCGCGTTGATCGGGATCACCGCAGACGTGGCTGCACTACAGGTTACCAACGATTTCGGACTGGCGGTCGCGCTGATGCCAGCCTGACGCTAGCTTGATGGCGGCTTTGGTCCTAGCGAGGCGCAGCGGCGATGTTGCCACCATCGACAGTGAAAACATTGCCGGTGGTGCGTTCCGCAAGCGCCAGCGCGACGAATGCCGCGCCCACATCCTGCGCGCGCACTTCCTGACCCAGCAGGTTGCCGCCGAGATAATCCGTTTCGCTGACCCCTCGTGCGGCCGCGCGTTCCGTCACCATGGCGTCAGTCAGCAGACCGCTTCGTACCCTGTCTGCATTCACGGCGTTTGAGCGTATGCCTTCCGCGCCATAGTCCACCGCATACTGCTTCATCAAATGCAGGGTTGCCGCCTTCGGAAGGCCGTAGGGTCCGAAATTCTGCCCAGGATTCAGGGCTTGTTTTGTAACGTTGAACAGGAGCGCGCCACCGGTGCCCTGCGCCTGCATGATTCGCACCGCACTGCGGGCGACATTCTGGTGTGCGAAAAAGTTGAGCTCGAAGCTGGCGCGAAGGTCCGCGTCCGACACCTCACCGATACGCCCTTGCCAGGCCGCGCCAGCGTTGGACACCAGGATGTCAACGCCACCGCGCCGCTCGCAAATAGCGTCAAAGGCCTGCGCCACCGCGCCCGCGTCGGTCACATCGCACGCAAGGCCCAGGCCGCCCACATCCGCGGCGGCCGACTCGGCAGCGTCGCCATCCAGATCCAGCAACACCAACTCAGCGCCTTCCGCGGCAAAGGCAGCGGCAGTAGCGCGGCCGATCGCGCCGGCGGCCCCGGTGACAGCAACCACCTGCCGGGCCAGACGGGGCTCTGCGCCCTTGCCGAGCTTGGCCTGTTCCAGGGACCAATATTCAATATCGAACAGGTCATTCTCGCCGACAGGCAGGAATTTGCCGATGGCTTCCGCGTCTGTGATGGTGGCGATATTCGCTTCTGCGATATCGGCGGCAACCGACGCGTCTTTCGCCGACTTTCCAAACGCAAACAGTCCTAATCCCGGCACAAGCGCGATCCGCGGCGTGCGATCCAGCTCGCGTTTTAGTCCCTTGTGCCGCCGGTTCTGGCGCTCGAAATAGACCTGGTAGGCGGCTCTGTAGTCATCCATGGCCGCATTTGCCGCGGCCGCAAACGCGCCGAGGCCACCGGCGCGTGGTGCCGGCAGGATCAGCGGCTGCGGTTTGACACGAATCACATGATCAGGCGTCACCACACCGGCACGCGCGTAGCGGGTAACCTGTCTGCCGCCGGCGAAATTCAGAATTTCCGGGCTGGATCGATGGACAATAATCCAGCGGCGCCCCTCGCGGGCGGCGGCGCCCCGGATAATTGGCACGATGTCGGATACGGCCGCCAGCTTTGCCGGAAGGCGTTTCTGTACAAACACCTGCTTGCGGTTCTGCGCCAGCCGCACCTCGGCCTTCGAGACCAGCTCGATCATGCGCTCATAGGCTTCGCGCGCGTTGGCGCCGAAGCTGAAGATGCCGTGTTTGAGCAGCACCAGCCCTTCAACTGACGGTTCCTGCTCGTACACAGCCGCCGCCGCTTTCGCCAGATCGAAACCGGGCATGATGTACGGCACAAACCCGACCCGGTCGCCATAGACATCCCGGGCCAACCTCTCACCATCCGGTTGATCGGTCAGGGACAGCACAGCATTGGCATGGGTGTGGTCGACGAATTTGTGCGGCAGAAAGGCGTGCAGCAGTGTTTCAACGGACGGATTTGGCGAACCGCTCTCAATCAGGTTGGCGCGTTGGGCCGCGACCATATCTTCATCACTGAGGCGCTCCAGATCGCGCAGGCGAAACAGCGGATCGATCCGCACGGCCGGCAGACCAGGGGGCTCAATGTTGCCCATATCCCAGCCGCTGCCTTTGACGCATAGCACGTCGACCAATGCGCCGGCCTTGTCAGGCACGCTCGATTTAACGGATGTATTGCCGCCACCATGCAGCACCAGTTCTGGAACACCGCCCAATAGACGTGTCGTGTAGACCCGCAGCGCGAGGTCCTCACCTACATCATCCTGGGCATACCGGGCGATCGCGGCCCGGGCGTCCCGGGGGCGCCACAGGGACTTCAAGACGCCCCGCCCAGCACCCGTCCGGCGACCGCATCCAGCTTTTCGATCATGGCCGGGTCGCGCGCATCGTGCGCAGTGATGATGGCATGGTCGAGCGCATGGTGGCAGCCGGCGCTGCACATGTCTGTGCGGCCGGCCAGCAGCGGCGCGGTTTCGCGCACCAGGGCGCGGCCATGCTCGGCATTGCTCATCAGCACTTTGATGATGTTCTCGACTGATGCGTTTTCGTGGTCCTCGTGCCAGCAGTCATAATCCGTGACCATGGCGACGGTGGCGTAGCAGAGCTCTGCCTCGCGGGCGAGTTTGGCCTCCGGCATGTTGGTCATGCCGATCACGTGGCAGCCCCAGCTGCGGGAAAGCTCGGACTCGGCCATGCTGGAGAATTGCGGCCCCTCCATCGCCAGAGAGGTGCCGCCCCGGTGCCCCGGGACGTCAACCCCCTGCGCCCCGGCTTCGAGGGCATCCATCAGCCGGCTGCAGGTGGGATGGGCCATCGAGACATGGGCCGCAAGCCCGGCGCCGAAGAAGCTTTTCTCCCGGGCGAAGGTGCGGTCGATAAACTGATCCACCAGCACAAATGTCCCCGGCGACATTTCATCCTTGAACGAACCGCAGGCGCTGACCGAGATGATCTCCGTCACTCCGGCGCGCTTCATGGCGTCGATGTTGGCGCGAAAGTTGATATCAGACGGCGACAGCGGATGGCCGCGCCCGTGCCGCGGCAGGAAGACAAGCTGCTGGTCGCCCTGATCGGTGGACAGCTTCCCGAACATGAGATCGTCGGACGGCTGCCCAAAGGGCGAGGCCACCGCCTCCCACCGCACATCGGACAAACCGTCGATCTCATAGATGCCACTGCCGCCGATTATCCCGACGACGGAAGGTGTGGTCATGCGCTGCTCTCCCAAATTCGTGCCGATGCTGCCCCGCCACCCGAATATTTCGGGATGTAGGGGAATGTAGAGGAATGTGATGGAGCCGGGCGCAAACGCCAATTACGAGGGGAGTTAAAGGTTAGCATTTGTTAGCGAAGGTTAGCGTGGGTGCCAGCGACAGTGGCGACGATACTGCATGAACGGGGAACTTCAGATAGGGCACTCAGTCGGGATTTCAAGGAATAAATTCCAAACCGACACTAGCTCAGGTGCTTTCGCTCACTCTTTCTAACGTACTCGATGAAATCCTGAAGTGACCAGAGCCACCCTTGTTGAGCATCCGAAAAGGTTGGATGGATAGACCTCGGCAGCACCAGTTGGAGTGACCGGGACATCATTTCGCTGGTCTGGGCTTCACTGATTCCTGGCTCCAAAGTTAGAAGATGCTTGTTTAGGATTCGGTCTGCCTCGGCAAGTACTTGGCGCCAACGGTCCTTACAGGTCGATTTGGCGCCTAACATAGCTAAACCCGCGTCGGGATAATTGGGATCGTGGTAGGCAGCACTGCTAGGAAACAAGAAGTCCGGGCGACGGCGAACTTCGGTTCTCCCCTGTGGTTCGAACTTAATCCGAGATTGCCTGAGCGCCTCACCAACATGATGCTCCAATGCCAATCCGGCCCGAGATTTTCGTCGGTTTTGCGCGGCCTTTGCCAAGCTCATAAATTCCGAGACGTCTACATCTCCAGATGGGTCGTAAAGCCGCTCCAGCTTTTTCTGAAGATCACGCTTTTCAAGCTGCAAGAAAAGCCGCTCTTCCCGATCAAGCCAAGCGACAAGGGCTGTATCCGGATCGTCGGCTGCACTCACCTCTGGCAAGGTGCTTCTCGCGAACTTGGAAAAGTCCGCAGTGTTAGGGAATTCATCCCCGAATCGGTCAATCAAGGCTTCAAACTTGTCGGCATCAGGGTCCTCAAATTCGATCCCTATTTCTTCCAGTACAAACCTAGCAGCATAATCAACGGCGCGATCATCATCGTCGATATTTCGAACGAGAAAGCCCAATTCCATCTGGTCGGAATAACCAAACAGCCAAGAAAGCTGTTCTTCCACTGTTGATCCAACAGGCGCGAGAAAAACAAAAATCTCATCCGAGGGGCGACGAGCTACAACCAGCAAATCCCCTGTGGAGGCCAATTCCATTGGATCGTTGTGTTTGTAGTAGAGCCTAAATTCTGGGCTTCTGGATTCTTGGTACTCGCGGGAATCGTACCAAGTCACCGAAGCAGCTTCCGATACCGTCTCCCCTTCACCACCCATCCAGGAGAAACTGGCCGGGTAATCCTGCAGCCTCTCAGTACCCAGCAACTCCTTTAGACCCTGAACGCCTTGGATTTCATGCTGGTGCGAAACGTTCTTGTCCACTTCGACAGAAGCCAAGCGTTTGATCGCGACGCCTGAAAAATACTGGGAAAGATGGCCTTTTCGCATCCGCTGAGCGTTCTATCGGGAAACAGAAGGCCCGGGAATGTTGGTAATTTCCGGCCCATCCAAAATGGTTGCTATGCACCTATCGACGACTTCATCTAGCGGCCATCGATGCGCGCCTTTCAGCGCACACTCCCATATTGTCACAATCCGCCATCCTGATGCCGATAGTTTATTTTGGGTCTCGCAATCGCGCTCGGTATTACGGGTGATCTTTTCGCGCCAAAAATTGGATCGAGTCTTAGGCCATTTGAACAGGTGGCAACCATGTCCGTGCCAAAAGCAGCCGTGCACGAGAACTACAGCCCGGTATTTTGGGAGAACAATATCCGGTTTCCCCGGCAACCGTTTGTCATTTACCCGAAATCGAAAGCCGCGCCGGTGCAAGGCCTTCCGGATCATCAGCTCGGGTTTGGTGTTCTTGCCCCGGATACCGGACATCATCCTGCTGCGGACTTCGGGGCTTACGATGTCAGCCATCGGCGATAAGCGGTAGTCCTGCGCCGGACAAGCGGGCGTATTTGGATTCAACCTGCTCGATAAAAAACGGCTTCATGTGTCTTGCCACGGCTTCGACCACAGGAACGACAACAGCGTTTCCGAATTGCTTGTATGCTTGGGTATCCGAAACAGGAATTTTGTGGGTGCGGTCGCTAGAGTCAAACCCCATCAGACGGGCACATTCCCTTGGTGTCAGTCTGCGGGGTGGCCGATTGCCTCTCTGACGTATGAGAATTTCTGAACCGTCCTTGTAGTATCGCGCGGACAGGGTTCTCGCCGTATCGTCCATCCCGACAAGGCCGAAACCGAATCCATTGCCAGCGGCCCGATGCTTTTCAGCATATCCCTGCAGATAGCCCCACAAGTGTTCTGTCAAAGTATACTTGTCCGATACCCGGGCATTGGGCCCTTCGGTGTATGGTAGCTCGGCATCTTCGTTCCCGTTTGCAGAGTGCAGAATAGTTCGCAACTTTGGTCCGTTGTTCCTGTCGGGCACCTCGAGATCGTCAAAGCTGAAGTCGGAATTTTTCCTGAACCCTGCGATAAATATCCTTTCCCTGTGCTGAGGGACCCATCCCTTGGCATCAATCACGCGCCAATCGATCGTATATCCCAGCTCTTCTTCGAGAGTTTCCCGGATGACGCTGAAGGTCCGGCCCTTGTCGTGGGTAACGAGGTTCTTCACGTTCTCAAGGAGGAATGCCGCCGGCTGGTGATGTTCGATGAATCTCGCCACTTCGAAGAACAGGGTCCCCTGGGTCTTGCAGTGGAACCCGTGGTCCTGACCAAGGGCGTTCTTTTTCGACACGCCGGCAATGCTGAATGGCTGGCAGGGGAACCCTGCGAGCAGGACGTCAAAGGCCGGTACTGAGTCCAGATCGGTTACTGATCTGATGTCGCCGGCAATCTCATGATCATCGCCAAAGTTGGCACGATAGGTTGCCTGGGCAAACTTGTCCCATTCCGACGTAAATACGCACTTGCCGCCAACGGATTCAAACCCGAGCCGGATGCCGCCAATGCCGGCAAAAAGATCGATAAATCTGAAACTGCCCTGTTCGGATTCAAGCGCAGGCGGATTGCAGGACGGGTCACCCTCTATTGGTGACACATACTCTGATTTGACATCACGATAGAGGGCGTCAACCAATTGTCTGCCTCGTTGCACGCTTTCAGACACCCCTACCGAGGTGCCAACCCCCACCCCCATGGAGCCTTGTCTTGGAGGTTCTTGAAATACTGCCACCTGGGCCTCCTCCCGTCCACAACACAATATCTGGTATTTGCCGAAGATTACCTATGTTCATTGTATGTTCTAATATAGCTGGCGTCTAGCGGCCAAGAAAAAGGGGCGGGTTTTAAACCCGCCCCTATGCAATTCAAAGCGTTCTTGTGATTGCCGGGCCTGGGCCTAGTGCTTCACGCGGCGCCAGACCTGGCGGTAGATGACGAAGAACAGGCCGGTGAGGATGAGCAGGAAGAGCATGACGCGAAGGCCCATGCGCTTGCGGTCTTCCAGCTCGGGCTCGGCGGCCCAGGCGAGGAAGGCAGTGACGTCCATGGCCATCTGGCTGACGGTGGCCTTGGGCGCGCCCTTCTCGTCATAGTCCACCTGACCTTCGGAGGCCAACGGCGGCGCCATGGCAATGATGTGGCCGGGGAAATAGGTGTTGCAGCTCTGGCCGCTTTCCGGCTTCAGCGGCTTGCCGTCGCTGCCTTTGTATTCCTTCTCGCAGGCCGCCGCGGTCACGTAGCCGGTGAGCAGGCTGTAAATGTAGTTAGCGCCACCGCCACGAGCCTTGACGATCAGGCTGAGGTCCGGCGGCGCCTTGCCGTTGTTTGCCTTGGCCGCAGCCACATCGTTGGCGAAGGGCGCCGTGATCGGGTCCCCCAGCTTGGCGGCGCGGGTCACGGCGTCACCGGCGTCGTCAATCATCGGCATCTTGCGCGACGTCATCATCTCCTTCATCGCCTTCGGCTCGATGCCGATGGTCAGGAGGTGCCGGTAGTAGACATGCTTGAGCCCGTGGCAGCTGGCGCAGACCTTGGCATAGACCTTCCAGCCCCGCTTGATCTGGGCGCGGTCAAACGTGCCGAACGGGCCGTAGAAGCTCCAGTCCACAGACTTCGCCTTGACCCCGTCGCCGGCCGCCATGACCGAAGAAGGGAGAGTCCCGGCGAACCCGGCAACGGCGACAACGCCGGCGAGAAAGATCGAACGCACACGCATCATGCTTTCTCCATCGGGCCGGGCCTTGATTGGGCTGCCGCGCCGCCGCCTACTGCGCCACCGCCGAGAACGGGCTCGGAGATGCTGTGCGGCAAGGGTCTGGGTCGCTCCATCCGGCCGATCACCGGCACCAGGATGATAAAGTGGAAGAAGTACCAGAAGGTGGTGATCTCGCCGATGGTCAGCCAGGTAAGCCCCGTCGAGAAGTCGAACAGACCCAGCAATGCGATATGCGCCACCTCGTCCGGCGCATTCGCGCCGACATAGCCGAGGATGATCGTGTCGATGACAAAGACCCAGAAGAAGATCTTGTAAATCGGTCTGAAGCGGGAGCTCCGCACCTCCGACGTGTCCAGCCACGGCATCAAAAACAGGATCAGCAGTGAGCCGAACATCGCGATGACGCCGGCAAACTTGGCGGTAATCAGCCAGCTGATCGGCCAGTACATGAAAAAGTCCGCCGTGAACGCACGAAGGATCGCGTAATAGGGCAGGAAGTACCATTCAGGCACGATGTGCGCTGGCGTCGCCAGCGAATCCGCCGGGATGTAATTGTCCGGATGGCCCATGAAGTTGGGCGCGTAGAACACGAAGAAGGCCCACACCAGCATGAACACGCCGAGACCGAACAGGTCCTTCACCGTGTAGTAGGGGTGGAAGGGGATCGTGTCCTTCGGTGTCTTCGCCTCCACGCCCAGCGGGTTGCCAGACTTGACCGTATGCAGCGCCGCGATGTGCAGCACCACCACGCCGACAATCACAAAGGGCAGCAGATAGTGCAGGCTGAAGAACCGGTTGAGGGTCGGGTTATCGACCGTGAAGCCGCCCCACAGCCAGGTGGTGATGCTCTCGCCCACCCACGGAATGGCGGAGAACAGGTTGGTGATGACCTTGGCGGCCCAGAAGCTCATCTGACCCCAGGGCAGTACATAGCCCATGAAGGCCGTCGCCATCATCAGCAGCAGGATGATGATGCCCAGCCACCAGATAATCTCGCGTGGCGCCTTGTAGGAGCCGTAATAGAGTCCCCGGAAAAGGTGGATATAGACCACCAGGAAGAACATCGCGCCGCCGTTGGCGTGCAGATAGCGGATCAGCCAGCCATAGTTGACGTCGCGCATGATGCGCTCGACGCTGTTGAAGGCGTGATCCACATGGGGCGTGTAGTGCATCGCCAAGACGATGCCGGTGACGATCATCGCCACCAGCACAAAGCCCGCGATCGAACCGAAGTTCCACCAGTAGTTCAGGTTCTTCGGTGTCGGGTACTGGCTGAAATGCTCCATGGTCGAGAAGACGGGAAGCCGCCGTTCGATCCAGTTCGCAGTCCGCCCCCGGGGCGTGCCCTGGGGCGCGCCGTGGCCGGCGTTCGCACTCATACGACCCTACCTTTTCTTTTGATCATGCTGTCGATCATGCGCCGGGGCTCAGGAGCCGGCCTTTGTGTCTTCCTTGGGTTTTTCACCCAGGCGAATTCTTGTATCGCTGGTGAAGCGATAGTCGGGCACCGGCAGATTGGTGGGCGCCGGCCCCTTCCGGATACGACCGGAGGTGTCATAGTGCGAGCCATGGCAGGGACAGAACCAGCCGCCAAATTCACCGCGCTTTGATCCTGGCGTCTGCCCCAAAGGAATGCAGCCCAGGTGGGTGCAGACGCCCACGATGACCAGCCATTCATCCTTGCCCTTGTGGACGCGTGCTTCGTCGGTCTCCGGGTCCTGAAGATCCTTCAGGGGGACCTTGCGGGCTTCCTCGATCTGCACCTTGGAGCGCCGGTCAATGAAAACAGGCGAGCCGCGGTACTTAACCGTGATGCGCTGGCCAGGCTTTATTGGCGCCAGGTCCACGTCGACCGTGGAAGCAGCCAGGGTGTCAGCAGCCGGGTTCAGGGTATCGAGCAGGGGCCAGGCGACCGCGGCGGCGCCAAATGCCGTGAAGGCGCCCGTGGCGATATACAGGAAGTCGCGCCGGCTGTGTTCGTCCGACCCCTCGGTTCCGTGCGCGGCCTGATCGTCAGCTGCCATGGCTGAAAGTGCTCCCCTGAATGAACGCCTGCCGCGGAGGGAAATCAGATCGATTCCATGCGGATATCGGGCGAAAACGCCGCGTATGGCTGGTTTTTTGTAACCTATTGGCGGGCCCATGGGCCTACTATGCGACCCGGTGACGCAAGTTTGGTGCAGCGCGGATAAGTCAGACCGAACCGTTGGCTGGCCGCTGGTATAGGGGCCATCAGCCAATTGGCCGCATCACACAATATTTCGGGAGTAGGCGCAGGAAATGCGGCTCGCACTCTATCAGCCGGACATTCCTCAAAACACCGGCGCCATCCTGCGCCTGGGCGCGTGCCTGGACCTGCCCGTGGATGTGATCGAGCCGGCGGGCTTCGCGCTGGGGGACCGCAATCTGCGGCGGGCCGGGCTCGACTATCTGGACAGCGCCGCGCTGGTTCGCCACGCTTCATTCACTGCCTGGCGAGACAGCCTCGTATCACGCGCGCGCATCATCCTCTTCACCACCCGGGGCGACCTGGCCTACACGCAGTTCCGGTTCAGCCCACAGGATGTGCTGTTGTTCGGGCGTGAATCGGCTGGCGTTCCGGATGACGTCTACGAAGCAGCTCAGCAACGCCTGGTGATCCCGTTGCGCACGGGTGCGCGTTCTCTCAATGTAGCGCAGGCCGCGGCCATGGCCGCGGGCGAGGCCCTGCGCCAGACCGGTGGCTTCCAGGACGGACAAAAGGATCTACCCCATGAGCACTGACCTATGAGCGCTGACCTGGACGCCCACAAGGATCCCGCCCGAGCCTGGTTCGAAGCTCTCCGGGATGACATCTGCTCTGTGTTCGAGACGATTGAGGACGAACTGGCCGGCCCGTCCCTTGAGCAACTGGGCAATCCGGCGCCGGGGCGGTTCAGCCGCAAGACCTGGGAGCGGGACGGCGGCGGCGGCGGTGTCATGTCGGTAATGCACGGCCGTGTCTTCGAGAAGGTGGGCGTCAATGTCTCTACGGTCCACGGCGAATTCTCCGAAGAGTTTCGCGGCCAGATACCCGGGGCTGATGAAGATCCGCGCTTCTGGGCCAGTGGCATCAGCCTGGTGGCGCATCTGCAGTCGCCGCTGATTCCGGCAGTACATATGAATACCCGCCACATCGTCACCAGCCGCGCCTGGTTCGGCGGCGGCGCGGACCTGACGCCCATGTACCCGGACGACGACGACACAGACCGCTTCCATGCCGCCCTTCGCGACGCCTGCGATGCCCATCCTCCCGCCGACTATGCGCGCTACAAAGAGTGGTGCGACGACTATTTCTATCTCAAGCATCGGGACGAACCGCGGGGCGTGGGCGGCATCTTCTTTGACTATCTGGACAGTGGCGATAGGGCGGCGGATTTCGCATTCGTCCAGGATGTAGGCCGGACGTTTCGGGATATTTATCCAAAAATTGTGCGCCGCCATCTGGAGCTGCCCTGGACACCGGAGCAACGTGCGCACCAGTTGATGCGTCGCGGCCGCTACGTGGAATTCAACCTGATCCACGACCGCGGCACAAAATTCGGGCTGATGACCGGCGGCAACACGGAAGCCATATTGATGTCCCTGCCGCCCGTAGCCACCTGGCCATAGCCCACTCTCACCGGGGCGAAAGCTGGGGCGAATGCGGGGGCCAAAATGGAGGCGAAAATGGGGGCGTAACCGGTCCGTAACCCCTGTTAAATTAAAAGACACCGGCACACGGCCGTTGAACCCAACCGGCGTTGAACAAACCGGCGGTGGGGTTTAGTGTCCGCACACAATAATTTCAGCCAGGAGAGATGCTGATGAAGGGGCTTGTCGTCGCGGCCGGAATACTGGCCGCACTTGCTTTGCAGCCTGCCGCCGCGCAATCAAAAAGGGGCGCCGCGCTGAAGGACTTTTTCGGCGAATATGTGGGCAAAGCGGTCACCCGCAAGCCCGCCGCCCGCGACACCCGCGGCAAACGCAACCGGCAGGCCAATGTGGTGATCAGACCCGCAGGCCAGGGCGGCTTCAGGATTACATGGGTGACAATCCGGCGGGTTTCGGTCCTGGGCGCCAAGCGCAAGACCCGCTTCACGGAGATGACCTTCCTGCCGGCCGGCAAGCCCAACCGATGGCGCGCGACCCTCAGCAAGCCGCTGGCACAGGGTGGACCTCTGGCCCTCGCAGCCCTCAGTGGGCGGACCCTGACCATACATGTCCTGGCGTTGGACAGTCGCGGACGCCTCCATGCGGCTACCTATCTTCGGTCGCTCTCGCGCACTGGACTGCACCTGGTGTTCCGCCGCGGTTTGAACAGCCTGCAGGTGCGCCGCGTGGCCGCGACCCTGAAACGGGTCAAAAGGACCAGGAATTAGTCCAGGTTCCGGGGAGGCATCGCGGCATGGGTATATCAACACGCGGCGCGGCAGCGCTTTCGACAAGTCTCTGGCTGGCGTTGGCTCTGGTCGCCCTGCCAACGGCAGTGGTGGCCAAACAACCCACCATCAAAGCCTTTTTCGGCCATTTCGCAGGCAAGGGGATCACCAAATCCAGCGCGGCGGAATATTACGGACTGAACAACCGGGATATGGATGTGACCATCGCGGATTCCGGTGACGGCGGTTTCCAGGTATCCTGGAAGACAATCCGCCGCCGCAAGAAAGGCGCCAAGAAAGCCTCCACCGTAATGACCTTCGTCCCGGCGGAAATGAAAGGCCTGTGGCGCGCGAAAAAAAGCGGCAACATGTTGGCCGGCGAACGAATGGCCTGGGCGCGAATTCAAGGACGGGCCTTGCTGGTCTATGTCGCCGGCATTCGCAAGCAGACCGGGCGGCTGCATCTGTCCATCTATAGCCGGCGTCTCGCTCCGGCTGGATTGTATCTCCAATTCAGGCGTATTGAGGAGGGACGGCCGGTACGCTTTGTCGAGGCATTGCTGAAGCGAACCCGTTAGGTTGCATGCTGAATTCGTGGCGCGATGGGGCGCCGGTAGGAAAGAAAGGGATGCCATGAAGAAAATTTTCTGGGCGCTCGCCGCAGTGGCACTGATGTCATCGCCAGGGCAGGCGCAAAAGAAGCCGGCTGCCGACCAGCCTGCCGGAAAGGCCGAGAGGCAGGAAAAAGTTGCCGTCTCGATCAAGGATTTCTACGGCCGCTATGTGGGCCGAGGCGTCACCAAAAGTCACGGCGCCAAACATTACGGACTGGCCGACCGTGACCTGGACGTGCAGATCGAGGCGGCCCCCAACGGCGGCTTCAAGCTGACCTGGACGACCATCCGCCGACGGGAGGGCAAAGCCAAGCGCCGCACGCAGCAGGCCATCGATTTCGTCTCCGCCGGCCAACCCAATCGCTGGAAGTCCAAAACGGCAGGAGACCTGTTGGGCGGCAAGCCTGTGATTTGGGCCCGGCTCGCGGACGCCCGTCTTTACGTCTATGTGGTGGAGACCAATCCCAAGACTGGCCGGTTCCAGGCTGCGGTCTATGTGCGCGAGTTGGTGCAGGACGGCATTCAACTGCGCGTCCGGCGGGTGCGTGATGGCGCCCCTGCCCGGGCTGTGGTCGCCTATCTGAAACGCGTGAAATAGCCCCGAAAATCAAGGGCGAAAGCCAGGCCGCCGTGGCATCTGCCAGGGCGGCCTTTGCTTTTTTCTTGAACCAATTGCGGCGGCCCATTATTTAACTTGTACGTTAACTAATGTGATCGCCTTCATGACCACCGCAGATCCCCTCAGCACTGTATTCTCGGCGCTGGCCGACCCGACCCGCCG
>JAJFFJ010000050.1 GCA_021776685.1 Alphaproteobacteria bacterium
TGCCGGCCTGGGCAAGGCCCAGGCGGGAGCGGCAGCTGCTGCCGAACGCTTTGGCGTCAAAACCATCACCGCGCCCGAGCTCGACGTATTTCTGAACGATGGATCGCGCAGCACCTATGTGCTCGACGTACGCACGGAAGCAGAGTTTCTCGCCGGCCACCGGCCCGGCAGCCGCCATGCGCCGGGGGGCCAGCTGGTGCAGGCAACCGACGAATATATCGCCACCCGTAACGCCCGTGTGGTGCTGGTCGACGGGGAGCAGGTGCGTGCGGTGATGACCGCATCCTGGCTGATCCAGCTCGGCTGGCCGGAAGTCTATGTGCTTGAGGAGGGGCTCGCAGGCGACGTCGCCTCCGGCCCCCACGCTCCGGCCCGGCCCGCGCCGCCGGAGGTGGCGGAGATCGACCCCAAGGCGCTCGCGGTCATCCACACGAGCGAGGAGGCGGTCGCGGTCATTGACCTTGCGGACAGTTTGGAATTTCGCGGGGGGCACGTGCCCAAGGCCTGGTGGGCGGTGCGGTCGCGCCTGGCAGACTGCCTCGCCAAGGTGCTGGAGGCGGATACGGTGGTGGTGACGTCGCCGGACGGCGCGCTGGCGCACTATGCAGCGGCGGAGGTAGCAGCGCTCTGTCCCGACTCGATGGTCATGGTCCTGGAGGGCGGCACCGCTGCCTATGCCCGGACCGGCCTGCCCCTGGAGGAAGGGCTCGACCGCGCGACGACCGAAACGGATGACATCTGGTGGAAGCCTTACGACCGGGGCGACGACATCACCAAGGCCGCCGTCGCCTACCTGGACTGGGAGGTGGCCCTTGTTGAACAGATGGAGCGGGACGGCACGGTCAGCTTCCGCAAGTTCGACTAACGCTCATGGACAGCGACCAGTTCCGCTTCTTCCATCCCTATCGTGTGCGCTATTCGGATATCGATTCCCAGCGGGTGGTGTATTTCGCGCAGTTCTTCGTCATCGCCAACGCGGCGATCCATGAATATTTCGAGTGGCTGGAATTTCCATACTTGGTCGGCGGATGGGAGAATGCGGACACCGATTTCCATTTCGCCCACACGGCGGCTGATTACCGGCGGCCCATCGCATATGATGATCGTCTGCAGTTGGGCGTCCGCACCGCCCGCCTGGGCAGCTCCAGTATTACCCTGTCAGTTGGCTTCTTCCAGGAAGGGCCTGAGGAAGAACAAGATCAGGCCGCGGTCGAGATCACCATGGTGCTGGTCAACTTCAACCAGGCGACGCACAAGCCCCAGCCTTTGCCGGACGACTTCGCAGCATCGATCAAAAACAAGGAGGGCGTGACCCGTGCCCAATGACGCCGCGCCCAGTGCTCTGCCCACCAAGGCGGATTTCCCGTTTTCCTATCCTTTTCGTATCCGCTATTCGGAAATCGACGGACAGGGGATCGTTTTCAACGGCCACTATCTGACCTACTTCGATGTGGCGATCACCGAGTATTTCCACTGGCTGCCTTACCCATACGGTCTGGGCGGTATCCCGGGCTCGGACGACGACTTTCATATCGTTAAAACGCTGGTGGAATATTACGCGCCGCTGCATTTCGAGGAGAATATCCGGGTCCATGTGCGGACAGGACGCCTGGGCCGGACCAGCCTGTCTTTCAATCTGGCGATTTTCCCGGAGGACGCGGACGACCTGCGTGCCACGGGCGAGATTGTCTGGGTCAACACCAATCAGACCACCCACAAATCAACGCCGCTGCCGGCCGGATTGGTGGACGTCATCAAGGCACGTGAAGCCGGGCGATTTGACGAGCGGTAGCAGCCCCGCACGCTGGTTCCTATTGATCAGCGGCCCGTTAGGTTGGGACAAAGGCCCTACTGCTTGCAGCGGTTCAGGGCGCCCAGCATGTTGCCGGTGAGCCGCGCCATGAAGGCCTGCACCTTCTTGTCATCGCCTTTGTGATAATTGCGGACAAAGGTCCGCATGTCCCCGCGGCGGCCAGCCTGATGGTAGGCGGCGAAGATCCGCACGTCATCCCGGGTCATGCGCGCATACAGGTGATCCGCGCGGCACTGGCAAACTTTCCGGGAGCCAACCTGGGCGACACAATTCTTGAGGAAACTTGCTTTCTGCTGCCTGACCACCGGGTTGTTCGGGTCGGCGAGGCCGGTGCCGGGGTCTTCGCTGCTGCCGCCGGAGAGAATGATCGCCAACACGATAACGGTAACGCCCATCAATACTGCTGCAGCCCCGCCCGCCATGGCGATCAGGTTGGCCCGGTTGCTCTGTTTCACCGCTGGTGAAGACGCATCTGCGCCGGTCTTCATTTTCGGCGGTGCGGCCTTTGTGGGCGCGAGCAGGCCGTACATATCGCCGATGGTCTGCGGCCGCTGATCCTCCACAACTTTGAGGGCGCGGTCGGCCGCTTCGATTTGCCGGGCCAGGTATTTTTTCTTTGCGACCTCGACAAGTGGCTTCAGCGGATCAGTGGCGCTACGCATCTCGGCGGCGACACGGCTGGGCGCGTCGGCCGGCTTCAGACCGGTCATGCAGCGGTACATGGTGGCGCCGATGCCATAGATGTCGGTCCATGGCCCCTGTGGGCTGTCGCTCTCATACTGCTCGTAGGGGGCGTAGCCTTCGCTGATGATGGTGGTGAGTGACTTGCTGTGACCGGAAAGGGCCATACGCGCCGCGCCAAAGTCCAGCAGCACGGGCCGCCCATCGCGGCGAACGAAGATGTTGGCGGGTTTGATGTCCCGATGCAGATAGCCTGCCTTGTGCACCACCTTGAGCCCGTCCAGCAGCGGCAGGAAAAGGCCGTCGATTTCTGATGGGTCGAGCACCTTGTCGGGCGCCAGGATCACGTCGAGGGCCTGACCCTCCTGATATTCCATCACGAGATAGCCGGTGCTGTTGGCCTCGAAATATTGCAGCACGGGCACAATGTTGGGGTGGCGCACGTCAAGCAGAGTGCGCGCCTCGCTGCGGAAACGGTCCAGGCCCCAGTGATAGTCCGGCTCGGCCGCAGACTCCGCGGGCAGCACGCTGGTGCCGTCGTTACTGCGCACGGCAATGAAGGCGGGGAGGTATTCCTTGATCGCGACGCGCCGGCCGGTGTGCTCCTCCACCCCTTCATAGGTGACGCCAAATCCGCCCCGGCCGAGCGTGCCCTCGATCCGGTACGCATGGAGCTGGTGGCCCTCAGGCAGGGCGAGGCGGTCTTGCTTGCTGGACATGAAAGACCAGTTGGCTTGTGGGCGCTCGACTTCAGTTTACGCCCGAACCGTAGCTAGGTGCTGCGGTTACGGCAATGCGGGCGGTGAGGCCGCCCGGCCTGTAGAAACGGCCCGTCCAGTTTTGGGAAAATTCTTTCCAGGCTGGACGGGCCGATCAATCTATTCGACGAACTTGTTGGTGTAGAGGTCTTTGACCGGAGTCTTTTTCCGGATGATGCCCTGTTTCAGGTAGTGGTCCTGCAGCTCTTTCAGCTGAATCGGATCCATCGCACCCAGCGTCGTCTGACCGGCATAGGCGCGCTTCGTGAAGTTACGGAAGATTGCCGTCATGAGTTTTTCCTTGCCCTTGTGCAAAGGCACGGCTTTCACATAGGCGGCGGCGGCTTGCGCCGGCTTGCGCATCATCAGCTTCATGGCCTTGAGCGTGCCCTGAACCATGGCGCGCACCAGCTCGGGACGCTTTGCGATTGTCTCATCCGAGGCGAGGATAGCCTGGGCCATGGACGGAAAGTAGCGCTGTGACGGCATCGAGACGATCTTGCCTTTGAGCGCGCCTTTCACATAGATCTCCCAGTCCGGGACGCAGGCGCAGGCGTCGGCCTTGCCGGCGATGACGAAGCCCGGAACGTTGCGCGGGCCGACCGCCAGGATCTTCACGTCGTCCTTGGTGAGCCCGACGCTCGCCAGCGTGCCGAGCAGCGCGTAGTACGTCGTGTCCTGATAGGACAGCACCGACACGGTCTTGCCCTTCAGATCCTTGGGCGACTTGATGTTGCGGTCGCCGCGGGCGACCAGGACCATGAGCGCGCCACCGCCGAGCAGCGCGACCGAGCGGACCGGAACGCCGTTGGCGCGAACGATGATCGGCGTGTCGCCGAGCCCGCCGCCAACCGGCGCGTTGCCGGCGCCGACCTGTTTGGCGACGTCGACGCCGCCCTTGGCGCGGACGAAGGTGACGTCATAGCCGGCGGCCTTGTAGTAGCCGAGATGCTTGGCCAGCATCCAGGGCGCGAAAGCCGGCAGAAAGGACGGCGCCGGGACGAGATAGTTG
>JAJFFJ010000006.1 GCA_021776685.1 Alphaproteobacteria bacterium
GCTTCCGTGCGTACGTCGAGCACATAGGTGCTGCGCGATCCATCGTTCAGAAATACGTCGAGCTCGGGCGCGGTGATGGTTTTGACGCCAAAGCGTTCGGCAGCAGCTGCCGCTCCCGCCTGGGCCTTGCCCAGGCCGGCATCGCTGGGATCGGCCGCGTGGGTCTCGTTGCCATGCGCGCATTCCAGTCCGGCCAGGTTCCAACCCATGGTCCCGTCCTTCAGGGCCATCACCCGGTTGGGGATGCCGGCATTGATCAGGGATTGGGCGCCGATGATGCTGCGGGTACGGCCGGCGCAGTTGACTACCACCAGCGTGTCGGGGTCGGGCACGGCGTCATGCACCCGGTAGACCAGCTCCGCGCCCGGACAGTCGATGCCGCCGGGAATATTCATGCGCCGGTATTCACTCATGGGCCGGGAATCGAGGATCACCAGATTCTCGCCCTTGTCCTGCAGCGCTTTCAGATCCTCCGCCGGGATCCGGGGTGTGTCATAGGCATGCTCGACGAACTCGCCGAACGCCTTTGACGGCACGTTGACGCCGGAAAAGACCTCGAACCCCGCGTCGCGCCAGCCGTCAACGCCGCCTTCCAGCACCGCCACATCCGTGTAGCCCATAGCCGCCAGACGGTCGGTCGCCGGCCCGGTCAGCCCGTCCCCGCCGCCGTCGCACAGAACGATCCGCGTTTCCCGCCGCGGGATCAGGTCCCAGGCGCGCATCTCCAGGTGGGACAGCGGAATGCATACCGCCCAAAACAGATGCCCGGACAGGAACACACCTTCCTCGCGCACATCGACCAGCGCGAATTCCTGCCCGTCGGTGAGACATTCACGCAGGGCCTGCGGGGAAATTGACTTCATGCTGCTACCTCTTGCATCGCCCCGTCCGCACGGCGGGAAAGCCGGCCGCCGGGATGGCGCTATCGCGGATCAAATGGCGCGCATCAACCTGCGCGCTTGGCCGTAGATCGTCTTGCGGCGCTCGGGCGGGCTTACATCACCGCGCGTCGCGGATATCGCTGTGAGCGGGGAAGACGATCCACTCGCCGGTCTCCGGCTTGTGAAACCGGCGGCCGTGGAGCTGCTCCAGCCCCTTGCCATACATGTGGAAATTCAGCACCAGCTCCGGTCCGTCGATATGAATCGAATGCACATCGTCGGGCATGAACGCGACGCCTGTTCCGTCTTCCACCATCACTTGGTCCCGCTCTACCGGCGGACCGCTGCGGTCGTCCGGCGCATCGAAGCGGCGGTTCAGTTCTTGGCCGCGGCAGCCAACGATGATTGCCCAGACGGTGTGGTCATGCACCGGCGAAGACACCCCCGCCCGCGCCACGTTCGCATAGAGCGCGAACCGATGGTCATCGTCTTCGCTCAGGCGGTAGAGCGTGGACTTCATGTCGCCACCCTCTGGCGGCGGCGCAAAGTCGTCGAGCGTGAAAAGTTCGCGCTCTGCCGCCATCGCCACCAGGGCCTGGCGCATCTTCTCAAGCGAGTCGCGGTTGAGGCCTTCCTCAGTCTCAATGGCGCGAATTTTGTCCACGGTCCCGGTAACCAGGGCCGCACGCGCTTCGGCGCGGCTGTCCAGGGCGGCGTCGGGCATGTCTATCCCTCCAGCAAGTTGCGTTTCTGCATCCAGTCGAGCGTCAGGTTGATCGCTTCGGCCATCTGCTCCGGCTGGTTCAGATAATAGTGGGTCGCGCCCTTGATGACATGGTGTTCCTTGTCGGCGCTGCCAGCAGCATTGAAGATTGTCGGCGTATGCGGCTGCGGCACGCCATCGTCGGCGCTGTTTTCGATCGCCAGCAGCGGCACGCTGATCTTCGCTGCATTGCCCGGGCCGTCCGCACGACTTTCGTCATAGGACCACTGGCTGAGCCAGGAGCGCAGAGTGGAAAAGCGCCCCAGGCCTACTGGCCCGCTATTCACGGTTTCCGGGTCGCCCAGATAGCACCACTTCGGCTTGCGGTCGTTGGGCTCGATGGTTGAGTCGAGGAAGCGCGGATCCGCCATGGTGCGATGGACAATAAAGCCGCGCTCTATTTCCTTGCCGTTCTGCTTCTTCAGATCGTCCAGGGTTTCGCGCACCCAGGCCGTGATCTTGCGATTGCGGGCGATCTGTGCGGCGCGATAGCGCTCCAGAAACTCCGCTGAATATGGTGGTCCGTTCTGGGGGTTGTAGATGTCCAGCTCGGGGTCGCGATCATCCGGATCCAGTTCGTTGCGCACTGATGCGTCGATCCATTCCGTCATCGTCTTGGCGCGGGAAAGGTGGGCGGCCTGGAAGGTCATTGCATCCGCTGGAATCAACCCGGCGCCGACCACATCTACCGCATCGCCCGCCGGGGTCTCGGTGATGGTCGGGTTCTCCGCCTGGGCCTGGTAGAACAGCGACAGGGAGCCACCGCCGGACCAACCGCCGAGGATCACCTTTTCGTAGCCCCATTCCTCTTTCGCCGCCCGCACCCAGGCGCCCAGATCCAGGATGACCTTTTCCATGATTAGGGCGGTATCGTTCTTGGGATAGCGGCTGCCAGCGCAGAGCACATGGATGCCGTGAGTTGGCAGTGCGCGGGGCACCGGAAGCAGCTGCAGGGTGGACGCGGGATGCATGAAAATCATCAGCGTCTTGGAGTCCTTTCCCTTCGGGCGATAATGGACGCCCTCCAGGTTGACCCGGCCGACCGAACCGGCAAAGCCATAGGTCTCGGTGAACTTTGCTACTTCCTCATAGCTGATGTGCCGCCAGTCGGCCTGCAGCTCGAATTGTGCGTCCGCCATGTCTTTCCCCGTCTTCCTGATTGCCCGTCGATCTCTGGGGAAATCCAATCGGTTTGCCGGCATCCTGTAAAGTGCTATCTGGCGGCAGCAGGCATTCCCCAAACAAGCAGCAGGTCACCCATGTTCAAACCCTTCGATCTGACCGGCAAGGTTGCCGTCATCACCGGCGGCAACGGCGGCATTGGGCTGGGCTTCGCGGAGGCCATCGCCATGGCCGGCGGCGACGTCTGTGTCTGGGGCACAAATCCGGAGAAGAACGCCCGCGCGCTGGAGGCGCTGCAGGCCCACGGCACGAAGGCCGCAGCCATGGTTGTGGATGTGGCAGACAGTGCAGCCGTCGACAAAGCGATGGCGGAGACCATCGAGGATTTCGGCAGAGTGGACGGCTGTTTCGCCAACGCCGGCGTCACCGGTCGAGCGCGGAACATGTTCGAAATCGACGACGCGGAATGGCGGCGGATGATGGCCGTCAACCTGGACGGCGCCTTCTGGACTCTCAGGGCCGCCGCGAAACACATGGTCGAGCGGGCGGAAGCCGGCGACCCGGGTGGACGCCTGATGGGCACGGCCAGCCTGGCGGCGCTCTCCGGCCCCGCGCGCAACGAGCACTATGCTGCCACCAAGGGCGGGCTGGTCTCCATGCTGCGCGGCATGGCCGTGGAATTCGGCCGCTATGGCATCACGGCCAACGCCATCCTGCCCGGCTGGATCGAGACCGACATGACGGAAGAGTTGTTCGCCTGGGACCGTTTCGCCGAGGCCGCCCTTCCCCGTATCCCGGCCGGCCGGTGGGGCAAGGTCGAGGATTTCATGGGCATCGCTGTCTATCTGATGAGCGACGCCAGTCAGTTCCACACCGGCGACAGCCTGCTCATCGATGGTGGTTACTGGGTGTTTTGAGGACAGGGCATGGGCCGCCGAATCGCTACCCGCTGGCTGGTCGTCTGCACCGGATCGGCGGCAATGATGGTTATCCAAGCGGCACAAGCCGGCGCGCTGGGCAATACCAAATCATGATGGGATCGCGGGTGAAATTCTGAGACCCGCTTGACCCTTGCCCGAAGTCGGGAGACCGGATCACCACCACGGGTTACAGCGTTACCCGCCGGGTGTTACCCTCCGAAACTATCCGCCCCCCACAATATGCTTGGACCATAAAACGTGAAAATCGTTGCCGTTGATGCCGCTCTGCCCTCTCGGGAAGTTACAAATGACGACATCGCCATGTGGGTGGCGAAGGCAAATCGTGATCGCCACGACAAGCGGCAATTGGCGGAGTTCGAACGCCGTATCTATGGGTTTCTGCATGCGGGCGGCGCCGAGACCCGCTACATCCGCGCTGACGGCGAACGGGCCGTTGATCTGATGGATTCAGCCGTTCGTCAGGCGATGGAACGGGCTGCGGTCGAGCCCGATGACATCGAGTTCATCATCTATGTGGGCGTCGGCCGGGGCTGGATCGAGCCGTCAATGGCGTGCCTCATACAATTGAACCACGGTTTTCGCCGGGCCTCCGGCTTCGATGTGGTAGAGGCCTGCGCCAGCTGGCTGCGCGGCGTTCAGGTTGCCCACAGCTTCCTCAAGTCAGGCGCCTACAAGACCGGCATCATCGTCAACTGCGAATGCAATTCCCATGAATATCTGACGCTGGAAGTCGAAGACGAGACGGACCTGGAACGGCACCTGGCGTCATTCACGGTCGGCGAAGCGGCAACCGCGACCGTTGTGACTTCTGATGACGTCAGCAAGAACGGCGGTGGCGGTGAGTGCGACGACGATTTCTATTTCAGCTTCTCGACATTCAGCGAGCATCTGGAACTCAGCATGATTCCGTTCAGCAATGCCGACCAATACCTTCCGCCGGAAAGCCCGATGATCGACAGCGCCAACCAATTCATCACCGACTCGCGGAAACTGGTCAGGGTCGCGCTTGAAAAGTCGGTCCAGGCCTTCAGGGATGACCCACGGCTGATGTCCTCGGCCTATGATCTGATCCTGTCCCATTCCCTCGGTCGCGCATGCCTGCATGTGGGACGAAAACTAAAGCTGCCGTTGGACAAATATTTCGACATTTCTCCGAGATTTGGTAACACGGTTTCGGCATCGATCCCGTTGGGCATCGCTGTCGCGCGAGATGAAGGTCGGCTCAAACGCGGCGATCATCTACTGGCGCTCGTCCCCAGTGCGGGGTTTACCGTGGGATTTGCCAGCTTCACCTACTGAACCGGCTTGCCCGCACTGTCAGGACTGGCCACGGCTCTTTTTCGATCTGACCAGTTCGACCAAAACGAGGGTGGCTGGAAGCACCAGCATGTCGCCGATCAACGCGACCACCAGAACGACAATCGAGACCAGACCGAACAACTGCAGCGTCGGCATGTTGCTTGTGAGTGTGCTGCCCAGCCCGAACACCAGTACCAGCGTGCTCATCAGGACGACCGGCCCCAGCGCCACGATCGTCTGGCGAACAGCCTCGGCTTCCGGCAATCCGCTTTGGCCAGTCTGTCGACCGATCTGCCGACCGGTCTCCCGCCGATGGTAATTGAGGAAATGGATCGTGCTGTCGACCGCCATGCCGAAGCCGATGACCAATGCGACCACGCTTGACGCCTGAAACCCGACGCCGGCGACCCAGAGGCAGGCCGCGGCCGCCACAATCGGCAGCAAGTTTGGTAATATGCTCACCAGCGCCGCGCCCAGCGAACGGTTGGTCACGCCGATGACCAGGACAATCAGCAGCACCGACAGCAGAAGACTGCGCTTCAACAACTCGATCATCTCGGTGACCGAGGACGCCGAAATGACCGATATGCCGGTGACATAAGCGGTCAGGCCCGGTGTCGCGGCCACAATCTTCGCAAGTTCGGTCTCCACGCGCCGCAACGACGGCAACAGGAGAGACGCGTCACGGTCGGGAAACTGGGCGACAACCATGGCAGACCGACTGCCCGTGGAAATCAGGCGGCGTTCAAACCTGGACGATGCACCGCGCAAGGTGGCCACAGCCGCCGGCCGGGACAGGCCGCCCGCTTCCATCCAGGCCAGCAGGCCATGCAACGACCACGTCTGGCGGACAAAAGGCAAACCTGCGAGCAGACGGTGCGCCTTGGCGATCGCAGATAGGGAGATCTCAGCGAACAGGTCCGTGCCGCGCTGCCACTCCAGCACGATGCGTATGCTGCTGGCGCCGGCCAGGGTCTTGTCGATGCGCAACAGGCTTTGATGTGCGGCATTACTCGCCGGGAGATATTCCCGATACACGTATCGGGTCGTGTTCTGAAAATAGAGGGCGCCACACACAAACAGAAGAATCAGGCCAACCGCAGAAATCATGCGTGGTCGCCGAATGACAAACCCGGCTGTGATTGCACTCAACCGGCGTCCTGCTCTGATGAGAGCAGGCGCCTTCTCCGGCGCCGCCGGCCGCCATCGCTTCAGGCAGACCATGGCCAGTCCCGGTACGCCGATGATTGCCGCGAGAAACGCCAGCACAACGCCAATCGCGGCAGCAAGTCCGAAACCCGAGATCAGCGTATGGGGCACCAGCAACAGCGATGACAGCGCAATTGCAGTAGTGATCGAGGTCATGACACAGGCCGGCCCGACCTCCTCAATCGCGCCCCGTACCGCATCTCCCAATAACGCGCCGCCTTCCATACTGCGCCGCACCGCAAACAGCAGATGTAAAGAATCCGACAGTGCAATGACGGCAACAAGCACCGGCACCACATTCGTGAGAACGTTGATCTCCTGTCCCAGCAAGGCCATCACACCGAAGACCATCAGCATCGCCGTCACCGTGGGCACGATGGCCAGCAGGACGAGTCGAAGGGACCGCAGAACCAGCCAGCAAATGCCGATGCCAAATGCCAGAGCGATGGCCATGAACAGGAACTGGTTGCGAAACAGTTCCTGAATTATCTCGAGGCGCATGACCGGCGAGCCGGTCAGGGTGGCGCGCAGGCCGCTGTCTTTCAGGGCTGCTGCGGTTGCGCCGCGGATCCTTGATATCAGGTCGCGAAACTGGCTCAGCTTTGCCGGTTGCCGCGCGAGCTCGACGACGAAGAGTGCTGTGTTGCCGTCGCGCGACAGCAATGCGCCGCCGACAAGAGGGTGGGCTTGCAAGGCCGCGATGACCTCGCGCAGGCTATCGCCCTTCGGAATCCTGGCCGGTATGACCGGTCCTGATCGCTTGCCGTGGGTGGGAGGCGCCCGCGCCGAGAAAATCGAAGAGACCTGCTTCACCCCGTCAACAAAGCGCAGGTCCAGATGGAGCGCGCGGAGCTTGCCCAACACCGGGCGCGTCAACAGTCCACCGCCTTCGACCAACACCAGGACATCATTCTCGCTGGTCGAATAGTGCTTGGTCATTTTCTGCAGGTTGGCAAATGACGCCGAATCCGCACGGTAGATTTCCCTCAGGTCGCTATTGAAGCTGACCCGGATCAAACCATAGATGGAGAACAGTGTCGTTACCGCCAGCACTCCCAAAAGGAGGCGTGGCCACCTCAACGCCAGCAGGCCGATGCGCTCAAGCTCGAGTTTGACTGTCATCGCCGCGGGCTTCTGCCAGTGTCCTGCATGACGCTGCGTGTCAGCGCTGGAACTTGACCGTCAACAGGTCACCGCCGCCACTTTTCTTTGCGCTCCAGATCCGGCCGGACAGGATCTTCCGCGCGGGCGAAAGGGCGATATGCATGTGGCGGTCTCCAAGCTCGTCGCGCTGGTCCTTGGGGAACTGCAAGACGAGTGTCATCTCGCGGCCGGTGCACGTCCCCGTGGCGTTGGCGCGGCGCCGCCCCGGCGTGCTCACGAGGACACCGGACAGACGTTTGCCCGGCGGCAACACCGAGATCGAGCCGCGTATGACAAAATCCGTGTCGGCGCTCTTGCATTGTAGATTGATCACCAGCTGGCTCGACGCCGGTTTCCAGGCGATCGCCAGCCGGCAACGGATCGCTTCAAAATCATCGACCGGCTTCCGCCGCGCCTCTCCCCGCCCGCGCCACGTGCCGGATATGTCGCCAAGAACCGGGCAAGCCGTCGTTTGCGCCTGCGCTTGGTCTATCGGCATCGGCAGAACAAGACAGGCGCAGATCAGCAGCAAATAGCGCCACCAACGTCTATTTCCTGCGTTTGAATTCATCTGAAGCTGCGGTGTTGGGGCAACGCGGCGAGCCACGGTTGTGGCACCGTATCGAAGCATACGCCATGCCGGCCGGCAGGCAAGTGGCGGCCCCGAAATCATAGGCCCGAACCGCAGGGCCAATCATCCCCGCTCCAGGGTATTTTCACCGGCCATGTAAATGGCGACATGGGTAAATCGTCCGTCGCGGATCTCGAAGAAATTGCAGTTGGATTTATGGGCCAGACTGCCGTCGTGATGGGTGTTGATGACGGCGAACCTCACGGCGATGCGGTCATGATCGGGCGCGGGCACAAAGACAAACCCTTCGTGGCGAACCGCAGCATGGTTCGCCCAGAGCCGCCTGAACATGCCCTCGATCTCGGCCAGCCCTTGCAAGCGGACCCCATGAGTTTCGATGGTAAAGACGCAATCGTCCGTCAACGTTGCGGTGATCGCGGCGAAATCTTCCCCGTCGACGCCGTCGAAATATCGGCCGACCAGTTCAATCATTGCCTGCTCATTCATGGGAATACCGCTCGGGATGAAATATGTGGGCCAGTGGCGGGAATAAGGAGTCGGCGCTGCTGATTATGCAGTCGACCGGTAGACGAAGCCTTTCATGGGCTTCTGGCCGGCCGCCACAGGCAGTGGAATTTCCCAGAGACCATAACCTGCCTCTTCGTTCAGCCGCAGAATGGCGCCGTCGTCTGTCTCCACCCGCTCAGGCATAGCCACGGGGATGGTCTTCTGCCGGGCATGGGCGATGGCGGCAGCCACCGTATCGAACTGTGCCAGCTCGCCAACATTCAGGCGGGTGGCGAAATAGAGCGAGCGCTCACCCGCCTCCGCCGCCGCGAGCGCGTCTTGCGGGCGGATCCAGATCATCTCGACAGTTTCATTGCTTTCCGCGTCTTCCACCTGACCTTCCGGCACGGCCGCCAGATAGAACCAGGTATCGAATCGGCGAGGCACGAAGGTGGGCGTGATCCAGTGGGACCAGGGCGTCATTAGGTCGAGCGCCAGGCGCAGATCGTGTTTTTCCAGGAAATCGCCCAGGGCCAGGTCACCTGCGTCCAGTGCAACGCGATCACCGAATGTGGCTGCGACCCGGTCGCCACCGACCACCGGTCCGCCCGCCATCTCCCGAGCCAACAACACGCCACATTCCTCGAATGTCTCGCGGACCGCAGAGGCGGCGAACGCCAGCTCGTCATCACTGTGGGTCTCGACGCCGTCCGCACGGGCGCGCACCTGAGAAGAGCTGTCCTCGGGCACCACCTTGCCACCGGGGAAGGCAAGCGCACCCGCAAAGACGCCTACCTCCTCATGCCGCTGCTGCATCAGGACCTCGAGGCCGTCCGGGCCATCGCGGAGCAGCAGAACCGTCGCAGATGTGCGGGGTATGGAGGGGGAATCGGGAGACTCAACCATGGCGCGCCTGACGGATGATCCATCCCCCGCACTGGTGCGTATCACCAGGAACGGGAGAGCAGAAAAGGACGACCCCATGTTGCATGCCCGGCAGGTTTTGTCAGCCACCCTCGTGGTCGCGGCGATCGCCGTGACCGCCTTCGCCGCAACGCCGCAAGTTGGCGCAAGCGACAAATCCATCCAGCCCGGCGGGCGCTTTCCGACCGTCACGGCCCGCAATCTGGAGCGCCGGGCCTATCGCCTGCCTGCAGAACTGGAGGGCAAGTACAACGTCGTGGTCATCGCCTATCGCCGGCAGCAACAGGCTGATGTGAATACCTGGATGCCGTTCCTGAATGCGCTGGAGGCGCAGGACAAGCGCGTGCGCTGGTATGAGCTACCGACGATATCGGGAACGACCGGCTTCTTCATGGGCTGGATGATCGACCGTGGCATGCGCCGGGGAATCCCGGACATCGATCAGCGCCGCCGCACCATCACGCTCTATCTGGACAAGACCATCTTCCGCCGCGCGCTTCGCCTGCCGCAAAGCAACGGGGTGATCCATGTCCTGCTGATCGACAAAGCCGGACGGGTTCTTTACCGCGCCGACGGTCCCTATACGCCAGTGGCAGCAGGCGCCTTGCGCGACAGGCTCAAAGCCTTGCGCTAGAAACCGTCCTCACTCGTAGCGAAGCGCCTCGATAGGGTCGAGTTTCGAGGCCTTCCGCGCCGGGTAGAAACCGAAGAAGATGCCGATGGCGGCGCTGAAGGCAACGGCCAGGATGATCGCCTGGGGTTCGATGACCATTTCCCAACCGGCAACCGCCGCCAGGATCTCTGACCCGCCGACGCCGAGGCCGATGCCCAAGAGGCCGCCGATCGACGCCAGTGCGGTCGCCTCCACCACAAACTGCAGCAGGATGTCCCGCCCGCGCGCCCCCACAGCCATACGCAGGCCGATCTCCCGCGTCCGCTCGGTGACGCTGACCAGCATAATGTTCATGATGCCGATGCCGCCCACCAGCAAAGAGATTGCGGCGACAGAGGCGAGCAGGATCGACATCACTTGACTGCTCTCGGCCCGGGCTTTCAGGAAGGAGCTGATATTGCGCACCCGGAAGTCGTCGGGCTGGCCGGCGCGCAGGCGGTGGCGCTGACGCAGCAGCGCGCGGGTTTCCCGCACCGCCTCGTCCACCGCAGCGGCGCTGACGGCCTTGAGCGTAATGCCGGCCACCAGGTTGCCCTTAATGCGCCGTCCACCCAGCACCCGTTTTTTGGCGGTCGAAATCGGCAGGAAAATCACATCGTCCTGATCTGAGCCCCAGGGCGTCTGGCCCTTCTCGCCCAGGATGCCGATGACCATAAAGGGCACTTTCTTAATGCGGATGACCTTGCCGATCGGGTCTTCACCCGCGAAAAGTTCCCGCGCCACGGTTTTGCCAATCAGCGCCACCTTGGCCGCCGACCGCACCTCTGCACCGGTGAACATGCGGCCTTCATCCACGGTCCAGTTGCGGGCCGTAAAGTAACCCTCGGTCAGGCCGTAGAGGATGGTGTGCCAGTTGGTGTTGCCATAGATCACCTGACCCGTGCCGCGCACCTCTGGCGCCGCCACCTGCACTGCATCCACCTGTCGCTCGATGGCGGCGGCGTCCTGCTCCGTCAACGTCACGCGGGTGCCTGAGCCGCCACGCCGTCCGCCTGCCACCGATGTGCCATTGCGCAGCAAAACAATGTTTGAGCCCAGTTGCTGGATGACCCGCTGCACCCGCTGTTCAGCGCCGGTGCCAATCGCAATCATCGCAATCACCGCGCCGACGCCGATGATGATTCCCAGCGACGTCAGGATGCTGCGCATCTTGTTGGCGCGCAGTGAGTGGCCGGCAGCCATCAGACAATCAGACAGTTTCATGCCGCCGCCTCCGGTACGGGCGCCACGGCGGCGTCCGGTTCCAGTTCTGCCAACAGCGCCATGGCGCTTTCTGGCGTCTGGCCCTGGTCGGACACCAGGCGGCCGTCGCGAAACCGCAGGATGCGCTGTGCGAACCGAGCCACTTCGGGTTCGTGGGTGACCAGCACCACGGTGATGCCCGTGCCGTTCAGCTTCTGGAACAGGGCCATGATTTCCAGACCCGTCCGGGTGTCCAGCGCGCCAGTGGGCTCATCCGCCAGCAACAACGCCGGGTCGTTGACCAAAGCGCGGGCAATGGCGACCCGTTGCATCTGACCGCCGGACAGTTGCGCCGGGGTGTGATCCATGCGGTCGGCCAGGCCTACCGCGCTCAGCGCCGCCACCGCGCGGGGGCGCCGGTCGCGGGCCGGCGTATTGCCATAGATCAACGGCATTTCCACGTTGTGGAGTGCGGAGGTCCGGCCCAGCAGATTGAAGCTCTGAAAAACGAAGCCGATCTTCTCATTGCGCACGGCGGCCAGTTGGTCGGTCGACATGGACGACACCTCGACCCCGTCGAAATGATAGCTGCCTGCCGACGGCGTATCGAGACATCCGAGCAGGTTCATGCAGGTGGATTTGCCTGAGCCGGACGGCCCCATGATAGCGACCAGTTCACCGGCGTCGATACGGATGTCCGCATCGGCCAGCGCATGGACCACATCTGCGCCCACCACATAGTCCTTGGTCAGGCTTTGGGTTTCGATCATCGTGGCCATGTGGGCGGCACCACTTTCTAGAGGCGCAGACGCGGGCGGCGGCTGCGGCCGCCGGTGCGGTCGATGCCGACGATCACCTGGTCGCCCGGCTTGATCTCGCCACGGCGAAGTTCCGTATGTTGGCCATCGGTAATGCCGACGGTGACGCGCACCGCACGGGGCACACCATCGGCGCCCGCGACCCACACCCGGCCGGGACGGCCGCGCGCCTGGCCGCCGGCCCGACCACCACGTCCACCTCGCCCGCCACGGCGCATTCCTGCCATTTGCTTGAACTGCGCCGGGGTCAAGATCGACTGCAGGCGGGACATCAGCTTCCGGCGCAAGGTGCGAAACTGCTCGCGGATATTGCCGCCGCCGCCACCGCGCAGGGCTCTGATCTTCTCGAACATCTCGCGATAGGCTGCCGCCACCCGTTGCTTCTGGTCGGGCGTCAGTTTCAGATCACGGGCCAGCTTGTCGAGGCGTGCGCGCATGCGCGCCGCGCGACTGTTGCCTGATGACGCCTGCTCCGCGGCAACGCCCGGTGGACGAAAGCGCAGCGCCCGGTTGGGGACCCTGACAATATTATCCCGCCGGCTGATGACGAAGGTGACATTGGCGGTCATGCCGGGCAGCAGGCGAAGGTCATCATTCCGGGTGGCGACGATGACCGTATAGGTGATGACGTTGGATTCTTCCTTCGACGCCTTGCGCACCTGCTGAACCCGGCCGCGGAAGGTGCGGCCCTGGAAGGAATCGACGGTAAAATCCGCCCGCTGGCCCACTGCGATGCGGCCGATGTCCGCTTCGTCGACGCTGACCTCCACCTGCATCTGGCGCAGGTCTTTCGCGATGGTGAACAGGACCGGCGCCTGCAGGCTGGCGGCAACCGTCTGCCCCACATCGACGCTTCGGTTGATCACGACACCGTCCACAGGCGAGCGAATGAAGGTGCGTTCCAGGTCGATCTTCCGCTGCGCCAGCAGCGCCTGGTTGCGTTTGACCTGGGCGCGGGCGACCGCAATCTGTGCCTTCTGCTGCAGCACCTTGGACTCCGTCGCCACCACCTTCGCAGCAGCCTGGTCAAAGGCAGATTTGGCCTTGTCATAGACCGCCTTCGAAATCGTACGGCCAGGGAGCAGTTTCACCTTCCGCTCCAAGTCCAGCCTCGCCTCCACCAGCGCCGCCTTCGCGGCAACGATGTCGGACGCCATACCCTTCACCGCCGCGATATGAACCGCCAGTTGGCCACGGGAGATTTCCAGGTCCGCTTCTGATTCCTTCACCTTCGCATCAAAGGTGCGCGGGTCAATGCGGGCGATGACCTGGCCTTTCTTGACCTGGGTGTTGTAGTCGGCGCGCAGCTCGCTGACCTGGCCTGACACCTGGGTGCCAACATCGACCGTGACCACGGCCTTCAGGGAACCGCTCGCCGATACCGTGCTCTGGATCGTGCCGCGGGTCACCTTGGCCGTCCGCCAGACGGGAGTTTCAGTCGCGGCATCGTTGGCGAAATACCACCACGCGCCAGCACCGGCGGCGACGACAACCAACAAACCAAGCCATTTAGCTTTACCGCTCATAGAAATCTTCTTTGCAATCGTTGCGGTTGCGCAGATTCTGCCCGTCGGGCAATCTTCCGGCTGGCTGTCTTGACCCGGCAAACCACCGGGCTATCTGTGTATAGACCGGGCTCCGTCAGGGCGGGCCGGCGACAGCTATCCAACACTTATACGACGATACGACGGAAATCCGGCGGGAGAGGGAACAATAATATGACCAAATTCGGGGTCGGACAGGCCGTTCATCGGCTGGAGGACAACACCCTGGTACGTGGCCAGGCCACCTATACAGACGATCTGAAGATGGACGACGCGCTGCATGCCTATGTCCTTCGCAGCCCGGTCGCCCACGCGAACATTCTCGGCATCGACCTGGAAGACGCGAAAGGCGCACCTGGCGTTCACACAATCCTGACCGGTGACGATGTCGCCGCCGACGACCTCGGGCCGATCCCCTGCGCGATCCCGATGCAGAATGCCGATGGCTCCGACCGGGCGGATACCCCGCGGCCTATCTTGGCCCAGGGCCGTGTGCGGCATGTGGGCGACCCCGTGGCGCTGATCGTTGCCGACACGCTGGCCCAGGCGAAAGACGCGGCTGAACTGGTCGTCGTGGATTATGACGAACTCCCGGCGGTGGTTGACGCCGCAGTCGCAGCCGAACCCGGCGCACCCCTGGTCTGGGACGACATCGATAACAATACCGCCTTCGAGTGGGCCAATCCGGCCAACGACCGGGAGGGCACGGACAAGGCCTTCGCCGCCGCCGCCCATGTCACGAAGCTGCGCGTCATCAACAACCGGGTTGTCGTCAATTCCATGGAACCCCGCGCCTGTGTCGCCACCTACGATGCAGCGGATGACAAGTCCTATCTCTACACGCCTACCCAGGGCCCGCATGTGATTCGCGGGCAGCTCGCCGACGTGATTCTGAAGCTGGACGACAAGATTGCCGTGCGTACCGGCCAGGTGGGCGGCGGCTTTGGCATGAAGGTGTTTGTACACCCGGAGCAGCCGCTGACTGTGTGGGCCTCGCGCCGGCTCAAACGCACAGTGCGCTGGACGGCCGACCGCTCGGAAGCTTTCTTGTCCGACGTGCAGGGCCGCGACCACGTGCATGACTGCGAAATCGCCATGGACGTGGACGGTATTTTCCTGGGCCTGCGTCTCAAAACCTGGTCCGCGATGGGCGGCTATCTCTCCAACTTCATCCCTATGGTCGCCACCAACGGCACGGACTTGATGTGCGGCCTCTACAAGACGCCTGTCTTTGACATCACCGTCTGCGGGATGATGACCAACACCGTGCCGGTGGACGCCTATCGCGGCGCGGGCCGGCCGGAAGCGGCCTACCTGCTGGAACGTATGGTTGACGCTTGCGCCCGCGACATGGGGCTGGGCCCGGACGAGATTCGCCGCCGTAACTTCATCCAGCCGTCGGAGATGCCCTACGACGCGCCGCTGCCGGTGGTCTATGACAGCGGCGATTTTCAAACAATCATGGAAATGGCCATGGACCAGGCCGACTGGGCAGGCTTTGAGGCGCGCCGGGCCGAAGCCGCCAAGCAGGGCAAATACCGGGGCATTGGCATGGCCTGCTACATCGAGCGTTGCGGCGGCGGCGCGCCGGAAACCGCCATCGCCAAGTTCGATGACGACGGCGTCACCATCTATATCGGCACCATGGAGAACGGCACCGGCCTGACCACGAGCTATACGCAGATTCTGTCAGGCGCGCTCGCCATCGACGCCGAACGCATTACCATCAAACAGGGCGACACGGACCTCTGCCCGCCGGGGCTGACGGGTGGCTCGCGCTCGGTGCCCGTGGGCGGAGCCGCCGTCCTTGGCGTCGCCGACTCGATCCGCCAGAAGGGTATGGAGATTGCCGCCCATGTGCTGGAAGTAGCGCCCGCAGACGTGGAGTATGACGATGGCGAGTACCGCGTCGCCGGGACCGATCGCACCATGTCGATCTGGGAAGTAGCCAAGGCGGCCAATGACCCCGCCAATCTGCCCGACGGCATGGAGCCGGGCCTGGACGACGAATATGTCCGTACGCCCGAGGCGCCCACTTTCCCGAACGGCTGCCACATCATCGAGGTGGAGATCGACCCGGACACGGGCAACATCGACGTGGACCGCTATACGGTGGTCGACGACTTCGGTGATGTAATCAACCCGATCCTGCTGGAAGGCCAGGTGCATGGCGGCATCGTCCAGGGCCTGGGCCAGGCGATTCACGAGCATACGGTCTATGACGAGGAGACCGGCCAGCTCCTGTCCGGCTCGCTCATGGACTACGACCTGCCAAAGGCGGACCGGCTCCCGATGTTCAGCTTTGACACCCACAACGTGCGCTGCACCACCAATCCGCTGGGCATCAAGGGCTCCGGCGAGGCGGGCGCAATCGGCGCGCCGCCGGCGGTGATCAATGCTATTGTCGACGCGATCCATGGCGCCACCGGCATTTCCCATGTGGACATGCCGGCGACGCCACACCTGCTGTGGCAGGTGATCAACGGCGCGCGCAAGGCTGCGTGAGCCGCAAACAACGGGTTAGGCAAAGGGGCGAACAATGCTGATCTGCCGATGCGCACTTGGCGCCGCGGTTGCAACCGCCGCCACGCTGATGATGGCTGCAGGTGTCGCGGCAGCACCGGTGAAATGTACCAAGGTCGCCGGCTACGTGATCGACCCTGACCCGAAGGGCGTCAATGTCCGGTCCGCACCGTCCCTCAAAGCAAAACGCATCGGCGTGATCCCCAAACAGAAGCGGGGCACGGTCGTTGATATCCAGGCGAGCGACATGGGTTGGCTGCAGATCACCCGCGCCGAAAATATGGAAGGCAAGGTGACGTTCAAAGGACCGGGCTGGGTGCACGCATCCCGCCTCGGCGTCTCCCTGCAGGAACGGCACAAGCGCGGAACGCCTCTCTACAAACGCGCCGCCAGCGATGCGGGCACTGTGCGTTGGTTCTCGGGGCCCGGAGACAATTGGCAGGCGACGCTCATCTCCTGCGCCGGGGGCTGGCTTAAGGTGCGCATCAAGCGCCATGTGGGGTGGCTGGCGCCGAACAATCAGTGCGGCCTGCCCTGGACCACATGCCCCTGATCCCGCTTTCAAGAACCCTTCTATTGGCGGCCGGCCTTGCTGCCGTCGCGTCGCTCTATCCGTCCCTCACGATGGCGCAACCGGTGGGCTGTGCCCTCAACGCAATCATCGCGCATCGGGTTGGCGGGGCAACCCTGCTGCGGGCGGCGCCCAGCATACGCGCCAAGGCGCGCGCGCCCATCCCGTGGCGACGGGGCGGCCTGGTCGCCGTGGTGAAAGCCGGTGACAGGGGCTGGTTCCGGGTGGCCGCAGTGCGCGACCCCCGCGGGCGTCTTGCGATGAAGGCCAATGGCTGGCTGCACGGCTCGCGCCTGAAACTGCGGCTCAAGTCTGTCGGCGGCAAAGGCATACCGCTCCATGAAGATCCGTCGCCCAAGGCGCGGGTGGATATTCGCCTGAACCCGGCCCTGGCCGCCCGCAGCCCGGGAGTTCTGCTCGCCTGCCGCGGCGGCTGGGCGCGGGTTCGGATTGGCCGGGTTATCGGCTGGCTGCCACCGGCCAACCAGTGCGCCCGTCCCACGGGCCCCTGCCGCTGATCCCGTGCGCGGCCCGATTCATGTTGCAGATACTGCCAGCAGCCAACCTGTGATCGCGGTCACTGTGTGCTCCGCCGCACAGGCGTAAGGTCAGGTCAACCCTCACATCCCATTCTGGAGTTCCTGATGCTTCATCGACCTGTTGCACGCCGCCTGACCGCGGCGCTGTTCGCCGTTGCCGCCACGACCACCCTTGCGGCCCCCGCCGCCGCCAAGTTCGCGCCGGTGGATGGCTCTTCGCTCTTCAGTAAGACCGGCCCCAAGATCCAGGATTTCCCGCTGCCGGGTGGCCGGCTTGGCTACCTCCTCCAGACCATGCGCAGCACCGTGCTCATCACCGATCCCAAGCGGGTGGTGCTGATCATGACTTACAATGGCATCGACGACGCCACCTGGCCCTATCACCGCGTCCTCGCCAAAGTCCTGAAGGCGGCCTGCGGCCTGGAAGGCGCTACCGCCGCCCGCCTCATCGCCAGCACCTACAAATCAAAGTCGGTGAACCCGCCGCGGCGTCTGGGCGGCAATGGCGGCACGCTGGTGAAGCGCCGGCAGACGGTGGTCATGAATGGCTGCCGCATCACCGTTGAGGTGGACGGCGCCCGCTGGCACAGACTGACCACCACAATCCGCAAGGCCTGACCCTGCATTAATCTGGGCACTGCCCCAGTATTAGATCCAGCATTGAACCCCGCTGCGACCCTGCCCCCTAACGGGGCGGGGTCAAACTGGCGGATTGGCTTTCGCGAGCGGGGCGGCTAGAACGCCGGTTCCTCACGGGTAGATCCTGGCGGGTCTTCACCCCTCCATCCGTTGAAAGCCATTTCGAGCCATGCTGGAAGTCTGGTTCCTGTTACTTGTGGCCGGGGCATTTTTCCTCGGCGGCATCGTCAAAGGCACGATCGGCCTTGGCCTGCCGCTGGTGGCCATCGGCTTCATGTCCAGCATCATCACCGTACCGGAAACGCTGCCGATCGCGGCAATTCCGATTCTGGCGGTCAATGGCTGGCAGGCCTTGCAGGGGCTGCACTGGAAGGTGGTTTTCCGCCGCCTGTTTCTGCTCAACCTGTTCTGCTGCATCGGCATCGCCTTCGGCTCCAGCCTGCTCTTCCAGATCGATCCGGTTATCATTGGCCTGATGATGGGCATCCTGCTGGTGGTCTATGTGCTGCTGAATCTCGTGACCGTGGATCTCCATATTCCCGCCGGCAAGGAGGCGATCCTGTCACCACCAGTAGGCCTGTGTGGCGGCGTACTGTTCGCCATGACCGGGTCGCTGGTGATCCCCGTCCTGCCCTATTTGCAGGCGCTGAACCTGCAGAAGGACGACTTTGTCCAGGCTGTGGGCATGGTTTTTTTCATCACCGCCATCGCATTTTTCACAGGACTGGCCGCGAATGGCGCTTTCACCTTGACGAACCTGGCCATCGGCGGGGGCGCACTGGTGCCGTCAGGGTTGGGCATGGCCATTGGCGTCGCACTTCGCGGCCGCATCTCACAAGAACGGTTTCGTCACGTGGTATTTTTCTGCATCTTTCTGCTCGGGCTTAATTTGATTCGCCAGGCGGTACTGTAGGGCACGGACGCACATATGCAGGATGTCAATCTTAGAGGCGAGAATCTGCTGCGCGCGATCATGAAGACGGCGCGGCTGCAGAAGGCCGATCTGCAGGACGCCAACCTGGAGGGCGCCGATCTTGGCGGTCAGACGCTTACAGGCACTAACATGCGCTTCGCCAATCTGACCCGGGCCAATCTCACCTTCGCCAACCTTTCCGGCGCGGACTTGAGCTGGGCAAATCTGGAAGCCGCAGATCTGCGCGGTGCAGACCTGTCGGAAGCCGACTTGACGGGCGCCAATCTCGAAGACGCCAATCTGGAAGGTGCACACCTGCTCCGCGCCAATCTGAACCGGGCTATCCTGACAGGAGCGAACCTGTCTGGCGCGCGGCTCAACGGTGCGGTGTTGGAGTTGAAGCGCCTGGACAATAAGCGGATTGAGCACGCCGACGCCCCTGCCAAACCGAATGCAGGCGATCCCCAGACATGACCGACCTTGTCATCACCGCGGGTCCCTACAGGTTTGACGCCCGTTTGGAGACCGAGCTGGCGCCCAAGACCTGCGCAGCTTTCGCCAAAGCGCTGCCATTCCAGAGCCAGGTCGTCCATGTCCGGTGGAGCGGTGAGGCCATCTGGATCCCGCTGGGCGACCGTGACTTCGGCATTGGCCTTGAAAACCACACCAGCTTTCCGGCGCCCGGCCAGATCATCATTTATCCCGGCGGCATCAGCGAGACAGAGATTTTGCTGGCCTATGGCGGGGTACATTTCGCCAGCAAAGTGGGGCAGTTGGCCGGGAATCATTTCATCACCCTGACCTCCGGATTGGAAAACCTGCCCGCGCTCGGCACATTGACCCTGTGGAAGGGCGCGCAGGATATCCGGATTGAGCAGGCCGTGTTCTAGCCACAAATGTCAGGGTATGATGGCCGCAAAAATACGCATGAGGGACAGGTCAAATGGACAGAAGACGCTTTTTTGAAACATCGCTGCTGGGCGGCGCGGCGCTGATGGTGCCGGGCGCAGCACAGGCGGCGAAACCCTTTGACCCGCTGACCTCGCCGCTGGCCGGTTCGGTCTACTACACAAAAAAGCGGCCAGGCCGCTGGTCACGCTATTCGGCTTCCCATCTGCCAGTGTTCGAGCGCAAGGGCAACGCCCTCCACGTGAAGACGCCCCATCACATGCGCGGCTATGCCCACTACATCGTCAAACACATGCTGTTCGACCAGAACTTCCGCATGATCGGCGAAAAGACCTTCGAGCCGGGCAAGGATTGGCCGATTTCGCTCTACGACGTAACCAGCATGAAGGGCCCGCTCTACGCCATGAGCGTCTGCAACCTGCACGATTCCTGGCTGGCGGGCTTCAGGCTCTAGACCGGATCGCCAATTGTAAGGGCGATTTCCCCCAATCCATCGACGCCGCCAGTGACCCGATCCCCGGCGACCATCGGCCCAACGCCTGCAGGCGTGCCGGTATAGATCAGATCTCCCGGCGCCAGGCGCATGGACTGGGAGCAGATTGAGATAATCTCCGGCACCGACCAGATAAGCTCATTGATGTCGGCGTCCTGTTTGACGTCATCGTTGACGGCCAGCCAGATGCGGCCGGCTGCCGGATGCCCTGCATTCGCGACCGTGTGGAGCGGCGCGCATGGGGCCGAAAGGTCGAACGCCTTGCCCCAGTCCCAAGGCCGGCCGGTGTCTTTGGCCTGGCCCTGCAGATCACGGCGGGTCAGGTCGATGCCGACCGCATAGCCGTAGACATGGTCCAGCGCCTTGCCCTCAGGGATACGAAATCCCGCTTGGCCAATGGCAACCACAAGTTCGATCTCGAAATGGAAATTGCTGGTCTCCGGCGGGTACGGAACGGCGCCGCCGCTATCGACCACCGCATCCGCGGGCTTGGTGAAGAAGAAGGGCGGCTCCCGGTCAGGGTCCGTGCCCATCTCCCTCGCATGGGCCGCATAGTTGCGGCCGACGCAGAAGATCCGGCGAACGGGGAAACGCTCGGCGCTGCCATCGACGGCGACGCTGGCAGTGGCAGGCGGGTCAATTACGAAGGACGCGGTCATGAATATCTTTCCGTAGGATGTGCCCCCGGTGGGTGACGGTTCAGGCTGGTTTCGTCAAGGGTATCGTTGCGCCGGAGCGTGTGCCCGTGCGATTCGGTCAGAGAGAAGGTCCCTTCCGGCCTGCGCGCCCAGCATCCCCCACATCCGGTTGCGCAGCACAGGTTCTTGAATTTGCCAAATTACGGATTAAATACCTATACTCTACCCCATTAGCTCTTGTGAAATATCAGGCTCCCCCACATTCCCCCACAAAACACCACATCTGGAGAAACTTTGACCCAGAGAACGCGATCACCCAACCAGCCTTTACCTTCCTGCCCCCCATGATAGGCTCATCATCAGGATGAATACGCGATTTCAGCCCCTCTTTGCGCCTGAAGGCACTGGCGGCCAGCCGGACCAGTTGCGCCGCATGGTCGAGCAAATGGCGACCGGCCAACCGGCCGTGGACGAGTCTGAATATCTGTTGCCCGTCGGCCGCTATTGGGATGTGGACATGCACCGGGCGGAGATGGACATTCTCTATCGCCGCCACCCCCAGGCGCTGTGCCGAACCTCAATTCTGGCGCAGTCGGGCAGTTGCCTGGTTCACGACCTGACCGGCATGCCGATCCTGCTGGTGCGCGACAAGGCAGGTGACATACGTGCCTTTTTGAATGTCTGCCGCCACCGGGGCATGCGCCTTGTGGAAGAGGAAGGTGTTTGCCGGAAAAGCACCCTGGTCTGCCCCTACCACAACTGGATGTACGGTCTGGACGGCAAGCTGGTGGATGTGCCCAAACGCGAACTGGGTTTCCCCAACATCCGGATAGACGACATCGAACTGGCGGAACTGCCCTGCCAGGAGGCCCATGGCTTCATCTGGGTGCTGCTGGATCGCGAGGCCAAGCTGGACCTGAGCGCCAATCTCGGCGAGATCGGCGCAGACCTCGACTGGTTCGATCTCAAAGGCCACGTCCAGTTTGCCCAGGCGACCAGCGAAGTGCCCGCCAATTGGAAGATGATCCTGGATGGGTTTTTCGAAGGCTATCACGTGCAGCGCCTGCACAAGGCAACGCTGGCGCCCTTCTTCACCGACGATGATGTGGTCTTCGACCAGCTAGGCCTGAATGTACGGACGGCCATCGCACGCCAACGACTGGCCGACTCCGGCGATGTGGTCGACAGTCCCGAAGGCGTCCGCGAGCGCCTGACCTTCACCTACTGGCTGTTCCCCGGGACGCTTCTGGTGGTGAGCCCGGACTATATCAACGCCTTCACCTTCCACCCCCAGGGGCCGGACCACACCACGGTGATCGACACCATGCTGGTGGCGCACGCGCCGCAAAACGACGAGGAAGCCGGCCGCTGGCAGCGGTCCTTCGACCTGATCCATTACAACGTCTTCGAGAAAGAGGATTTCGGCACCGCGGCGAAGGAACAGATGGGGCTGCGCTCTGGCGCCAATGAACACCTGATCGCCGGCCGATTTGAACGTGGCTTGCGCATCACCCACAGCCAGATCGACGACGTGTTGCGCGCCGGCGGGTTTGACCCCGGCGATCTGGCAGGGCGGCAACTGGCCGAAGGTGGTTGAGACCGTGCGGCTTGAAGACGCCAGCCGGATCGATTTCGTGCTCACGCTCCGTCGGCGTTGGGCGGACACACTTTATCCGGTGCTTGCCGAACAGGTAGAGGCAGCAGCGGGCGACGATGCGGCCGCGGTGGCCGACGGTCTGCCCCTGCATGATTGGTTTGCCTGGCTTGAACGCGGCTCCCAGAAAATGCTGTGGCGGGCGACCCAGGACACGGTGCTGGCCAACGGCAGCGAAACCACGCCTTCAGCGGCCAAGGCCGGCGGAGGCCTGGATCTGGACCCGGGCCTGGCCCTGCCCGACTGGTACACCGACTGGGACATCCACGTGCAACCCGGCGGTATCTGGCGGAATCGCCAGACGGCAGAGGTCTACGAGCTCGGCGCGAAGCTTGTCATGCTGGGCGAGAATGACGACTACACGTTCCATACCCTCTTCGCAGAAACTGCCGTGCCGAAGCGGGACTATCACCGGATCATTGATCTGGGCTGCGGCTTCGGCAAATCGACCTGGCCGTTTGCCCGCCTCTATCCCGATGCGGAAGTCATCGGCGTTGATCTCGCCGCGCCCTGCCTGGAGATGGGCCATCAAAAGTGCGGCGCGCTTGGGCTGCCCGTACAGTTTCTGCAACGTGACTGCTGCGACACCGGCCTTGACGACGGATCGATGGACCTGGTCGCGTCGACCATGCTGCTACATGAATTGCCCCCGGAACCGCTGGCGCAAACCATCCGGGAAGCCGCCCGTCTGCTGGCGCCCGGCGGCCTGCTGCGCATGCTCGATTTTCGCTACACCGGCGACGCACTGCGCAACCATGTGCTGACCGGCCACAGCGCCCGCAATAACGAGCCTTTCATGCCATACGCCATGGCCGCGGACACGATGGAGATATGCGAGGCCACGGGCCTGATGAATGCGCGCTGGGTCGCGTTCGACGAGCGTCCCCACAGCCCGAAGCCGGGCCGGCAGGACGAGTTGATCTGGCCGCCCCGCACCGACTGGCATTTTCCCTGGGCGGTGCTGGAGGCGGAGAAGCCGGCATGAGCGACCTGAAGTTTCTGGATGAGAACGCCATCGACAAGCTGGCGGGGCTGGTTCTCGAACTGGCCAGCCAGCTGCATGAGGAGCGGGCGCGCCGTGTGGCGCTGGAGACCATTCTGACGACGGCAGGTGCGCTTGACCCAGCCGCGATTGAAGCCCTGGTAAACGACCCCGCCTTCCGGGACCGGTCGCGCGCCGACGCTGATGCCAGCATCCGCCGGCTGATGCGTATTCTGGAAGAAGACGGTGGGCCGCAAGGCCCACTCCGCGCCGAGGCCCCTGGACCCGAACCATCCCAAAAGGACCCCGCATGACCCACGTTCTTTTCACGATCTACGACGGCGCAGAGGCCGATGGCGAGGCCTTCCGCGCCTGGCTCAACGGCGCTCCGCTGGACGCCTTCAAGGCGCTGCCCGGGCTTCAGAGCCTGGATCTCTACGTACCGGCCGAGCCGATTGGCGACCCCTACCTGGACGATGGCGCGGGCCCAATGGCGACCATGATGGCCGGCTTTGCCAGCCTGGCCGATGCAGAAGCGGCGAGCGCGACCGACGGCTATCGCATGGCCGCGGTGGACCGCACCGGATGCCCGGTTGCGGCTGAGGTCAGCCAGGAGATGATGGAGATGGCCTTCTATCCGGTGGAAGGAGAAGACGCGCCATCGCCGCTAACGGCGCCGATCTCCTATGTGGTTCGCTATCACCGCCCCGCCGAAGACGAAGCCGCTTTCGTTTCCCATTATGTGGCCCAACACCCGCCGCTTCTGGGCGAGTTTCCGGAAATCCGCAACGTCATGTGCTACCTGCCGGTCGGCTGGACGGACCAGTGTGGGCTGCCCGCGGCGGACTATATGCTCGGCAACGAAGTGGTGTTCGATACGCTCGAGGCGTTAGGTGCGTCGATCAAGTCAGACGTGCGCCACAAGCTGCGCGACGACTTCAACACCTTCCCGCCTTTCACCGGGCAGAACACCCACTACCCGATGCGGCGCACTCGGCTGGTGGGGTGAGCTAACCTGCCAGCTTCCAGCGGGTGCCCTCGGCGCCGTCCTCGAGCACCACGCCGAGGGCGGTGAGCTCGTCGCGAATGCGGTCGGCCTCGGCGAAGTCCTTGGCCGCGCGGGCCTCGTTGCGTTGGACGATCAGCAGTTCGATCTGATCGGCGTCGACGTCGCCCACATCGGCATGGCCGAACCAGGCGTTGGGATCGTCCTGCAACAGTCCCAGCAGCCAACCGCCACCGAGCAGCGCGGCTTTGGCTTCCACCTTCTCCGCATCGGTGGAGGCGGTGTTGGCGGCGGTCAGCAGCTTGAACATCTCTGCCATGGCGGCTGGAGTATTGAGGTCGTCGGAAAGCGCATCGACTACTGTCTGCGGCGGAGTCACCTCAACCGGCACCGGCACATCGGCCAGCTCGCGCAGTCCACCGTAGAGCCGGTCGAGATTGCGCTTCGCCTGGGCGAGACCGTCCTCCGACCAGTCGAGCGGCTGGCGGTACTGAGCCGAGAGCAACGCCAGGCGGATCGCCTCCCCCGGCGCGTCGTCCAGCAGGTCGCGCACCAGAAGCACGTTGCCGATGGATTTGGACATCTTTTCGCGGTCCACGTTGACGAATCCGTTGTGGACCCAGGTGCGCACGAAGCCGCCGCCATAGCAGCAGACGGTCTGCGCCAGTTCATTCTCGTGGTGCGGGAAGGTGAGGTCGAGGCCGCCACCATGGATGTCGATCTCGCGGCCCAGATTCTTTTCGACCATGGCCGAGCATTCGATGTGCCAGCCGGGGCGGCCGAGGCCCCAGGGACTGTCCCAGCCGGGCTGATCACCGGTGGACGGCTTCCACAGCACGAAGTCCGCCGGGTCGCGCTTGTAGGGCGCCACCTCGACCCGGGCGCCGGCGATCATCTCGTCCCGGTTGCGGCCGCTGAGCGCACCATAGCCTTCGAAAGAGGGCACGTTGAAGAGCACATGCCCCTCCGCCGCATAGGCGTGGCCCTTCTCGATCAACGCCTCCATCATCTCGATCATCTCGGCGATGTGGGCGGTGGCGTGGGGCTCGATATCCGGCGGCAGCACGCCGAGCGCGCCCATATCCTCGTCATAGGCGGCCTTGTAGCGGCCGGAAATGACGTCGATGGGCACGCCTTCGTCGGCAGCCGCCTTGTTGATCTTGTCCTCTACGTCCGTGATGTTGCGGGCGTAGACCAACTCCGGATAGAGCAGCCGGATGAGCCGCGCGAGCACGTCGAATACCACCGCGGGGCGGGCATTGCCGATATGGGCGAAGTTGTAGACCGTGGGCCCGCACACATACATGGTCACCCGGTCGGGATCGATCGGCTGGAACGCTTCCTTGCGGCGCGTCAGGGTGTTGTAGAGCTGGAGGGCCATCAGCCCGCCTCCCGCTGGCAATTTGGGGCGAATTTGGGATGCACTTGTATACCGCCGCGCGCCCGCAATGAAGGCCCTGCGGCCCTTTACCCGCCGGACGACCCCGTGGCCCCGCCGCGCTTCCACAGCCGAAACACCCGCCCGTCGATCAACAGCAGACCAAGCGAAATCAACGCCATGCCACCGACGGTTTCCCATCCGACCATTTCGTTCAGGAACATGGCGCCAACGATAACAGCGCCAATCGGCACCATCAGCGTCACCAACATGAGGTTGGTCGCGCCGGCGGATCGAAGCGCTGCAAAGTAGAGAATATAGGCAAATGCGGTGCAGGGGATCGCAACCCCCAGAATACCGGCCCAGGCCGTCAGGCTCGGCGAATAGGTCCACGGCTGGTCGATGGCCAGCACCCACGGCAGGATCAACAGTGACGAGCACACCAACTGGCCCGTGGCGGCGGTCATCGGCGGCAAGGCGACCAGCAATCGCCGCCCCACAATTGCGGCCAACGCGTAGGAAAGCGCGGCAGCAACAGCCATGATTTGGCCGGTCATCTGATCGCCCAGGCCTTCGAGCGCCGCCGGTCCCACCAGAACGGCGAGACCAACCAACCCAAGCAGGCATCCGCCGATACGGGCGGGCGTCATGCTTTCTTCCTGGGTCAGATAATGGGCAAGGACCACGCTGAAGACCGGTGTCAAACCAACCAGGATCGACACCAGCCCGGAATCGACGCCGATGCCCTGTGCGCCGATGATCATGCCGAACGGAATAACGTTGTTCAGGATCGCCATTGCGGCAAGGCCAGCCCAAACCTTCACCGATGTCGGCAAGCGCTGGCCCGTCGCGTAAACCAGAAATATGAGCAGCAGCGCCGCAAAGGCGACTCGTCCGAAGACAACCGTCATCACCGGCAGTTCGTCCACGCCCCACTGCATGAACAGATAGGAGAAGGCCCAGATAACCGCCAGGGCAATGAGCATTGCCCAGGCGCGGGGAGAAATTTGCGGATTGGACATAATGGAGCATTCGAGGGCGTGGAATGGGAGCCACGGGTAGCAGGGAACGACCTTTGCCGCTATCCGAAAGCTGAGCACGACCCCCGCCCGCAAGACCATGCATAGGGCGCATGGCTCTGGCGCGGGGGCACGGGTACTTCGGGGCGTCGCCGGACCCATATCTCATGCTTCGCTTACCGTGTAGACCAAGCCCATGACAATCTCCGCAACCCGGCCACCGGAACGGGCCGCCCCCCTGCGCGCGGCGTCCGGCGGCTTCCTGATCATTCTGGTCCTCGGCAGCCTGACGGCGATTGGCCCCATGTCGATCGACATGTACCTGCCGGGCCTGCCCGCCATTGGCCAGGATCTGGGCGCGTCCCCCGGCGATGTACAGCTGACGCTCAGCATGTTCTTCATCGGCTTCGCCGTCGGCCAGTTGGCTTATGGCCCTTTGTCCGACCGCTATGGCCGCCGGGGGATGCTGTTTGGCGGCTTGCTACTTTATATCGGCACCAGCGTGTGGTGCGCGCTCGCACTGACGATCGACGAACTGGTGATCGCACGCTTCCTGCATGCCCTTGGCGGCGGCGCCGGCGCGGTGATCGCCCGGGCCACGGTACGCGACCTCTATGACACGGACCGCGGCGCCCAGGTGCTGTCACTGATGCTGCTGGTCACCGCGCTGGCGCCATTGCTGGCGCCGGTCTCTGGCGGCTATGTGCTCAAATTCTTTGACTGGCGCACGATCTTCTGGATCCTGACCGGCTTCGGCGTCCTTGCCTTTGTCGCCGCCCTGCTGTTCCTGCCGGAATCAAACCCCCGGGAAAAGCGGGAAGGGCGGCGACTGAGCGAGCTTTTCACCGGCTATTTTCAGGTGCTGCGCGACCCGGCGGTGGTTGGCTGCACCCTGACCGGCGGCTTCACCTTTGGCGCGCTCTTCGCCTATCTGACCGGCTCGCCTTTTGTCTATATCCAGGTCTTCGGCGTCGCCGAGGAACATTACGGCTGGATTTTCGGCATCAATGTCATTGGGCTGATGGGCTTCTCCTTCCTGAACAGCCGGCTGGTGGTGCGCCTTGGCTCGGCGCGGATGTTAAGTGTCGGCATCTTCATCATCGCATTGGCCGCCGGGGCCCTGCTCCTCTTCGCAGGCTTCCGGATTGGCGGCCTCGTGGGCGTTGTCGCACCACTTTTCTTTGTCATTGCACCGCTCGCGCTGATTGGCGCGAACTGTCTGTCGCTCGCCGCCCGCAATCAGCCCACACGGGCCGGCACGGTCAGCGCACTGTTCGGCGCCGTGCAGTTCGGCATGGGCGCGATCGCATCCCTGATCCTGTCGGAACTACAGGACGGCACGGCGCTGCCCATGGCAGGCGTCATGGCCGGCAGCGCGTTTTTGGGTCTGATCGCGGAACGCCTGACCGCCCGGACATTGCGCCGGTCCGCAGTGTCCTAGGCCATCCATCCCAGCGTATCCCCGGTCCGGCGCGTCGGAAGATATTCCGCGCCGACCCAGCCGCCGTAGCCCATGGCATCCAGCGCCGCGAAGAGCGCCGGGAAATTCAGCCCTCCGGTGCCCGGCTCGTGGCGCCCGGGATGGTCGGCAAACTGGATGTGGCC
>JAJFFJ010000051.1 GCA_021776685.1 Alphaproteobacteria bacterium
CTTGGGGTCATCGGGCGGGCGATTGGCGGGCCATGCGTCGGGATTTGCGGCGCTGGCGCTGTCAGGCGGCGTTGTCATGGCCGCAGTCTAGCCGAAGTCCGCCTGAAAATACCACGCAGACGCGCGGCTTCCTGCCGCCGTTAACCTCTGCTTAAGGAAGCCATTTGAACCCCCGTTAACCAGCAGTTTTGGCGCTCCCTTAAAGGCGTTTCGCTAGGTTGGCTGCGGAACGACAAACAGGAGCGGGCAGATGCCTTTCCTTCAAATGAGTAACGATTCACCGACCAAAGCTCCCTGGCACCTGCTGATTGCAGGCGGCCTGGCGCTGCTGGTTTTGCTGATGCTGGGCACAGGCTCGGTGCGAACCGCCAGTGCGGACGCACCCAAGGCCGTCTCTCAGGCCGGCGCCTGCGCCACCTGCGTGTTGGTCGCAGAGCGTGATCGGGTCAAGCGCCACGCCAAGCGAATTTACCGCAAGGCCAAGCGCAGGAATCGCATGATGAAGCGCCGGTTGGCCCGCAAGATGACCCGCAAGGCGCGCCGCCACAAGATTCGCGCCCATGTGTCGGACCGGAAGTCGTATCGCAAGGCTTTGCGCGCCAAGCATCGCGCCAAATATCGCGCCCACCGGCTCAAAGGCAGAAAAGGCCGGGCCGAATTGGTCGCCAAGCGCCGCGAACGCCGCGCCCGCGTCCTTGAAGCACGCCGCGCGCGCCAGAAAGAATTTCGCCGCGACTGGAACAACCTGACGCCGCAGGGCAACGTTCAGTAGGGCCGAAAGGGGCAACGTCCAGTAGGGGCATCAACCCGTCGGCCCAACGGCGAATAGGGCCAAGGTGCACACAAGGTGCGCACACGGAAACAGAGGCACATGACGGATTTGCGCCGTCATGTGCACAAGACCGCGACTTCCTCTCACAGTAAAACCTTCGGGGCCTATCAGGCCCCGATTTCTTTGGGGCCAGTTTTCTCAGGCGCCTAAAGCCGCGGCGGGGTGATCCCGCCCAGGTCGCAAACCGCGTCCAGAATGGTGGAGAAATCCTTCTCGCCGTAATCCTTTGCCGCCATGGCCAGGGACTCCCGCACCGCTGCACCGGCGAAGACCGGCAGCCCGGCACGTCGCGCCGCCTCCACCGCCAGGGACGCGTCCTTGTGCGCCAGGGTCATGCGGAAGCCTGGCTCGTCATCGCCCTTCAGCACCTTGTTTGGCCAGTTCAGCTGCAGCTGCCCGTTGGCCGCCGTGGTGCCCAGCAACACGTCCAGTGTCGTCTGCAGGTCGAGGCCAAAGGCCTGGCCGAGCGCCAGCGCCTCTGCGTTCATCTGGTTGATGCCCATGATCAGGAAGTTGTTGACCACCTTGGTGCGGATGCCGCTGCCGGGGGGGCCGCAATGATGGATGGTCGTGCCCATGCCCTCGAGCAACGGTTTGACCCGCTCAAAGTCGGCATCGTGGGCGCCCACCATGAAGAGCGATTCGCCGGCGATGGCATGGGCGGCCAGACGTCCGACCGGGGCATCGACAAAGCTTCCGCCGGCCTCTGCCACCGCGGCGGCCACCTTGTCGGTCACCGCCGGGTCGATGGTCGACATGTCCATGACAAGCTGGCCGGGACGTCCGGCTTCAAGCAGACCGCCGGGGCCCGTCACGGTCGCCTCTACCTGGGGTGAATCCGGCACCATGGTGATGGCGATGTCCGCCTTCTCGGCCACCTCCGCCACGGACCCGGCGACTGTCGCGCCCAGATCGCGGAGCGCCGGCACCCGGTCCTGGGCAATGTCATAGACGATCAGGTCAAAGCCCTTGCGCGCCAGATTGGATGCCATGGGCTGGCCCATGGCGCCCAGCCCGATAAAGCCGACGGTGCTGGCCCTAGTGCCCATATTGGTGCCGCTCATGAAAATCTCCCCCAAAAAGTGGATTGGTCCGGTTTGCTGGGGGCGGACGATAGTCGAGGGGCTGCCGGCGGGCAATTCCGTGCGGCGGAAAAGTGCTAGCGGCTGTCCGCGGTGCGCGAGGCGGCGTGGGCGGCGCGGCGTTCGCGACGGCGATTCCATTGCCACAGCAGGGGCACCAGCAGACCGTCGTAAAACGCGATCGCGCCCCATTTCACGCCCGGCAGGTCGACCACCCGGGCCAGCCAGCGGTAGCGCGGCATCTGCCGCCACAGCAGGATAAACCCGTCGATGCCTTTTATCACCTGGCCGTCAGTGTCGCGCACGTGCAGGCGGCGTTTGGCGCCATCCACGGTCACCCCCAGGGGCGCCAGGGGCGATGGGTCCCGGGCAACATCATGGAAGGCCAGATCTGCGGGCGCAGCTCCCCCCAGCCGCTGGTATCGGGTCATCTCGGCGCGGCACACCGGGCAGCCGCCGTTGTAGAGCACGGTCACAGCGCCGGGCGCGCCGGACGGGTCGGTGACACCGGGCGTTTCGCTCTCGCCGGGCGCCTCCTCCTTTGCTTTCGCGGCAATCTTCGGCAGCGATGCCGTCATCTCGCGCAGCTTGCGTTCGGTATCCATGATCGACATTGCACGCCTCCCTTCAGAGCAAGGATGCGGGCGACGCGGCTTCGGTCCACCCGCTATTGGAATTCCCGGTGGAAGTGCAGTTGGCTGGCCTGACTCAAGGGGCCAAGTGTGGCGCCCGCGCGATGGCTGCGTGACGTTTTTGGGCGCGGGATGTGACGTCATCGTGGCCCGGCGGCGTACGGGCATGGCTGGCGTTATTGGCGCAATCGGCGAGGAGCTCGCGCGGGGCTTCACCCGCCGCCTGAACCAGCCGTCCGGCCGGTGTGGCGGGTGGGTCAGGTCGTGGATCAAGCGGGCCATTTCGGTCTCCCTGGTGTCGGTTCGGGGCTATCGGTTCCGGTCGCGCCGGCGTTGGACCAGGCCAGCCACCTTGGCGCCCATCTTCAACAGCTTGATCAGCGTGCCGCGGGGCAGGTGGCGCACCTGGTCATGCCAGGTGGTCAGCGTATCCATGAAGTTCGTCAGTTCCCGGATGCGTTTCTTGCTCTCCTCCGGCGTGCCGGCGTCGCCGGCTGCGTCCGCGTTGAGGCCGCGCAGCATGGCCAGCGTCGGGTCGATCTCCCGTCGTTTCCGCTCCTGGGTGATGCGGAACATGATCTCCCAGGGGTCGCTCTCGGCGATGAAGTGATCGCGCCGGTCGCCCATCAGGTGGGTGACATGGATCAGGCCCCAGGACTGCAGCTCCCGGATCGAGGTCGACACATTCGACCGCGCGATCGACAGGGTTTCCGATAGTTCTTCCGCATGGAGCGGCTGGGGCGAGAGGTAGAGCAACGCGTGGATCTGCGCGACCGAGCGGTTGACCCCCCATCGGGCGCCCATCTCTCCCCAATGGAGGACGAAGCGTTCCATCACCGGTGTCAGGTCCATATGTGGTTCCTCTTCCTTTGCGGTCAGGTCAGCAGGCCGGGCACGGCCAGGGCCGTGAGGCCGGTGAACAGCAGCCATTGCGGCATGTGCCGATGCTTCTGGCGGGTGATGCGCACGAGACCCAGGCCCAGGATGGCGAATGCCAGGCACAGTCCGGCAGCCAGCGCGGCCACCGGCCAGGCCCGGCTGTCAAATGCCGCCCAGGCGAAGGCGGCGACCAGGCCGGCCAGGACGATGGTCACCCCATGCCAGCAATAATAGGCGGTCAGCCGCGCCACCGGGTGGATGTCCCGGGCCATCAGCAGGGGCCTGGCAATCGCCTTGCCGCCCGCGAACACATGCAGGGCGGTGACCCCGGTGGCGGCAATGGCGGCGGCGATGAGAAATCCGTTCATGAGAGTGTCGGCCCTTGAGCGTCCATTACTGCGCCCCTGTGACATTCTTGGGAGCGCCTGCGTCGGTTTGTCGATTGTGCTTTGCACTGACAATCCATTAATTTCTGTATAGACAGAAACTACAGAATATTTGACATTAATCAAGGCGCAATTGCCGGTGAGATTGCCGCAGGCGCCCCTGAACTGAAAAAAAGACACCGAATAAAGAAGAGAGGAGTAACGATCATGCCGGCCATCTCATGGCTCTACGTCCTTGGCGCGGTCCCTTTCCTGATTCTGGGAATGGTGCACGCCCTCTACACCTTCCGGGATCTGCGCAACCCGGTCTATTTCGCGCCGCGTTCGCCGGAGCTGCTGGCCGCCATGCAGGCGGAAGGTCCCCGCCTCGCGCCCGTAACCTCCCTGTGGCGGGCGGGCCTCGGCTTTCACTTCAGCCACAGCCTGGGCGTGGTCGGATTCGCGGCGCTCTATCTGTGGATGGGCATCACCGCTCCCGCGGCGCTCTTGTCCCTGCCGCCGCTCCTGTGGGCGGCGCCCATCATCGCCTGGCTCTATGTGCTGATGGCCTGGCGCTTCTGGTTCCGCATCCCGCTCGTCGGCTCTCTCATCGGCGCGCAGTTCTTCACCGCGGCGCTGATCGTGGTGTTGTTTGGTTGGGGTTGAGCTGAGGGAAGCGCCAGAAAATAAGATCATTTTCCTTGCTCGGTTAAGCTCCGAAGCCCATATCCAGTGCTGGTGCGCCGCGAAGGCGGCGAATGTTTTGGGGATACCGCACTCCCCCACATTCCCCTACATTCCCCCACATCGGGGCGAATTTTCGCGACGCGCCCAGAATACGAATCGCAGCACAACGCAACAAACAGCAACATTTCGCAACAATTCAAAAAAACCCCGGATAGCTCATGAATTCTGGCCCTTCTTCCGCCACCCCATCTGCCACCCCCACTCCCCCTGCCACTGACGACGACCCCCGCAACCTGCTGCAGGACTTGATTGCCAAGGCCCAGGCCGCCGGCGCCGATGGGGCTGACGCCCTCTATGCCCGGGGCGAGAGCCTGTCCCACGACATGCGGCTGGGCGAGGTGGAAAAGCTGGAGCGTGCGGAAGGCCACGACCTGGGCCTGCGCGTGCTCGTCGGCAAGCAACAGGCGATTGTCTCGACCACGGACATGAGTGCCGGCGCGCTGGATGAAATGGTCGAGCGCGCCGTCGCGATGGCCAAGGCAGTGCCGGAGGACCCGTTCTGCGGCATTGCGGAGCCGGCGCAGCTGGCCACAGACCCGCCCACTTTCGAGATGATGGAGGACGCGGAGCCTTCCGCCGAATCGTTGATCGAACGGGCCCGCGTCTGCGAGGACGCAGCGCGTGCGGTGGAGGGCATCACCAATTCCGAGGGCGCCGAGGCCGGGTGGAGCCGCACCGGCGTCTGGCTGGCCGCGTCCAATGGCTTTACCGGGCATTATGGCCGCTCGTCTCACAGCGTCTCGGTGTCGGTGATTGCCGGCGAAGGCGCGGAGATGGAGGGGGACTATGAGTGGCGGCGCACCACATTTCTGGAAGACTTGCCCGATCCTGCAGTGCTCGGCCGCAAGGCAGGTGAACGCGCCATCCGCCGCCTGAACGCCCGCAAGATGCCGTCCGCACAGGTGCCTGTGGTCTATGACCCGCGCGTCGCCGGGCGGATGATTGGCCACCTGCTGGGGGCGATAAACGGCGCCGCCGTGGCCCGCGGCACCAGCTTCCTGAAGGACAGTCTGGGCGAGAAGGTGTTTGCCGACGGCGTCTCCGTGGTGGAAGACCCGCACCGGCCGCGCGGCCCTGGCTCCAAGCCGTTTGACGCGGAGGGCCTGGCCAATCAGTCCCGCCGGCTGATCGACAACGGCGTGCTGACCACATGGCTGCTGGACCTGCGAGCGTCGCGGCAGCTCGACATGGCGCCTACGGGACACGCTGCCCGCGGCCCCTCGGGCCCGCCGTCGCCGTCCGCCACCAACGTCTATATCGAGGCCGGTGCGCAGACGCCGGCGGAGATGATGGCGGACATTGCCTCGGGCCTCTACATCACCGAGCTGATGGGCATGGGCGTGAATGGCGTCACCGGCGACTATTCAATGGGCGCCGGCGGGTTCTGGATCGAGAATGGCGAGATCGCCTTCCCGGTGACTGAGCTGACCGTGGCCGGCAACCTGAAGGACATGTACCGGGAACTGACCCCCGCCAATGACCTGAATTTCGACTATGGCACGGATTCGCCGACGCTCAGGGTCGAAGGCATGACCGTCGCCGGAAACTGACGGGAAAGGCGCGCCGCAGGGTTTTTCAAGACTGTCTTTGTCCGGTCGTCGAGCCGTATTAGATGGTGTCTCCATCCCAATCGCTTCGAGCCCTGATCGAGGGTGATCCAGGTAGGAACAGGAAGCAGGTGGATAGAAGGCTGATGCAGGTTCAAATCCTGCTATACTCTGTGTCTGGCGGCCCCAGAGCCGCGGGCAGGGGAGGTGTGACATGAACATGATGCCGTTACCCGAGCGGGTGACCCGCCACCGCACCATTTTCATTTCCGACATCCATCTGGGCACCCGCGGCTGCAAGGCCGAATTCCTGCACGATTTCCTCCGCCATACGGAGTCCGAGACGCTCTATCTGGTCGGCGATATCGTCGACGGCTGGCGTCTGAAGAAGATCTGGTACTGGCGCACCGCCTTCAACGATGTGGTCCACGAAGTGCTGCGGAAGGTCCAGAACGGCACCCGGGTGATCTACATTCCCGGCAACCATGACGAGATTGCCCGCAACTATGTGGGCCTTACGGTGGGTGGTGTTGAATTCCGCGCCGACGACATCCACAAGACGGCGGACGGCCGGCGCTTTTTGGTCCTGCATGGGGACGAATTCGACGGCGTCGTGCGCAACGCCAAATGGCTCGCGATGATCGGGGACTGGGCCTACAACACCGCTCTCTGGGTCAACAGCGTGTTCAACTGGGGCCGGCGTCAGCTCGGGCTTCACTACTGGTCGCTCTCCGCTTTTCTCAAGAAAAAGGTCAAGAGCGCCTTCAACTATATCCAGAAATACGAGACCCTGGTGGCCGACACCGCCGAGAAGCGTGGCGTGGATGGCGTCATCTGCGGGCACATCCACCATGCGGAAATGCGCATGATCGGCGACATCCTGTACTGCAACGACGGCGACTGGGTGGAGAGCTGTACGGCGCTGGTGGAGGACATGGACGGACAACTGTCGATCCTCAACTGGGCGCATATAAGCCACGGGCGGGTGCAGCCAGCGGCGCCATCAGAGCCAGGGACTGGCGCAAGGTCTGGGTCAGAAGAAGACGCCCAGGCATCGCCGCCCCGGTTGCCCGAACTGGTGGGGTGATCGGCCTGGAAACCGGCGATTTATCGGTAGTTCAACGGCAGGCGAAATTGTGAGGATATTGATCGTCACCGACGCCTGGTTCCCCCAGGTCAACGGCGTGGTCCGGACGCTGTCGACGGTGCGGGACGAACTGGTGGCGATGGGCCATGAGGTGGACGTGATCTCGCCCGACCGGTTCTGCAGCCTGCCCTGCCCGACCTATCCGGAGATCCGGCTGGCCATCCTGCCGGGACGGAAACTGCGACGGCTGGGCGAGGCGTTCCGGGCGGACGCGATTCACATCGCCACGGAAGGACCGCTCGGCTGGGCGGCGCGGCGGTGGTGCCGGCGGCGGAAGCTTCCCTTTACCACCAGCTTCCACACCCGGTTTCCGGAATACATCCACGCGCGACTCCGGGTGCCGGTGCGGTGGGGATACGCGCTGCTGCGGCGGTTCCACCGGCCGTCCCGCGGCGTCATGGTGGCAACCCCGTCCCTCCGCCGGGAGCTGACGGCCCGGGGCTTCGTCAACCTCAGGCGCTGGACCCGGGGGGTGGACCTTGAGCTGTTCCGTCCCCGGCCGGAACGAATGTTCGCAGACAAACCGGGGCCCATCGCGCTCTTCTGCGGGCGGGTCGCGGTAGAAAAGAATATCGCCGCCTTCCTCGACCTCGATATCGAAGGCACCAAGGTCGTCGTGGGCGACGGGCCGCAGTTGACGGCGCTGGCGCGGCGTCATCCGGACGTGGTCTTCACCGGCTACAAGACAGGCGAGGACCTCGCCCGGCACATTGCTTCTGCGGATGTATTCGTCTTTCCCAGTCTGACGGACACGTTCGGACTGGTGTTGCTGGAAGCGATGGCCAGCGGCGTGCCGGTGGCGGCTTATCCGGTGACCGGGCCCGTGGACGTGGTGACCGACCCGCGGGCCGGCTGTCTGGACGATGATCTGGCTACCGCCATCCGCAATGCGCTGACCCTTCGCGGGGAGAATTGCCGGGCTTTTGCCGAGACCTATTCCTGGCGCGCCTGCGCGCAGTTGTTCGTAGAGAACTTGCATCCGTTGCCCGCATCAGGGATAAGCCAGCCGGCGCCTGCGTCGCCGTAAAACCGGCTTCCGGCCGGCGGCAGGCGGCGTCAAACCCGCGAGATGCGACAACAGAAAGTCCAGGTGCCCATGGGCCACATGGAAAACCAGCTTGCGACCCGATGGGGGCGGTTCAAGACCTATCTTGACCTGCTGTTCGTCGATCATGCGATTTTCCGGGTGTCATGGACCAATTTCAGCCGGGTCGGCGGCCAGCTCTACCGCTCCAATCATCCGATGCAGCGGCATATCCGCAGCGCGGCGCGTATGGGCATCAAATCGCTGATCAACCTGCGGGGCGAAAACCCGTCCAGCTGGTACTATCTGGAGGCGGAGGCCTGTGAGCGCTATGGCGTCGAGCTGGTCAATTTTCCCGTCAAATCACGTGACGCGCCCAGCAAAGAGCTGATTCACGGGTCGAAGGACCTGTTCGACCGCATCACCTATCCAGCGCTGATGCACTGTAAATCCGGTGCCGACCGGGCGGGGCTCATGGGCGTGCTCTACCTGCTGCTGCACGAGGGCCGGCCGATTGAAGAGGCAATGCGCCAGCTCGGCTGGGCCCACGGTCACGTGCGATCGTCCAAAACCGGGGTCCTGGATCATTTTTTCGAGACCTATGCCGCTGCCACCCGCGACAATCCGATGGATTTCCTCGCATGGGTTGACCAAGTCTACGATCCTGTGGCCGTCAAGGCGTCATTCAAACCCGGCCTGTTCGGCCAAACCCTGGGTGACCGCCTGTTGCGCCGCGAATGACGTCATTCGCCGTCCCGTGCTAGGCTGCTCATGGCCATCCGGCGTTTCCGGCGCCGCAAGAAAGACCCGCAATTGACCGAGACCACGGCACCTCCGGCGGCCAATCCGCCATCTGAACCCGCACCGCAGGACGATGCCGACCGTCCCCGCAGCCGCACGCTCGCACTGATGGGTCGCATCGTGCGCGAGTACCAACTGCGGCACTGGAAGAAGATCGTCGCCGGGCTCTTGTGCATGGCGCTGGTGGCGACTTGTACCTTTGCGCTGCCGTTCCTGCTGCGCGATGTGCTGGATGGCGCGCTCACGGGTGAGCCGATTAGCCTGCCTGGTGCGCTGGAAGGCATGATGACGGGTCTGTTCGCGGCCGATCCCCGCCTCAACAATGTGATTTTCGTCGCGGTTACCGTCGCCTGTTTGTTCATCATCAAGGGCAGCTCGGCTTATGGCGGCGAAACCCTCATGGCGATGGTCGGCCAGCGCAGCGTCGCCGATATTCAGACCGGCATGTACGCTAATATGATGCGCTCAGACTTGGCGCATTTTCACAACACTTCGACCGGCTCGATGATCTCAGCCTTCATCAGCGACGCCACCAAGATGCGAACGTTGTTTGCGGACACAATCACCGGCATCGGCCGCGATCTGGTCACGGCGCTTGGCTTGATCGTGGCCATGTTCGTGCTGGACTGGATTCTGTCTCTGCTGGTGTTCATCGTTTTCCCGCTGGCGATTTGGCCGATCATGGTTCTGGGCCGCAAGATGCGGAAAGTGTCCGGCCATACCCAGCAGGAGATGGCGCATTTTACGACCTTGCTGGATGAAAGTTTCGAAGGCGCCCGGCACGTCAAAGCCTATGGCATGGAGGATTACGAAACCCGTCGCGCCGGCAGCCTGATCGACCGTATCTACCGCCTGAATATCCGTGCCGTGCGGACCCGTGCCGTGGCGGAGCCCCTGCTGGAGGTGATTGCCGGCATCGCCATTGCGGGGATCATCCTCTATGCCGGAATTCAGATCATCGACAAGGTGCGCACGCCGGGAGACTTCCTAGCCTTTGTCGCGGCGCTGCTGTTTGCCTACGAGCCTGTCCGCCGCCTGGCCCGGCTGAACGCCAATATGCAGGAGGGGCTCGCCGCGGCCGATAGAGTCTTCCACCAGCTGGACCGGCGACCCTCCATTGTCGACAAGCCGGGCGCCGGTGTTTTGAAGGTGACGGCCGGTCATATCCGGTTCGAAGCGGTTACCTTTTCTTACACGGAAGGCGCGGCGGCTCTCGCTGAAATTACATTGGACGTGCCAGCCGGCAAGACTGTGGCGCTGGTCGGGCCCAGTGGCGCCGGGAAATCCACAGTGCAAAACCTGATCCCGCGCTTCTACGACGTGGATCTGGGGCGGGTCGAAGTAGACGGAACTGACGTGCGCGATGTCACGATTGCGTCGCTGCGCGCCAACATCGGCCTCGTCAGTCAGGAAACGAGCCTGTTCGATGACACGATTCTAGCCAACATCGCCTATGGGCGGGCGGGCGCCACAGACGCTGACATCAAGGCAGCGGCGCAGGCAGCGGCTGCCCATGACTTCATCGAGGGATTGCCCGAGGGCTACCAGACCCGGGTCGGGGGCATGGGCGTGAAGCTGTCCGGCGGTCAGCGCCAGCGCATCTCCATCGCGCGGGCAATCCTCAAGAACGCGCCGATCCTGCTGCTGGACGAGGCGACGTCGGCGCTGGACAACGAATCGGAGAGGCAGGTGCAGGCAGCGCTGAAGAAGTTGATGACAGGCCGCACCACCCTGGTCATTGCTCACCGCCTGTCGACCGTTGCGGACGCTGACCTGATCTATGTGCTGGACCAGGGGCGGGTTGCCGAGTCCGGCAGCCATGACGACCTGCTCGGCCAGGAGGGGCTCTACGCCGATCTCTACCGCACCCATCTGTCGTCCACCGATGCGGCGGCGGCGGAGTAGCCGTTTGCCGGCGCCTGGCAGCACCGGGTGGGCCGGCCAATGATGGGGCTCTACCGGCCCCTCTCCGCGGCGCTGACGCCATGGGCGCGCCATGTGTTGCGGCGGCGGGAGCGCCGCGGCAAGGAGGAAGCAGAGCGGCTGACCGAGCGCATGGGCCAGCCGGGGCGACCCCGCCCCGACGGACCGTTGGTCTGGATCCATGCGGCCAGCGTTGGCGAGGCCCTATCGACTCTGCCCGTGATAGAACGCATCGCCAGCCGTGATAAGGCTCCGCATGTGTTGGTGACAACGGGCACGGTTACCTCTGCCCGGCTGATGGCGGATCGCCTGCCTGATCGCGCTTTCCACCAATATGTGCCGGTGGATTGTGCGCCATGGGTCACGGCCTTTCTGGATCACTGGCGGCCCGACGCGGCGCTCTGGACTGAATCCGAACTGTGGCCCAATCTCGTTACTCAGACTGCCGCCCGCGATATCCCGATGGCGTTGATCAACGCGCGACTCTCCCGGCGGTCCTTCCGGCGCTGGCGCCGGCTTCCCTGGCTGGGCAAGCCACTGGTGCGGGCGTTCCGGTTGATCGCGGCGGAATCAGCTGCCAGTGCTGAGCGATACGCAAAGCTCGGCGGCCGCGAAGTTATTGCTCCCGGTAACATCAAGCACGCTGCAGCGCCACTGCCCGTGGACGATATGGAGCTGGTTGGAATGCGTTCGGCCGTGGGCGGTCGACCGCTCTGGGTTGCCGCCAGCACCCACCCGGGCGAGGAGAAGCTGGTCGCGGATGCCCACCGGATCATCCGCCGGCGCCATCAGCAGTTGCTGACCATCATCGTACCGCGCCACCCTGAACGTGGAGCGGCCGTTGCGGCCGACGTTGCAGCGGATGACATCACATTGGCGCAACGGTCCAAAACCCAGATGCCGGGTACCACGACCGGAATCTATATCGCCGATACCCTTGGCGAACTTGGCTTGTTCTACCGCCTGGCCGAGATCGTCTTTGTCGGCGGCACCCTGGCAGCCAAGGGCGGGCAGAACCCGATCGAACCGGCCATGCTCGACTCGGCAATCCTGCATGGCCCGTCCGTGGAGAATTTCGCCGACATTTTTGATGCGCTGGCCACCGCTGGAGGCTCGTTCCCGGTGGCGGATGCGCCCGGCCTGGCGGCCGCGGTGATGCGTCTGCTCGACAGCCGCGATGCTCTCAACCTCGCGACAGCGGCGGCGCGTACTGTGGCGGATGGTGAACGCCACGTGATCGACCGGCTGATGGATCATCTCCACCCTTTCCTCGATGAGGCGCTAGTGGCGGCCAGCCGACCCCCGCGGTCCGATGGTCCGGCATCGGGCCAAACCACGGGCCAAACCACGGGCCAGACCTCGGGTCAGACCTCGGGGGCGCCGGCCGTGCCGGCTGACTCCGGGCCTGCGAATGACACAAGCCCGGAGGCCGGCAATGCGGGCACCTGAGTTTTGGCGCAGCCGCGGCGCGGTCTCCAACCTGCTGTGGCCGGCAGCCCAGGTCTGGCGTCTGGTCACTGCCCGGAGGATCGCCCAGCCGCCGCGTTTCCGTGCACCGGTGCCCGTGATCTGCGTCGGCAACGTCACCGCTGGTGGCACCGGCAAGACCCCCGTGGCAATGTCGCTCGCGGCCCATCTGGCTGAACGCGGAATTGCTGCCCATTTTCTCAGCCGGGGTTACCGTGGCCAACTGGCCGGGCCGGTCCAGGTTGATCCCCAGCACCACAGCTTCCGCGATGTGGGCGATGAGCCGTTGCTGCTCGCGGCCCAGGCGCCGACCTGGGTGGCGCGCGACCGGGCGGCGGGGGGCGCGGCGGCCGTGGCTGCCGGCGCCCAGGCCCTGGTTATGGATGATGGATTTCAGAACCCCACCGTCGCCAAAGACATATCCCTTCTTGTGGTCGATGGAGGATTTGGCTTTGGCAACCACCGCTGCTTGCCGTCTGGGCCGATGCGGGAGCCCTTAGCAGATGCATTGGCGCGCGCTCACGCCGTGGTCATCGTCGGCGACGACCGGGAGGAGGTCGAGGCGGAGGTACTTGCGATCCGCCGCTTGCCCATTCTGACCGCTCGCTACGTTCCGGCGCCCGCCGCGGAGGCGCTGGCGGGAAAGCGCGTTGTGGCTTTCGCCGGCATCGGCCGGCCGGAGAAGTTCTTCGAAACCCTGGTGCTGCTTGGCGCGGAACTGGTGGAGGCAATCCCGTATCCGGACCACCATGCCTTTGCCGACAATGACATCATGATGGCCTGCGAGATTGCTGCCGAGCGGGACGCAATTCCCGTGACGACGGAGAAAGATTTTGTCCGCCTGCCCCGCGAGGCCCAGCCGATGGTCACGCCGGTGCCTGTCACGCTGGCGTGGGAAGATGAGGCGGCGCTGGCGCGCATCATTGGCGGCCTCCTCTCTACTGGCCGCGGCGGCCCCGATGCATCCGGCCCCGACTCCTTTGGCTCCGGCTCCGCCGGCGTTTCGACCTGACGGCGCCGACGGTATGATGCATCATTTGCGCCGGGTCGAGACGGATCTGTTTCCAGTTCATGCCCCAGTGGAGATGCGGGCCGGTGGAGCGGCCGGTTGATCCCACCTGGCCGATGATCTGACCCTGTGTCACCACATCGCCCGGTTTCACCAAAATCTTGTGCAGGTGAATATAAGTGGTGGTGACGCCGCGGCCATGGTCGAGCATCACCGTCTTTCCCGCGAAGAACAGATGGTGGGTCAGGATCACGACCCCGGGCACCGGCGCGCGTACCGGTCTGCCTCGCGCCGCAGCCAGGTCGAGGCCGAAATGGGGTTGGCGCGGGACTCCGTTAAAGAAGCGCTGGTTGCCGTAGACTCCTGAAATGCGCCCCGCCACGGGCCATTTGAACGGCCGCGTGAAATCCCGCCGGTCGCTGAACCGTTTGCGCGCTTCCACCACCATCAGGAATTCTCGCTTGATCCGCGCTTTCTGGCGCTTCGGTGGCGTCACATATTTCCGCGCCACACCTTTGATGCGCTGCACGCGGTATCGGCGCTGGCGGATCTTCAGCTGGTGGGAAATCACCTGGCCGTTTGGGAGTCTCACCTTCAGCACCGCTGTGGGCGGCGCTTCCCGGCCCAGGCCAAAGACAAACAGCCCATCTGCTGCGACAGGCAACTTGTCCCGCACCCGCTTGCGCGCTTTTTCCCACCAGAACTTGCGGTCGATCACCAGAGTGACGGTGGCCCCTGACACGGTTTTGCCAATCACCAGGCCGCCCTGGACGAGCTGTCCCCGGAGCGCCAGCGGCAGGCCGCCTTGCTGGGCCATCGCGGATGTTGCCAGCAACGTGAGGGCCACCGCTGCTGCGCCCCGTTGGATCCAAGTTGGCATCACCGTTTCAGTCACAGAAGCGACCCCTGGCTGTCGTCAGGGTCAGGCTTTTTGCGCCGGGTCGGGCGCACGCCGGGGCGTTTCGCGGAAGATGTTGGAGGAGGCGTCGCAGGGGCCAATTCGCCAGCGCCGTCGATCCGCGCGGGTGCGGCGCCGTCGTGAAAGCGGATCGCAACCTGGGCCCCGGGTCGGGCGTCCTTGACCGTGGTCACCGGTGTGCCGTCTGGGGATTGCACCAGCGCAAAGCCACGCTCGAGAACACGCTCGTAAGACAACGAATTGAGCAGCGCACCGGCGGCATCCAGCCTGCTGCCGGCGTCCGCAAGTCGGCGGCTTGTCAGATGGTCCATTCGCGCCGCCTGGTCGCGGATACGCTCCTGCCCGCGGGCAATCTTCTCGTCCAGGCTGCGCCGTTGAACACGGCTGCCGGCCAGGGTCAGCTGCTGACCCTTCTGGCGCAGCCAGCCGCGGATCGCGTTGCCCAGGCGCTCCACCCGGTCATCCAGCCGTTGTGCGCCGGTCTCGATCACACGTCGCGGGTCGGGCAGGCCGCGGCCCAGTCCTTCCAGGCGCAGACGCCGTTCCTCTACCAGCCGGTGCATCGCGCCGATCATCCGGCGGCTGTCATCGGTGACTTGGGCCAGCAATTCTGCGCGCACTGGCACCGCCATCTCGGCGGCGGCCGTGGGTGTGGGCGCACGCCGGTCGGCGGCAAAGTCGATCAAGGTCGTGTCGGTCTCGTGGCCAACGGCGGATATCAGGGGAATTTCGGACGCGGCGGCAGCCCTGACCACCACTTCTTCGTTGAAGGCCCACAGATCTTCCAATGCGCCACCACCGCGCGCCACGATGAGCAGGTCCGGGCGGGGGACCGGTCCGTCCTCGGGAATCGCGTTGAAGCCGGAGATGGCGGAGGCCACTTGCGTGGCTGCTCCGTCGCCCTGCACCAGCACGGGCCACAACAAAACATGCCGGGGAAAGCGGTCCGCCAGACGGTGCAGAATATCCCGGATTACCGCGCCCGTGGGCGACGTGACAACGCCGATTACCTCGGGAAGGAACGGCAGGTCGCGCTTGCGTTCGGCGTCAAACAGACCTTCTGCCGCTAGTTGGCGCCGGCGTTCCTCCAACAATTTCAGCAGCGCGCCTTCGCCGGCGTGCTCCACGGATTCGATGACGATCTGATATTTGGACCGGCCCGGATATGTGGTCAGCCGCCCGGTGGCGATGATTTCCAGACCGTCTTCCGGCTGTACAGACAGGCGGCCAGCGGTGCCGCGCCAACAAACCGCATCGAGCACCGACTGGTCATCCTTGAGCGTCATGTAGAGGTGCCCGGAGGCGGCCTGCTTGAAACCGGAAATCTCGCCCCGTACCCGCACATGGCCAAATTCGCCCTCCACCGTGCGTTTCAACGCCTGGCTGATTTCCGTCACCGAAAATTCAGGCACATTGGACGCGGTGGCGGCTGGGTCCGTCGGCCCTTTTGGGGTCGCGGCTTGGGAAAGCGTGGTCATGGGTTCTTTTCTACCCTGAATGGGGCGGTTTTCGGAATTTCTTCAGATGTGGGTAAATGTGGGGGAATGTGGGGGAGGCAGCCCACGGCCAAAGCAGCCTTTGTTGGCAGGCAGGGAAATGTACCGGCAAACGCCGCCGTTGCTTCGAAACGTAGAGCTAGGAAAATAGTCAAAATACATCTCCTTTCAAGGCCACTCAATCGTCTGTGCGGTGACGGCAGGTACGGTCGCCGTGCGACCGTCGCCATCCACAAACCGTCCCCACCGGGGCGGGGCGCCGCCTTGACTTGATCCGGGCGGCGGGCGCTATTCGCGGTCAAACCGGGGTGCAGAATGGGCGGACGGCGATGAAGGTTCTGGTGGTGGGCGGTGGCGGCCGGGAACATGCGTTGTGCTGGGCAATTGGCGCGTCACCGTTATGCGACAAGCTTTGGTGCGCGCCGGGGAATGCCGGTATCGCGCAGGAAGCGGAATGTGTGCCCATCGGCGCCGAGGACATGGACGGACTGATCCGGTTCGCGCAGGAAAACCAAGTGGATTTCGTGGTGGTCGGGCCAGAGGCGCCGCTGGTGGCCGGGTTGGTGGATCGGCTCGACGCGCTCGGCATCAAGGCCTTTGGACCGTCGGCGGCAGCGGCGAGGCTTGAGGGCTCCAAAGGCTATATGAAAGACCTGTGCGCCAAGTATGGCATTCCCACCGCCGCCTATGGCCGCTTTCAGGATGCGGCTGCAGCCAAGGCGTTTGTCGATCGTGAAGGTGCGCCGATTGTGGTGAAAGCCGATGGATTGGCGGCCGGCAAAGGGGTGATCATCGCCCAGACGGTGCCCGAGGCCCATGCCGCCATCGAGAACATCATGGGCGACCGCCAATTCGGCGACGCAGGGAATGAGGTGGTCGTCGAGGAATTTCTCGCCGGCGAGGAGGCATCGTTTCTGGCCATCTGCGATGGTGAGGACTTCGTGTCCCTGGCCTCTGCCCAGGACCACAAGGCGGTGGGCGAAGGCGATACCGGACCAAATACTGGCGGCATGGGCGCATATTCTCCGGCTCCGGTGGTGACAAAGGCAATTGAGGCCCAGGTTATTGCCGAAATCATCCGCCCCACCATGGCGGCCATGAAGGCCGAAGGCGCTCCGTTTAAGGGCGTGTTGTATGCCGGGTTGATGATCACCGAAAAAGGTCCGCAATTGCTGGAATTCAACGTGCGGTTTGGCGATCCCGAATGTCAGCCCCTGGTGATGCGCCTCAAGTCGGATCTCTTGAGCTGTCTTGTCGGTGCTGCCGATGGGGTTCTCAGGACGATGGACCTCCTCTGGCATGACGACGTGGCGCTCTGCGTGGTGATGGCGGCAGACGGCTATCCAGGTGCATACGAAAAAAATACTGAAATCAAGAACTTGGCTGCAGCCGGCGCCTTGGAAAACGTGACCATTTTCCATGCAGGCACGGTGGCGGAGAACGGCCGGATCCTGGCGAACGGGGGCCGGGTTCTGGGTGTCACTGCTCGGGGCGCGGACATCGCCGTTGCCCAGATAAACGCCTATGCGGCGGTGGACCGGATCGACTGGCCACAGGGGTTTTGTCGCCGCGACATAGGGTGGCGGGCGGTCGCGCGGTAGGCCCGCCGGCGCTGACTTTTTCGGGAATTTTGCCGATCACGATTTATCGTTAACCGGTCATTAGGCTGGATTTGCTACGGTTTTGGCAGTGCTGACGAAGCAACGCCACAAGCCAATGCCTCTAGCTTCCCGCTTATCGTTCAAAACCCCGTCCAGCTTGCGCCCGCCTGCGGCGCCGGCGGTCGATGGTGTGGCGCCGCCAATGGCGCGCCGCCGCCTGCGGCTGCCCCGCCCGGGTGGCTCGCGCGCATTCACGGCGATTCGCAACCGCTTTGTGGCCATCAATCTGCCCCTGATCCTGATCGCGACCCTCGGCCTCTACGGCGTGTCGGAATGGATGGTGTCATCCTTCACCAACCTGTCGATCCGCGAGGAGCTTCATCGGGTCAGCACGCAAATCTCGCGGGCAGTGACCGTCCATGTGGTCAACGACAACAAGCTTCAGATCCGGAATGTCCTGGCGGGTGCCGCGGCGAACCCCGATCTGCGCGCCGTGCAGATTCTTGGCCCTAAGGGCCGCCTCATTGCCTCGGTGGGTAAGGCACCGAAAGTGGTTCCGGAGGGCCTGAAGCATTCGGTGCCGATTTTTGCGAAATTCGGCGCCCGGTCAAAGAAGGTGGGTGCTGTCGCGGTCGTGCTGTCCACCAACCGGTTAGTCAACGCGACCGACGACCGCCGGCAGATCGTCGCCATCATTGCCCTGTGCCTCGCCATGATCGCCGTTGTCATCGGCATGATGGTGCAGGAGTGGACCGTCCGTTCGCCTTTGAAAAAGCTGATTGACGCCATCCGAAGGCGCGAGCAAACCGGCGAGACGGTGAGGGTTGAATGGAAATCGTCGGACGAACTCGGGCAGGTGATCAAGGCGTTCAACGAACTTCAGGAGCGCGAGGAGATGTATATGTCCGCGCTCAAGAAGGCCCACGCGACGCTTGAGCGAAAGGTGGACGAGCGAACGAAGGATCTGGCGCTGGCCCGGGATCAGGCGCGTGACGCGGTGGAAACCCGGGATGCCTTCATGGCCAAATTGAGCCACGAACTGCGGACCCCACTCAACGCGATCATCGGCTTTTCCGAAATGATCTCCCGCGATGTCCCAAGTCTGAACAAGGATGCCCGTAACCGGCAATACGCACGGGATATTGGCCAGAGTGGCGGTCATCTGCTTAGCCTGATCGACGACCTGTTGGATCTGTCCTGCATGGAAATGGGCAAACACTCCTTGAACGAAGATACCGTGCCACTGAAAGAATTAGTCAGCGAGTGCGTGCAGATGGTGCGCAAGGATGTGGACCTACGCGGACACGTGCTCGATATTTGCGAATTGCCAGCGGTTCAGTTGCACTGTGATCCAACGAAAATCCGCCAGGTTCTGCTGAACCTGCTGTCCAACGCGATCAAGTTCACCCCTGATGGCGGTTTGGTCGAAATCCTCAGTGAAGAGGATGAGCAAGGCTTGTGGCTGCACGTGACGGACAGCGGACCCGGGATTCCGGACGAAGACCAAGCCCGAATTTTCGAACCATTCCGGCAGTCGTCAACTGCAGCGTCGTCTGGTGAAGGCGGCGTTGGACTGGGCCTGTCGTTGGCGCGGTCCTTTATGGAGATGCAGGGCGGGCGCATTGAAACCTACAGTAAGGTCGGCCGCGGTACGTGTATGAGTGTGCTTATTCCCGCCGCACGCGTGCTGCCCATCGCGGCAGAGGAAGGCGAGCCAGAAATCGACGAACTGGATGCCGCCATGAAAACGCCCGCGCCTAAAATACGGCAGGCCGTCGCCTAGACAGGCGTCTCACCGGTGTGCTGTACCCCAGAAAATCTTGCGCCACCGATGGCGCCAATTTCCGCCAGATGCACGAAGCGGGCGTAGTGTTCGCAATAGTCGCGGTCGCGGTCTTCGCCCGTGCGCGCCAGTGTTTCGGCCCTCAAGCGCTCATACATGGCCAGCCGTTCCTGCAACACCGGCACCCGGGCAGCTGACAGATCGGTGACGGCAATATCGCGAAATCCGGCAGTTTCCAGCATCTGCCGATAGGCGTCTGGCACAGGGACGTACACAGCTGCGAAGGTGCGCGCCATCATTTTGCGATCAGTGTCATCGAACCCGGGGCCGGCAATCCAGTCGGTAAATGCCAGGCGCCCGTCCGGCCGCAGCACGCGCGCGGCCTCCCCCAGCAGTGCCGGTTTGTCTGGCACATGCAGCCAGGCTTCCTGGCTGATGACAGCGTCAAAGACGCCGGTGGCGAAGGGCAGCGACTGGGCGTCACCGCAGCTGAACCGGGTTGTTCCGGCCAGGCCTACCCGGCCGCTCAGCTCACGGGCGCCATGGCACCTGCTCTCTGTCAGGTCCACGCCGGTGACCTCGGCGCCGGATTTCCAGGCCACATAGCGGGCCGGGCCGCCGATCCCGGCGCAGATATCCAACACCTGACTGTTGCTGGCGATCCCCGCTGCTTCGATCAACGCGTCATTGGCCGCCAGGTGCCCATAATGGTCCTGATCGTGATCGAAAAGGTCTGGCGGCGTAAGAGATTCGGGATCGCCGCCAGTCTCCCCAATCTTCGCCAACACCTGGGCGGCGGTGATCGGGTGGGTGTCGTAGAAATGGGTAACCTGATCGTGCATCACAAATGTCCCCTCCTCAGTCAATGCCATAGCGGCCTGGGGCGAGTATGCCATTGGGGTCGAGGGCGCCCTTGATTGCCTGCACGGTGTCGCGGAAAGCGGGCATGGTTTTGGCCAGGTGGAAATCGTGCCAGTCCAGCGGTGCGCGGCCAACGCCGATGCCATGGTCGAAAAAGGTCTCGGCCAACTGCTCATATGTGCGGGCGGCGCGGGCGTTCTCATCCGGGTCTTCGCGGTTGAAGCCGATCACGTGCAAGCCCCGGGCGAAGCGCGGTCCGCAGACATTCATCACCGTATAGTCGAGGCCGTTGTCCTCATAGATTTTGCGGCCGATCTCCTGAAACTGGTTGGCCACTTTGCCATCCATGGGCGTGCCGGGCGTGAACCAGGCATTGCCGCCGCCCGGCCGCCATTTCAGCAGGCCAAGCTCGGTGGTGGTCGGCTCGCCGGAGATGGAACTGATGGCGCAGGCCAGCGACGGCTTCTCCAGCGCTTCTTCGTGAGGGATGTAGGTGGCTTTGCCGGACGCGCCAAAATGGCTGACCATCCGCTGAATCTGCGGCTCCATCGCTTCCATCGACGGCCCGTAAAACGCGCCAGAGACGTTCCAGGACCCCAGGCCGTGGGCGCGCTGCAGGTCCTTGCGTTCATCATCGCTGATCGACCGGGTGCCGTTGCTGGCGGCATAGGCGGGCGACGGCTGCTCGCTGCCGATCGCGTAAAGATCGTTGGCAACGCGAAACAGGGTCGGCACGAAGTTCGACATTTTCAGGGGCCGGCAGAGCTCGATCACTTCTTCCAGGTCGGCGTCGTCCGGAAAGGCGAAATGGAAGGAGCGGATAGCCGGCGGCCGCGGCAGGAACCAGACGCCCAGTCGGGTCACGACGCCATAGTTGGACTGGGCGAAGAGCCCGTCCAGAATCGGCCCAAAAGCGTATTTGGAGACATGCCAGTTAACCAGGCCATCGTCGCCCGGCTGGTCGCCCGGTCGATCGATCGACCCGTCGCCTGTGCGCAGCACCTCGCCGTTGCCCAACACTACTTCCATCCCACAGGAAAAGCCGAAATGGTCGAACAGCGGACCATAGCCGGCGCCCTTGTCCATGGCGTTGCCGATCATGCCGCCTTCAGGCGGGCCCGAGGTGACCGAGATCATCCACTGGCCGCCGCGGCGCTTCAACTCGTCAGCAAGCATCTGGAAGCTGACGCCGGGCTCGACAGCGGCGTAGCCCATCTTCTCGTCGACCTCCAGGATCCGGTTCATGCGCCGGCCCAGGTCCAGAACCACCATCCCTTCACGTGAGGCCGCCCGCGAGCCCAAGCCTATATTGTTGCCGGTGGAGACAGGGTAGAGCGGCACCTTGTGGGCGTTGGCGGCCTTGACCACCTGGGCGACCTCGTCGGTGGAGCCGGGATAGATCACCGCCGCTGGCCTGCGGTCGCCGCCGGGCAGGGTGTTCTCGCCGTAGCGGGTAAGGGTGTCGTCGCTGGTGTTGATGTGTGCGCTGCCGAGCGTGTCTCCCACCTGACCCAGAAAGCCCTCAAAATTTCCGCTGTCGCTCATGGTTCCCTCCCCTGTGTTTATCTTCTTTTGGCGTAGGTTTTTACCACACGCCTTCGCTGGCCGGGGCGGGGCTTGCCGCCGCCTGCCGCGATACGGGCGCCGGCAGATCCATGCCCTTGAGTCCGTCGGGAAGTGGTCCGCCGGTGGCCCAGTCCAGCAGCTCCACGGTGTGCAGCGTTGGCAGGCCGGTATAAAGGGCGAGTTGGGTCAGGCAGCCCAGATTGCCTGCGGCCAGCGCCGCCGCCCCGGTGCTGTCAATATGGGCCGCTTTGCGCTGGCCCAAATCCCGGGCGATTTTCGGCTGCAGCATGTTGTAGGCCCCCGCCGATCCACAGCAGAAATGCCCTTCCGGCACATCGCGCACCGTGAAGCCGGCCTCGCGGAGCAGGTCGCGCGGCGGTTGGGTGATTTTCTGGGCATGTTGCAGGGAGCAGGCGTCGTGATAGGCAATCTCGAGCGGCACCACATCGTCGGGCGGGCGCAGACCCACGTTCGCCAGCAGCTCGGTCACGTCCAGCGCCAGGTTGGCGATCCGCGCGGCTTGCTCGGCAGTCTCGGTTTCGTGGGCGAAGATGCGTCCGTAGTCCTTGACAGTTGTGCCACAGCCCGACGCGTTCACAACCACAGCGTCGATGGGCGCACCGGAAGCCTCAGCCGCGTCCAACTGCTGGGTCCAGACGTCAATGGTGGCCCGGGCGCTCGCCTTGGCTTGCGCTTCCTTGCCCATGTGCAGGGTGAAGGCGCCGCAACAAGTGACACCAGCCGGCACCACCACGTCGCAGCCATGGCGGGTCAGCAGCCGCAAGGTGGCATGATTAAGCCGTGGCGCAAGCGCCTGCTGGACACAGCCGGTGAGCAGAAGCACCCGCCGTGTTGCGGTGCCATCCGCCGGGTAGACGCCAGGCATCACCGCGTCGGATGTGGGCGGCAGGGCGCCGGGGGCCAGGGTCAGCAAGGTTTTCAGTCGTCCCGGCAGCAGCCCGGCCAGGGGCCGCGCCAGGCGCGCCAGCCGGATGGCGCGGCGAAACCGGCGCACGTCCGGAACCGTCCGCGCCAGCAACCATCGGAACAGCCGGTCGAAGATCGGTCGATGATAATTGTCCTCGATATAGGCGCGGGCGATATCCGCCAGATGCATATAGTCGACCTTGGCGGCGCAGGTGCTCATGCAGGAATTGCAACTGAGGCAACGGTCGATATAGCCGACCGTGCGGGGAGTAGGGGCGCCGCCGGCCTCAAGCATGTCGCGGATCAGGTCGATGCGCCCCCGCGGTGCGTCCAACTCGTCGCGAAGCAGCACATAGGTGGGGCAGACCGAGGTGCAGAAGCCATAGTGAACGCAATCCGTCAGGATCTTCCGGGCGTCGGCGATTTCCGGCACGCGCAGTTGAGCGTCTGTAAAGGCGGTTTGCATGGGGGTTCGGTTATGCGGCCTCTGGAGGGGGCCATGGTTCTTGCGCGCGAATAATTTGTCCAATACAAATTTTTCGTTCGAATAAGAGCTTTTGAGTATCAATCATGGAATTACGGCATCTCCGGTATTTTACTGCTGTGGCCGAAGAATTGCATTTTGGCCGTGCTGCAACCCGGCTGAACATGTCTCAGCCGCCACTCAGCCTACAGATTCGCAACCTCGAAGGGGAGCTGGGCGTTCAACTGCTAGAACGCACGAACCGCAAGGTCGCGCTTACAAAAGCGGGTGAGCGGTTCCTCCGCCGAGCGCGGGTGATTCTGGACGCGTCCGACAAGGCAGCGGTGGAGGCTCGCCGCATTGCCGCTGGCCATGAGGCGAGCATCTCCGTCGGCTATATGAGCGCAGCCATGCTCGATCAGTTTGTGCCGGTCCTGCATCGCTTCCGGCAGGATCATCCAGCTGTGGAGGTCAGCCTGCAGCAGATGTCGTCGCCGGACCAACTGAAGGCGCTGATGAATGGTGATCTGGACCTGGGCTTCGTCGATGTGCCGCCCAAGGAAGGTGCACTCTCGGTCAGCTCCGGCTACCTCGAGGCGACGGTCGCGTGGCGCGAGGCCCTGGTGGCCGCTCTGCCCGTGACCCACCGACTGGCGAACCGGAAGCGCGTTAGCCTGGGCGAGCTGGCTGACGAAGACTTCATTCTGCCGCCCCGTGAGCCCGCTGCTGGGTTTTACGACCAGGTAATTGCGCTGTGTCAAAAAACGAGTTTTAGCCCCAGGGTTGTCCAGCAAACGGGTGTTTTGCCTGTCACCATGACCTTTGTCGCCGCCGGCTACGGGGTGTCTGTGGTACCTGCATGCGTCTGCCAGCCGTGGCTAGGCCTGGCTCGGTTTGTTGCTCTTGAGGGCAATCCGTCAATTGGCGTCACCATGGCCTGGCGTCCGGATGAGAACGCCTCGGCTGTGAGCCATTTCCGCCGGGCCGTCGAGGAAGCATCGCCCGCGCTGATTACCACGGCGTTCGACCGCGCGGCCGGTATCAATATTTGAGCGTTCACCATCTGCCTTGTGAGAAAGACAGCCTGGGAGCAATGTGATTTCTGACGGGCGGTTCAGGATAGTGTGGCTGCTGGCGGGACTTTTGTGCCTGGGCGCTGGCGTGCTTGGGGTCTTTCTGCCTCTCTTGCCAACCACGCCATTCCTCCTGTTGGCGGCCTTCTGTTTTGCCCGTGGTTCTGCGCGCTTGCACGATTGGCTGGTCACGCACCCGAAACTGGGTCCGCCCATCACTCAGTGGCGAGAGCATGGGGCGATTTCCGTACAGGCAAAGATTTTGGCCGGCGTTGCCCTCGCCGTGACCTTCGCGATCAGCCTGATGCTGGACATCCCCGGTTGGGCGCTTGCCGCACAGGCAGTGGTGCTGGCGGTCGTCGCCCTATTCCTGTTCACACGGCCTGCGCCGCCACAGGGCTAGCGGCGGGCGGCGAAAAATTCCTTCAGTAACGCCGCCGCGTCGGACTCGCGAATGCCGCCATATACCTGAGGCGCATGATGGCAGGTGGTTTGGCTGAAGAATTTCGGTCCATGGTCCACCGCGCCACCTTTCGGGTCGCCCGCGCCAAAATAGAGGCGGCGGATGCGGGCGAATGAGATCGCCGCCGCGCAGAGCGCGCAGGGCTCGAGGGTGACATAGAGATCGCAATCCGGTAGCCGCGGGTCGCCACGGGCCGCGGCGGCGGCGCGGATCGCGACGATCTCTGCATGGGCCGTCGGGTCGGCGTCCGCCTCTGTGGCGTTGCCAGCCCGGGCCAGCACCTCCCCGGTTGCCGCCTCCACGACCACTGCCCCCACAGGCACCTCGCCGCGATCGGCGGCGGCGCGGGCTTCGGCGAAGGCGATATCCATGGGCGAGTCGGTGGTCACAGCAGCGCGGTCCTGTCAGCGGGTGGCGGCAGTATAGCCCCGCCGCGCCATGCGGCACAGAAGAAGGCCGGCCTCGAAAGGCCGGCCTTCCTGCTGCAGGTGCTTCGACGGGTTAGCTGCGGCGCGCTTGACGCCAGTGGATGATCGCGACCAGGTGCATTATCGCATAGAGCGGCACCAGGAAGCCGGGGATCATCGCCAGCGGCAGGTCGTTCATTATGCTGGTGGTCGCGCCCCCGGTGATCGTCGGATCAGAGGCGAGAACACCCGTCGCGAAGGCGACGGCGAAGTCGAACAATCCCAGGAGATTGAACGCGAGAAACCGGCCGCTGGCGAGGCTGGCCGGATTTCGGACCAGCCTGTGTGTGACCCAGATGGCGGCGACGCCGACAGCAACGTCGCCAGCGCCCGCGGGCCAGGCGAACAATCCCGGCAAAATGCCCGCCGCCAGCAGCGCCAGAAACAGGGCGCCGATGACCCGGGTTTGCTGGACCGCGACCACGGTACGTATGTCGAGGCCGAGGACAAACCGGCGGAAGCTGGAAGAGGCGTTGTAGATCGTGAGGAAGACCGCGACCGGGATAGTCACACCCAGTATCAGGCCCGAGGGAAATTGGCCTGGCTCGATGGAAATTCCGCCGGAGGCTGCAAATGTTAGCGCAGCAGCGAACCAGATGCCGATGACGGCCACGCTTGTGCGGCCCCAGGAAAAACTCGACGGCGTCGAATGGAGTGTCGTTGTGGTCATTATACTAACTCCTTTTTGGGTTGCAGTTGAGACGAGGGACGGGACGTTCTCTTGGTTGCGCCTGTGCTGTTCACCGCAAGCGCGCCTGTCAGGATTAATGCCAGTCCGGCGAAGGCCTCGATCGCCAGCGTTTCGCCGAGGGCCAATGCGCCCAGTCCGACGGCCACCACAGGCATGAACAGCGGCACCAGTGAGGTGCGGCCCGCGCCGACGCGTCGGATCAGGAAAAAAAACAGGCTCATGGCGATGGCCGTGCTGAAGATGCCGACAAAGACCACTGCAGCGATCGCACCCAGCGAGGGTGTTTGCGTGAGTTCGGGCCCGGCAAAGACGGCCAACGGCAGCAACAAAGCGGCGCCGACGATCATCTGGCCGGTCGCCATGGTTGGCGGCGCCAGCTTGGACTGCCGGCGGGCGTAGATGGTGCCGGCGGCATAGCTCACGACCGCGGCGAAGGTGATCACTACTCCTTCGATCTGGTCGCCGGCGTTCGCCAGCACTGCCGGCCCGATCACCAGCACAACGCCGGCAAGTCCAATCAGGGCCCCGGCAGCGCGGCGGCCGGTCAGCCGCTCGTCAGTGAGAAACACGGGCGCCAGGAGCACCATCATGACAGGCAGGGATCCGAACAGAATGCCGCCGAGGCCGCTGTCGATATGCTGCTGACCCCAGGCGATGGTGGCAAAGGGAATTGCCGCAGTCAGCAAGCCCAGCCAGATCAGCGGCATCCAGCCGCCAAGAGTCGCTGGTAGCCGTGCACCCAGGCGACGCATCACAAGCCAGCAGACCGGGATCGCAATTACAGCCCGGGCTGCTGCCACGACCATGGGCGGTATCTCTGCCACCGCGATGTTGAGGAACAGGAATGAACCGCCCAACAACACGGCGGTTAACGCCAGCAGCATCCAGTCTGTCGTGTTCATCGGCTTGTCCATAAGTACCTCTTTTAAGTGCATATACACTTATATGAGCTGCAAGTGGCCGCCCGGAGGCGGCCGCGAATTCGTAGCTCGGTAGACTCAGATCGGCGCGGATTCCGTTACCTTGTTGAGATCATTCATCAAGCGCTGCCAGACCGTGTCGCCCAGTGCGGTGTGAACGTCTGTTTGGGCCTGGCGCCAAAGCGGCAGGGCGGCATCAAGGACTTCCTTTCCCTGATCGGTGATTTTGATGAGCCGCTCACGCTGGTCCTTGCCAGGGATCATCTCCACCCAGCTTTCGCGTACCAGCGGCTTCAAATTCCGGGACAAGGTGGTTCTGTCCATTACCAGTTCCTCGGCCATGCGTGCCACCGGCAACGGCCCTTGCCGGGCGGCGGTGACCAAAATCGGAAACTGGGTGATTTTGAGACCGCATGGCGCAAGCGCCTGGTCATACATCTGGGTGATTGTCCGGCTTGCTTTGCGCAAGGCCAAATTGGTGCAATCGTGCATGCCGCCTGTCGGATTCTTTTTGGTTTCTGCCATGGGTCCCTCGTTCTTAATAGATGTATATACACTATTATTTATTGAGTCAAGCGGTGAAATGGATTTACCGGCATTGGGCCGCATTGTTTGGCCAATCTGCTGCACCTATGGTGGGTACGATAATCACCTCGGCGGCACCGCGATAACACAATGCGCCCCCTCATCGGCATCACCCTCGATTCGGAAGACCCATCCCCGGCAGGTTCGGGAGGCTACGCACAGTTTCCCTGGTATGCGGTGCGCGAGAACTATTGCGCGGCGGTAACGGCATCGGGCGGGCTGCCCGTCACCCTGCCCCACGAGCCGGATATGGCAGAGGCCTATCTTGAGCGCATCGATGGCCTGTTGGTAACCGGCGGCCATTTCGACGTAGACCCCGGCATGTATGGTGCAGCGGAAACCCATGAGACCGTGACGCTCAAGTCCCGGCGCACCTTGTTCGAACGCGCGATCACCGAAGGCGCGCTGGCGCAGGACATGCCGGTGCTGGGTATCTGTGGCGGGCAACAACTGCTGCATGTGGTGCTGGGCGGTTCGCTGATCCAGCATATTCCGGACGAAGTGCCGGATGCGCTGGCCCATGAGCAGCCGAACCCGCGGGACGAGCCGGGCCATATGGTGTCGGTGGTCAGCGGCACCCTGCTGCACGACATCGTCCAGACCGAAGAATTGGCGGTCAACAGCGCCCATCACCAGGCGGCGAAAGACGCGCCCGAGGGGGTCGCCATCAACGCCCGTGCGCCAGATGGCGTGATAGAAGGCATCGAACATGGCGCGCATAAATTCTGCCTGGGCGTGCAGTGGCATCCGGAATTTTTCATTTCCGAAGGCGACCGCCGAATTTTCAACGCCTTCGTCGAGGCCGCCACATGACCGCGCCCGCCGCCGGCGGTGAGCGGATCGCCAAGCGCATGGCCCGCGCCGGCCTGTGTTCGCGCCGTGAAGCAGAGCGATGGATTGCCCAGGGCCGCGTTGCCGTAGATGGCGAAACCCTGACCACCCCAGCGGTGACCGTAACGGCAGCCAGCCGCATTACCGTAGATGGCGAATTGGTGGGCGCCGCGGAGGCCACCCGCCTGTGGCGGTATCACAAGCCCGTTGGTCTGGTGACCACCAACCGTGACCCCCAGGGACGATCCACCGTTTTCGACGCGCTGCCGGAGCATCTGCCGCGCGTGATGAGCATCGGCCGGCTTGATCTGACGTCGGAAGGGCTGTTGTTGCTGACCAATGACGGCGACCTCGCCCGGTACCTGGAACTGCCGGCCACAGGCTGGAAACGGCGATACCGGGTGCGCGTGCATGGCCGGATTCAAGAAGCTGCGCTCGCCGAACTGGCCCAGGGCGTCGAGGTGGATGGTATCAAGTATGGACCCATCGAAGCGGCGCTCGACCGGCAGCAGGGCGCCAATGCCTGGCTGACCTTCAGCCTGCGGGAAGGCAAGAATCGCGAAATTCGGCATGTCTGCGAACATCTGGGCTGGCCGGTCAACCGGTTGATCCGCACCGGCTTTGGCCCCTTCCAGTTGGGCTCGCTGCCAGCCAGCGAAGTTGACGAGGTGGCCCAGAAAGTGCTGCGCGAGCAACTGGGTGGAAAGATCGACCTGAAAGAGGGGCCCGTAAATCGCGCGACAAAGGCAGCCACCAGACAGAATTCCGACGAGAAACCCGTTGGTGAACCTTCCGGAAAACCGGCCAGAATGCAGCTGGGAAAACCGGTGAGAAAACCTGCCGGAAAACAGACCAGAAATCCTGGTGGGAAGCCGGGTGACAAGTCTGGCGCCAAGCCGGCCGGAAAACGGGACGGGAAACCCGATGCGCGTCGTCGGCGGCGCACATAAGGGTCGGCGGCTGGTCGCGCCTGAGGGCCGCGATGTGCGCCCCACAAGCGACCGCGCCCGTGAATCCCTGTTCAACCGATTGGTCCATGGTGGCTATGGGCCCGGTGGGGTGTCGCCAGTTGTGGACGCGGTGGTGTTGGACATGTTCTGCGGTTCGGGCGCCCTGGGGCTGGAGGCGCTGTCGCGCGGCGCAGCACGCACGATCTTCATGGACCTGTCGCGCACCGCTCTGGATTGTGCCCGGGCCAATGCGGCGAGCCTGGGCGAAACCGACCGGAGCGAATTTCTGTTGGCGGAAGCAACACGCCCACCTCCGCCACGCCAACAGGCCGCTTTGGTGTTTCTGGATCCACCCTATGGCAGCGGCCTCGGAGAACCAGCGCTTGAGGCGTTGGCGGCATCAGGTTGGCTGGCAACCGGGGCGCTCTCAACGGTTGAAATCGGCCGGGACGAGGTCTTCGCAACCCCGGACGGATTCGCGGAACTGGATGCGCGGCAGACGGGTGCGGCGCGCATCGTCATTCTGCGTTACCAATCTGAAAGTGCCTAGTCGGCGCTGGTCGGAATTTCTGCCTTCGCTGCGGCGACACTGATACTGCGCAACAGCCGAACCGCCAACAGGGCGGCGAGCGCGACGATGATGGCGCCCGAGATATAGGGCGCATCCCGCCCCAAATATTGGAACAGCACGCCGGCGATGGCCGGACCGATCACGCGCACCATGCTGTTTGCCGACTGCAGCACACCCATCACCGCGCCTTGCTTGTCCGCCGGCGAATTGCGGGAAATCAGGCTGGAAATCGCGGGGTCGCAGAAGGCGTAGCCAATCGCGACCAGCGCACCACTAACGCCGACCATGAAGACATTGACCGACGGTGGAATCAGCGCCATGCCCAGACAGAGCACCACAAGCCCGGCCATCAGCATCTTTGCCTCGCCAAAGCGCGCGGCCACAGGCCCGACGGCGCCGCCCTGCACCACCACCAGAATGGCGCCGATATAGGCGAAAACCAGCCCGACCTCGAACGGCCCCCAGCCGTGGGCTCGCTCCACCCACAGGGCATAGGTGCCCTCCAGCCCGGCCATGGCGACGCCGGAAATCGTGCCGATCAGAATGGGCAGGAGGACAAGCGGTTCCCGCAGGACTTCGCCAAAGGTGCGTAGGCGGGTCATCAGACCATGCTGGATCGCCGCGCCAAGCCGTTCCGGCTCTTTCAGAAGGATAAGGGTCAGTACAGTGGCGACGGCGCAAACGCCCGCAGCGAGATAGAAGGCCAGGCGGTGGTCGACATTTCCCGGGTCACCCATGGCGAGCAGGCCGCCGAAGGCTGGGCCCAGAATAAAGCCCAGCCCGAAGGCCGCGCCCATCAATCCCATGCCCTTGGCGCGTTCTTCCGCCTCGGTCACGTCCGCCACATAGGCCATGGCAACGGCGATATTCGCGCCCATAACGCCGCCCAATCCCCGCGCCAGGAACAGCATCCAAAGGGAGTCCGCCACGGCGAGGAGGGAGAAACTTAGGACAGAGCCGAAAATACTGAGGGCCAGAATAGGCTTTCGCCCCCAGCGGTCGCTGATCCAGCCCAGGGGGAAGGCGCAGAAAAACTGGAAGAATGCGTAGACCGACATGAGGAGTGTCACCGCGCTCTCGCTCGCGCCGAACCGCTCCGCCCAGAAGGGCATGTAGGGCAGCATGATGCCGAAGCCGACCATGTCGATGAACACGATCAGGAGCAGTATCCAGATGCGGCTGAAAACGGAGCGGGAAGAGGACAAGCGGTGGACCCGGCTATGGTGAGGACGCAGCTTACAGGGGCAACGTACCGGCGCCACCGCTAATTGCAGGCTTGGGGCAAGGCGGAATCAGCGGCGGCCGAACAGCCGTTCGATGTCCTTGAGTTTCAGTTCCACATAGGTAGGCCGGCCATGGTTGCACTGGCCGGAATGGGGGGTCGCTTCCATCTGGCGCAGCAGCGCGTCCATCTCATGGACATTCAGCCGGCGGCCAGCGCGGATCGAACCGTGACAGGCCATGGTGCCGCAGACCTCTTCGAGCTTCTCCTTCAGACTGAAGGCTTCGCCCATTTCCGCCAGTTCGTCGGCCAAGTCGCGGAGCAGGCTTTGCACGGCCGTCTCGCCCAACAAGGCGGGTGTTTCCCGCACGATCACAGCCGAGGCGCCGAAGGGCTCGATCATCAGGCCCAGTTCCGCAAGCTCAGGCGCGCGCGCGGCAAGGCGCGCGGCAGCTGGCTCATCCAGTTCAACCACCTCGGGCAGCAGCAGCATTTGTGTGGCGACACCGCCGTTGGCGAGCGCGGCCTTCATACGCTCGTAAACCAGCCGTTCGTGGGCCGCGTGCTGGTCGACAATCACCAACCCATCTTCCGTCTGGGCGACCACATATGTTTCATGCACCTGCGCCCGCGCCGCGCCGAGCGGGTAGTTGGCCGCATCCGCATCACCTGTTTCCGATGCGCCCGCGGGTGCAGTTGGTCGTGCGGTCTCTGCAAATCCAGGCTGATAGCCTGCATTGGGTGCCTGCCAGGCGTTGCTGGCCTCCGCCAGATGTCCCGGCATCGGCGGTGGCGGTTGATAGTTGCCATAGCCTCCGCCCGTCCCAGAACGGAAGGCGCCCAGCGCGCCTTGGCTGACCGTTGTGCTGGCGCGATGTCCTGCTTCCGCAAGCGCATGTTTGAGGGCGCTGACGATCAGGCCCCGCACCAGGCCTGCGTCACGGAACCGTACCTCGGTCTTGGCAGGATGCACGTTCACATCCACCTGTTCCGGCGGTAGGTCCAGGAACAGCGCAACCAGCGGATGGCGGTCCCGGGCCAGAAAATCCTGATACGCGCCGCGCACCGCGCCGAACAGCAGCTTGTCGCGAACCGGCCGGCCATTCACGAACAGATACTGATGCTGGGCGTTGCCGCGATTGAACGTCGGCACGCCGATATGGCCGGTCAGACACAGAGCCTCGCGCACGGCATTGATGGCGAGGGCATTTTCGCGGAACTCCCGCCCCATGATCCGCCCCAAACGGGCCAGGCGCAGGCTCTCGTCGCCCCCTTCCAGGGACGCGGTTTCCGCCGGCAAGTCGATCAGCGCGCGCTCACGGTCGCCGGTCAGGCGGAAGGCTACCGCGGGATGGGCCATGGCCAGGCGGTTGAGCACATCGCTGACGTGGCCCTGTTCGGCACGCTCCGACTTCAAGAACTTGAGGCGCGCAGGAGTGGCGTAGAAAAGATCACGCACCTCCACCCGGGTGCCGGACGGATGGGCTGCCGGTTGGGGGTCCGCCACCTGGCCGCCCTCCACAGAGATCGTCCAGGCGCTGTCGGCACCTGCCGGGCGGGATGTGATGGTCAGGCGGCTGACGGCGCCGATCGACGGCAGCGCCTCGCCGCGAAAGCCCAGGGTGCCGATATGGGTGAGGTCGTCGCCGGGCAGTTTGGATGTGGCGTGCCGCTGGATGGCGAGGCCCAGGTCGTCCGGCGACATGCCGTGGCCGTCATCAGTGACGGAAATCAAGCTGCGGCCGCCGTCACGGATCGCCACCTCGATGCGGCCGGCGCCGGCGTCGAGCGCGTTTTCCACGAGTTCCTTCACGACGGCAGCCGGGCGCTCGACCACTTCGCCGGCGGCGATTTGATTGACGAGATTGGGCGGCAGCAGACGCAAGGACATGCCGGTCAGGATACGCTTGGCCTCAGGCGCCGGAAAGGTATTTCCGGGTGCGCCGCTTGCCGTCTTCCACAGCCGGTTGATCGAATGGATCGATCCCCATCATCCGCCCGGCGAGGATGGTCTCGAGCATGAAATGCATCATCAACGCGCCGACTTCGCGCTCGCGGATCGCGCCCGCAGACATATTGAAGGTGCGCACGGGCCGGCCATGTGCGGCAAGACTGTCGGCGGTGCCCTGGTATTGCGCATCGATAAGGTCCGTCAGGCTGCGGCCATCCAGCTCCGGCGCGCAGCCTCCGGTGTCGATCAGGGGAGTGGGTGCCTGCCCCGGTCCCAGAGAGGGCCCCGCGGATGGCCCCAGAAGCGTGAATGTCGCGATATCGGGGCCGTCGAGCCATATCTGCAATTGGCTATGCTGGTCCACCGCGCCCACCGCCGGATAGGGAACTGCCCCCTCCCCAGCTTTGCCCAGACTTTCCGCCCAAAGCTGGCAGTACCAACGGGAGAATTGGCGCAGCCTGTCGGCGTAGGGCATCAGGACGGTGACCTTCCGGCCAGCCTGCATCAGGCCGACCATCGCCGCCGCACCCTGGGCCGGCGCGCTGTCGCCGCCGTTGGAACGAAGGTCATCCAAAATTTTCGCTGCAGCCTGGCGCACGGAAGCCACGTCCACCCCGGCAAAATGCGCGGGCAGGAGAACCACCGGACTGAATGCGGAAAAGCGCCCACCCAGATCGGGGTCATGGCGAATAATCGGCAGGCTTCGCGCAGCAGCGAAGGCGCGCATTGGGCTTTCGGAGGGGCCGGTCAGGATAACAAAGCGGCCGCGGGCCACCTCGTCGCCGAGTTGCTCCGTTGCCGCCTGCCACAGCAGTGCCAGGTGGGCCATCACTTCGGCCGTGGCGCCAGATTTCGAAATCGCCAAAACGCCGGTGTCGGACATGTCCGCGGTCAGATCTGAAAGACTGTCCGGGTCCGGATTTTCGGCGAAAAGGAGGGCCTTGCCATCGGCCGCCCCGCAGGCATCCACCAGCGCCTTGGCGCCCAGGGACGAGCCGCCGGTGCCGACGATGATGATCCTGCCAACCTTGCCGAACGCAGCCCCAGCAGCATCGATAGCCTGATCCAGTCCGGCCTGGTCCTGCAGCCCATTCGCCAGCGCCAGCCGCCCGCCGTCAATGTCCGCGAGCAAATCTGCACTGGCCGCCGCCGCCGACTGACAGACGGCCGCATAGGCTGCGTCGGGCAGGCCGCCGTCACCGATATGCCGCTCAAGACAGCGGTTGATATCCTGCGTGTAGGCCGCCATCGGCGTCGGCTAGAGCTTGCCCGGCGGGTTGCCGACGACCACGAAGGTGAGCCGGTCGGGCTGCAGCAGGCTACGGGCGACCCGGCGGATGTCCTTCAGGGTCACGGCGCGGATCAGGTCGTTGCGCTTCGTGAAATAGTCGGGCGTAAAGCCCTGGATTTGCCGGCTGACCATCAAGTTGGCGATCCGCTGGGATGTGGAGAAGCGCAGGGGATAGGAGCCAGTCAGGAACTTCTTCACCGCATCAAGTTCTTCCGCCGACACGCCCTTGGTCGCCATCCGTTTCCACTCTTCGCGGATGATGGCGATGGTCTGCGCCACGTCCCGGTTGCGGGTGGCCACGCCGCCCATATAGGCGGCGGAATGATCAAAGGGTTGAAGGTAGGAATAGACCGAATAGGCAAGGCCCCGCTTTTCGCGGACTTCCATATAAAGGCGGGAGGTCATGCCGCCGCCGCCAAGGATCTGGTTCAGCAGATAGGCGGTGATAAAATCCTTGTGCCGGCGGGGAATGCCGCTGTGGCCGAAGACCACGATGCTCTGCGGTATCGGAAAGCGCACGACCGTGACGCCGCCCGTGGCTTTGGGCAACATCCGCCGGACTGGTCCGCGTTTGGCCTTTGCCGGGAGGCTGCCGAAGACCTGGTCGAGCATCTTGCCAAGTTCTGCCGGCGAGATGTCGCCCACGACACCGATGTAGAGATTGTTGCGGGCAAGCTGGGTGCGGACAAAGCCGGCCAGATCTGCACGGGTGATCGCCTTGATGCTGGTTTGCGTGCCCCGGCTGAACCGGCCGTAGGGATGGCCGCCAAATGCCGAGCGGAACCATGCCACTGATGCCAGGTAGCGCGGGTTGCGTTGCTGGCGGGTCAGGTCATCGGCCTGTCCGGTGCGCTCCCGTTCCACCGCGGCGGGATCGAAGCGGGCCTTTGTCAGCGCCAGGCGCAGCAGCCGGAAGGCCTCAGCCTTGTTGCGGCTGAGAGTGCGCAGGGAACCGCGGAAGCGGTCAAAGCCGGTGCTGAAGCTGATGCTGATCGACTTGGTTTCCATAGCGCGCTGAAAGGTGCTGGAATTCATGTCGCCGGCACCCTCGGTCAGAAGGCTGGCCACGAGCCGCGCCGTACCGCCCTTGCCTTTGGGGTCATAGACCGAACCGGCGCGCCAGGTAAAACTGACGCTGATGATCGGTGTGGTGCTGTCCTGCACCAGCCAGGCCTTGATGCCGCCGGGACTTTTCACCTGTTTGATGTCGATGGCCTGCGCCGGAGCGGCAGCAAGCAGGGTTGCGGAAATCGCTGTTATAACGGCCAGGGCCGCGAGCGGACGAACGGTCATGATCAGCCCCCCTTCTTTTTAGGCGTTGCGGGCTTTTTCGCCGGCAGCAAGATGGCGGTGACGGAACCGCGGCTGCTCAGGACAAGTCGGGCGGCGGCGTTAACGGCTTCCACCGTGACGCTGCTGATGCGTTCCGGCCAGGCCTCAACCTCGGCGACGGTTCGTCCGGTGGTCAGCGCCCGGCCGAAGATCGATGCGCCGGTATACATGTTGTCCCGGGCGAAGATGGCCGCATCCAGCATCGACTGCTTGGCGCGGTCGACCTCTTCTTTGGTGACGCCTTTTGCCAGCAAGGCGGCGACTTCTGCATCCATCGCCCGTTCGACCGTGGCGACGCTGACGCCGCCGCGGGGGTTTGCGTACAGACCGAATTCGCCGCTGTCAAAGCTGCCGCTGTCGTACCAGGTGCCCGCGCGGGTCGCGAGCTTCTGCTTGACCACCAGCGATTCATAGAACCGGCTTGTCGCGCTATCGCCCAGGATCTGGTTCAGCACCATCAGGGCATAGGCGTGCTTTTTGCCGGCATTGTTCAGGCTTGGTGCAAGATACACGCGGCCCCAACGTGCGCGGGCGACACGTTTGTCCCGCAGGGTGACGCGGCGCGACGTGCGGCTGGGCGGCTCCTGCGGCCGGATCCGAGGCGGAATCGGACCCGCCTTGATCGGGCCGTAATACTTTTTCGCGAGCGGCAGAACCTCTTTCAGGGTCACATCACCGGCGACGATCAGGATGGCATTGTTGGGCCGGTAATAGCGCCGATAGAATTCAAGTGCGTCCTTGCGGTTGAGCTTGTGAATCTCATGCATCCAGCCAATCACCGGGCTGCCGTAAGGATGGTTGCGCCAGAGCGCGGCACGGGCAGCCTCCCACAGAAGCGAATTTGGCTTGTTTTCCGTGCGCGAACGTCTCTCCTCTTCGACCACCTTGCGTTCCGCTGCGACTTCTTTCTTGTCGATTACCAGATTGGTCATCCGGTCCGCTTCCAGGCGCATGACGATGGGCAGTCGATCCTTGGCGACGGTCTGGAAATAGGCCGTATAGTCCTGGGATGTGAAGGCGTTCTGCTGGCCGCCGTTGCGGTGGATGATTCGGTCGAACTCACCCGCCTTCAGGGTCTTGGTGCGCTTGAACATGAGATGCTCAAGAAAGTGCGCAATACCCGACTTGCCCGGCGGCTCGTCCGCGGCCCCCACCCGGTACCACACCATGTGGCGGACGACCGGCGCACGGCGGTTGGTAATCACCACCACCATCATGCCGTTCTTCAGTTTTGCGACTTGAGGGTGGAATACGCCTTTGCGCTGTTCGGCGTTGGCAGGAGCGCCCCAAAGGGTGCAACCGATAAACGCAAGCGCCGCAAGGGATTTTAGGCGGGTGGGGTTGATCATAAATTTCGCTCTGACTGGTTGACGGTACATTTATACTGTCCGCGCCTTGCAGGACCGTTACCAACGGAACGGCAAGGCTGGCCAGCGTCGCCCCACGACGCCCCCTGTATTTTCCCCTCTAAAGACTGGTCGGCCTCCGCCGGCGCCCCATCTGGCTCACGTCGCCAGCAAGGTGTGGCGGCAGTGCCTATTTGATGTCTGGCCGCGTGGTGGTGGCGCTTCTGCCCCGCGTGTCTTTTCCGCGGCCACTGTCCCCGGACGGCCGCGCCTTCGGGTCATATTTCAGCACCTTGTCGACAAACTTCTTGCTGTCCGACTTGCCGCGCTTGGATTCGATGTCGATGACCTTGCGCACCACGTTGGTGGTGACCCGGCCCTGCAGGCCGGCCTTACGCAGCACCTCCGCCTCACCAGGGGTACGTTCACCCGGCTTTATGGGGCGTCCGGCAACGCGGGCGCGATTCGCGGGCGCCACCTTCAATACCGTGCGGCTCAACCGCTCCGTGCCACGGGATTGTCCGCGGGCACGGGTTGCGGGCGGGCGCAAGCCAAATCCCGGGGGCACAGCCAACGGCGCGCCGCCGCCCAGGCCCTCTTCGCTGACGTTGCTCTTGTTGGTCAGCTTGTTCGCCACATAGCGCACGTCTTCGGGCACCGTACAGCCGCCGGTGACAATCGCTGCGCCAATGGCGGCAGCAGTCAAAACCTTGATTCGCATCCCTGAACTCCGTTCGTCTCGGACCCGGTTATTTTGCGTCTATCTACGCGATTCCCGGCCGCCAAACAAGGCGGCGACAAGCAGCATGAAGACGCCGGTCGATATGGCGCTGTCGGCGACATTGAATGTGGCGAAGTGCCAGCTATTCCACGCGGGGACGTGGAAATCCACAAAGTCGATAACTGCACCTATTCTTATACGGTCAATTGCGTTGCCTATCGCCCCGCCAATGATCATGCCCAGCGCCAGCGACGTGAACCAGCCGTGGGCGCGGAACAGCCAGATGGCGAGGAACACCGCGATTCCGAGCGCCACACCCGTCAAAATCCAGCGCATGGCCTGGGAGCCATCATTGAACAGGCTGAAGCTGACGCCCTTGTTCATGACCAGAATGATGTTCAGCCAGCCGGTGACCCTGACTGGCACGCCATCGGCGAGCAGCACCTGGGTTACGTAAATCTTGCTCGCCTGGTCCGCGATGATGACCAGCAGCGCCAGCAACAAGCCCAGCATCGCCCAAGTGCGCCCGGGCTGGCGGGGCGTCTGGGTGGCCGTCTGGGCGGGCGCCGGAACAGGCTCGGGGGGGCTCGTGTCGGTCATGCCTGCGGAATCAGGCCGCCGCCCGCAGATGCGCGACGGCGTCGCCACAGCGGGCGCAGGTGCCGGGGGCCTGGGACGCTTCGGAGACCTCGGGCAGCACCTTCCAGCACCGCTGGCACTTGTCGCCGTCTGCTGGGGCCGGCACCACGCCGATGCCAGGGGTATCAGGCAGGGTGAAGGCGTCGGCAGGGGGCGGCGCGTCGGTCAGTTGCGCGTCCGAGGTGATTGAGATTTCTGCGAGATCGATGCCGTCCATCGCCTCGATATAGTCCGCCGGGGCGTGGACCACAGGGGCGGCCTCCAGGCTCGCGCCGATGCGTTTTTCTGCCCGTTCGATCTCCAGCGCGCCGGTTACGACACGGCGCAAGGTCCGGACTTTGGCCCATTTGGCGGCGAGCTCGTCATCGCGCCAATCTGCCGGAATGTCCGGGAACAGGCGCAGATGGACACTTGCGGCCATGTCCTCCTGGTCGCCGAAGCGGGCCTGCCAGGTTTCCTCCGCCGTGAAACACAGCACGGGGGCCAGCCAGGCCGTCAGGCAGTTGAACAGGTGGTCGAGCACCGTGCGCGCCGCCCGCCGCTTCAGGTCATCAGCCCGGTCGCAATAGAGCGCGTCCTTGCGGATGTCGAAGTAGAAGGCGCTGAGCTCTACGGCGCAGAAATTGTGCAACGCGGTGTAGAAGGGGTGGAAATCGTAGCGGGCGTTGGCGTCGCGCAGGTCGCGGTCCAGCTCCCACAGGCGGTGCAATACCCAGCGTTCCAGCTCCGGCAACTCCGCCGGGTCGAGCCGCTCTGAGTCCTGGAAGCCGTCCAGATTGCCCAGCAGGTAGCGGAAGGTGTTGCGCAGGCGGCGATAGGTGTCCGCCTGCTGTTTGACGATCTCAGGGCCAATCCGCAGGTCGTCAGAATAGTCGGACGCGACCACCCACAGGCGCAGGATATCTGCGCCATACTGGTCCATGACTTCCTGGGGTGCGGTGACGTTGCCCATGGACTTGGACATTTTCTCGCCCTTCTCGTCCATGACGAAGCCATGGGTCAGCACGCCGTCATAGGGCGCCCGCCCGCGGGTGCCACAGGACTCCAGCAGCGAGGAATGGAACCAGCCGCGATGCTGGTCAGAGCCTTCCAGGTAAAGGGAGGCAGGCCATTGCTGGTCTTCGCGCTGTTCGAGGCAGAAGGCGTGGGTGGAGCCGGAGTCGAACCAGACATCCAGGATGTCGTTCACCTTCTCCCACTCGTCCGGGCTGTAGTCGTTGCCGAGGAAGCGGGCGCTGGCGCCATCGGAAAACCAGGCATCCGCGCCTTCGGCCTTGAAGGCCTCGACGATGCGGTCGTTGACGGCGGGGTCGTTGAGGATTTCGCCCGTGGTCTTGTTGACGAAGACCGTGATCGGCACCCCCCAGGCGCGCTGGCGGGAGATCACCCAGTCCGGGCGTTGCTCGATCATGCCGTAGAGGCGCTTCTGGCCGCTGGCCGGGTAGAAAGCGGTTTCGTCGATGGCTTTCAGGGAGATTTCGCGCAGCCCACTGCCATCCGTCTTGTCGTCGCCCATGGTGATGAACCACTGGGGCGTATTGCGGAAGATCACCGGTTTTTTCGAGCGCCACGAGTGCGGATACTGGTGCTTCATGCGGCCCCGGGCGATCAGCGCGTCCGCTGCCACCAGCGCATCGATCACGGCCTGGTTGGCGTCGCCCTTCTTGCCCTTGTCGGTGATGACCCGCTTGCCGTCGAAGCCAGGGGCGTCAGCCGTAAAGAAACCGTCGCCGTCGACGGTAAAGGGGATGCGCGTGTCGATGCCGCGCGCCTTGAGTGCTGCCTCGTTCTCCGTCCAGGCGTCAAAATCCTCCCGGCCATGGCCGGGTGCGGTATGGACGAAGCCGGTGCCCGCTTCGTCCGTGACATGGTCGCCGGTAAGCAATGGCACGGTGAAATCGTAGCCGAGACCCGTGAGCGGGTGTGCGCAGGCGCTGACGGCAGTCAGGTCCGCATCGCCGCGTCGTTCAAAGGTATCGACCCGCGCTGCGCCCATGACGTCTTTCGCAAGCGCATCGGCCAGGATGTAGCGGTCGCCGGTCCGCGCCCAGTTATCTTCGGGTGCTGACGTTACTTCATAATGGCCATAAGAGATTTTCGGCGAGTAGGCGACGGCGCGGTTACCCGGGATGGTCCAGGGCGTCGTCGTCCAGATGATGATGTTGGCGCCTGCCAGATCATCCGGTCCGTCTGTCACCGGGAACTTCGCCCAGATCGTATCGCTTTCGTAGTCGTGATACTCGACCTCGGCCTCGGCCAGCGCGGTCTTTTCGACCACCGACCACATCACCGGCTTGGAGCCACGGTACAGCTGGCCCGAGTCGTTGAACTTCATCAGCTCGGCGGCGATCAGCGCCTCCGCCTCGAAGGCCATGGTCAGGTAGGGGTTTTCCCAGTCGCCCAGCACACCCAGGCGCTTAAACTCGGTGCGCTGCACGTCGATCCAGTGCTCCGCGAACTCCCGGCATTCCTGGCGAAATTCGTTGACCGGCACCGCGTCCTTGTCCTGCTGTTTGGCGCGATACTGTTCCTCGATCTTCCATTCGATGGGCAGGCCATGGCAGTCCCAGCCGGGCACATAGTTGGCGTCGCGGCCGAGCATCTGCTGGGACCGGTTGATCAGGTCCTTGAGGATCTTGTTCAGCGCGTGGCCGATATGCAGGTGGCCGTTTGCATAGGGCGGGCCGTCGTGCAGGATGAATTTCTCCCGCCCGCGCGCGGCATCGCGCAGTTGCTTCCACAGGTCGATCTTACGCCACGTTTCCAGGATTTCCGGCTCGCGCTTGGGCAGGCCCGCGCGCATGGGAAACTCGGTCTTGGGCAGGAACAGGGTGTCTTTGTAATCGACGGTCATGATTCGGACGTTCTGATCTTGGTTGGGCGGGAATATGGCGATGAAATAAGAGGCGGGTAAAGGGGGCGTCAGGCCGCGGCCAGGATTTCGCGGGCCTGTGTGCTGTCGGTGGCGATCTGCGCCGTTAGCGCCTCCAGTCCATCGAACTTCTTTTCCGGGCGCAGGAAATCGACCAGCGCCACGCGTACTGAGCGGCCATAGATGTCGCCCGAAAAATCGAACAGATGCACTTCCAGCAGCACCTTTTCATCGCCGATGGTGGGGCGCATGCCCAGGTTGGCGACGCCGTTGATCCAGCCCGCGTCCTCGCCGTCAACCGTGTCCGCCATGCGCAGGCGCACCGCGTAGACGCCGAATGCCGGCAGCAAATAGCCCTCAAGGTCCACATTGGCGGTCGGGAATCCAAGCTGCCTACCGCGCTTGTCGCCATGCTGGACATGACCTTCCACTTCCCATGGACGGCCCAGATAGGCGGCCGCATCGGCCGGTTTGCCATCTCGCAACAACTGGCGTACCTGGGTGGAGGAGAATTCGGCGCCGTCCTCGGCCTTAGCCGCTTCCACACAGGTGACGCCAAAACCGTGACGCGCACCCGCTTCCTGGAGGGTTTGCGGGTTGCCGCTGCGGCCCTTGCCGAAGGCGAAATCGTATCCGATGACCACATGACGGGCGGCGAGCGCGCCGATCAGAATATCATCAATAAAGGCGTCGGCCGTGCGGCTGGCCACCCGCTCGTCGAAGGGCAGCGCCACCAGCGCATCAATGCCGAGCGGTTCCATCTGCCGGGACTTCGAGCGTAGCGGCGTTAGGCGGAAGCTGGGTGCGTCAGGCTGGAAATACTGGCGTGGGTGCGGTTCGAAGGTCAGCACCGTCAGGGGCGAGCCCAGGCCGTCAGCGATGGCGCGGGCGCGGGCGATCACCTGACGGTGGCCTTCATGGACGCCGTCGAAATTGCCAATGACGACCACGCCGCTGCGGGCGTCGCCGTCCAGGTTGGTGAAATCGCGATAGAGGCGCATGGCCACGCGGGCGCTCCGGATGGGTCGGCCCAGCTCCGGATCGGGGCTCAGTCCTGCGGGTTGCGGACCGGAACCTTGACCAGGGCCGTGCCTTCGATGACCACTTCATCGCCCACAAGGCAGACGGTGTCCATCTCTGCGCGCGCCTTTTCTGGATGCAGTGCAGTGATGGTGGCGCGGGTGTTAACGGTGTCGCCCAGTCTGACCGGTGCGTTGAAGCGCAGCGTCTGGCCCATATAGGCGCAGCCAGGACCCGGCAGGCGGGTGCCGATCAGGGTCGAAATCAGGCTGCCGGTCAGCATGCCGTGGGCGATACGCCCGCCGAACATGGTCTGGCTGGCGAATTCCTCAGACAGGTGCAAAGGGTTTGTGTCACCGGAGATGCCCGCGAACAAGGTCACGTCCACCTCGGTCAGGGTTTTCGAGAAGGCCGCAGTCTGGCCGACAAAAAGATCTTCGAAATACAGGCCGTGCAATTCGCTCGGCTGGATCGGCAAATATGATTCCGGGTGCGCGCGGGCGGCATCTGGGGACATGGCGGGAGACTCCGGTCGGGCAATTTATTGTGCGGTGCAATATATTGGAGCGACTGATGGCCAAGAACAGGCCAAATTGTCACCTGACGGCGTGAATCCGCGGTATTGGCGGGCATGTTCTTGCAGTGTCGGCCGCTGCAATTTTGCGATCGGCCAGCGCTCGATTCAGTCGGTCTCGATGGGCAGGCTGTCTTCGGTCGCCCATTCGCTCATGGAGTTGTCGTAGACCGCAATGTCCTGGTACCCGAGCTGGTACAGCAGGAACGCGTCATAGGTCGCCGCGATGCCGCCACCGCAATAGGCGAGAATACGCTGGTCGGGATTGGCCCCCGCGGCGGTGAAGGCGCCGGCTGCCGCCTCGGGCGCCGCCACTTCCTTGGTCTCCGAATCCAACAGGGACATTGCGGGCACGTTGACACTGCCGGGGATTCGGCCCGGGCGGCCATACCGGGGGCTCTCACCACTGTGCAGGTCAGGTGCCAGGGCGTTGATGGTGCAGACGCCGGCGTCGCCGATGGCGGCCAGCATCTCATCCTTGCCGACGAACAGGCTGGGGCGCGGGTTGGCAGTGAGGTTGCCGGCTGGGTAGGCGCAGGGCTCTGTCGAAACGGCGCGCCCGTCGGCAACCCATTTGTCGTAGCCGCCGTCGAGGATGCCGGCGGCGTCGAACCCGACCCAGCGAAGCATCCACCAAAAGCGGGTTGCCCACATTGAGGTCTTGCGGCTGTAGAGCACGATGCGCGCGCCGTCGCTGATACCGTGCCGGGCGAAAGCGGCGGCCGCGTCCTGCGGTGACGGCAGGGTAAAGCGATAGGGACTGTCGGCGACCGAGAACTCGCCCTGAAGGTCGAGGAAGCCCGAACCGGGAATATGGCCCGCGTCATAGTCGGCCCGGCCGCTGACCACCCGATAGGGCCGATCGGCGCTCTCATCCAGTTCCAGATAGGTCGTGCAGTCGAAAACCCTGAGTTCGGGGTTTGACAGGTTGGCCGCCAGCCAGTCGCCGGAGACCAGGGCCTCCGGGTGGTGAAATTGCGGGTCGCTCATGATCTCCTCCAGTCGCGGCGATCAGACGACACGCAGAGAAAATTCTCAAGGAGATGTTGCGGTGGCCGGTTCGTCTCTAACGCAGCAGAGCCTCGACGGTGGCCGATTTGCCATCAGCGTCGATCACCGTGACCCGGACAAAGCCGGGGCTGTCTGGCGTCCAGAATGCCATGCGGCGGAGCGGATCTCCCGAAACGGGCCGGCCATTCACCAGCCACCTGAGAGGTTTGCGGCCCCCTTCGGCCGTCAGCGGCAATTGCTGTTTGCCCCGCGCAGATGGCGGCAGGATCAACCGGGCGCCATCCACCGGATAGGTGATGCGCAGCGCCCGCCGGTTGGCGGCAGTCAGGCGCGCGCTCTGCAATGTCTTGCCGGCGCGATACCGCTGCAGGTTGGCGGGGAGCCCGTTGTTGGCTGCGACCAGGACACCTCTCGGACGCTCCGGCAGGGCGCGGCCCGCCGTGCCATTGCGTGATGTGGGAATCAGGTCGAAGACCCGGAACAGGATCGGCGCCGCTGTTTTGCGGCCATAGCGGCCGGGATGAGGGGTGCCGTCGGGCCGGCCGACCCACACCGCGACCGTATGATGGCTGTCGTACCCCACGGCCCATGCATCGCGGAAGCCATAGGAGGTACCGGTTTTGTAGGCGATGGGATAGGCGCGGTTGGCCAGTTGCCGGGCCACGGTGGCATCGGGCGGCGGTGCGGCTTCGAGAATCCGCGCCAGATACCAGGCCGCGACCGGCGAGACCACCCGTGCGGTCTTGCCGGGAACGCCACCTTCCGCTGTGCCCTGGCGGATCTGTATTGGCTGAACCAAACCGCCGCGGGCGAGGCCAGCATAGAGTTGCGCCAACTCCAGCAATGTCATGCCGCTGCCGCCGAGCGCCAGTGGCAGGCCGGGGCCTTTGGTTCTGGTGTCGAAACGCAGGCGGATACCGGCGGCTTTCAGCCGGGCCACAAACCGCGCCGGCCCCACGCCCTCCAGCACTGCCACCGCCGGAATGTTGAGGGACTGCTGCAGCGCCTTCCGGATGGAGATTTGCCCGTGATAGACGCGCTGGAAATTCTCCGGCCTGTATCCGCCGAAGCGGGTGGGCACATCCGCAATCATCGTTTCCGGGTGGATCAGGTGGCTATCAAAGCCCATGCCGTAGATCACCGGCTTGAGCGTCGAGCCCGGCGAGCGCACGGCGGTCACCATGTCCACCTGGCCCAGCCGCTGGGTGTCAAAGAAGGACGCGGCGCCCAGCCAGGCCCGCACCTTGCCGGTCGCATTTTCGACCACCACCACCGCTACCGTGGCCGACGGATGCAGGCCGGTCAGCTCACTCCGCGCCAGTGCACGGATCGCGGTCTGCAGGTCGCGGTCAAGTGTGGTGCGATGGATGCGTCGTTTATCGGTCGCATGTAGCTGCCGCGCCAGATGGGGGGCGATGAAAGGCAGGGGTCGCCGGCGGGTGGGGATCGCTTCCGCCATACCGTCCCGGGCTTGCTCGAAAGTGATGACACCGCGGGCGGCCAACAACGTCAGAATTTTGTCACGCGCCGCCTTGGCCCGCGCCGGAAATCTGTCCGGTCGATTGATTGTGGGGGATTGGGGCAGCGCGATCAGCAGGGCCGCTTGCCCCGCGGTCAGATGGGTTGGCTCCTTGCCGAACCAGGCCAGGGATGCCGCGCGCACGCCCTCAAGATTGCCGCCCATAGGCGCCAGATTCAGATACAGGCGCAGGATGTCATCTTTGCTGAACCGCAATTCCAGCTGTACCGCGCGGGCAGCCTGGCGCAGCTTGGCGGCCAGGTTACGCTCCGACGGCTCAAGCAGGCGCGCCACCTGCATGGTCAGGGTCGATCCGCCCGACACCACCTGGCCCTGCATTGCCCATTGCGCCACTGCGCGGGCGAAGGCCAGCGGGTCGACGCCCGGGTGATGGCGAAAGCGTTTGTCTTCATAGGCGATCAGCATGCGCCGGTAGAGCGGCGATACGGCGTCGAGGCGTACCGGCAATCGCCATGTGCCGGACTTCGTGACAAAGGCCCGCAGCAGGTGGCCATTGCGGTCGACCACGATGGCGCTGAGATCCTGGGCCCGGCGCAGGTCCGGCGGGAACACCCGGTCGAGCACGCCGCTGGTGACGACCATGCCCCCAACGACAGCACCCAATATGAGCCAGCGCCGCTTCATCACATTGGCCGGAAATGGCGCACTACCCCGGGCGCCCGGGGGGCAGGCCGGAGACCAGTGCGTCGCAGCGGATGCCCTGGCCCCCGGATCGGCGCCGTGCGCCGTCCGGGGTGGTGGGGGTTAGCCATCGGTCGGGTCTATCGCCGCGGCTGAATGCGGACGAAGCCCATTTTGTCCCGGCCGAAGATCGACGGCCGGTACATGTCCTCGATGTGAGCGGCCGGCAGGCGGAAGGTGCCTGGGGTCACGGCACGGACCAGATAGGCCATGTGGAAGCTGCGACCGCGTCCGCCGATGTCGATGGCGGCGACGAAGCGGTCATCCCGCTTGTCGATGTAGCGGGCGCCGGCCAGCTTGGGCAGCCACTTCATTTTGCCGGTGGACCGGCCACGCAACCGGGCATTCTCCAGCTCGAAGCCGGCGGGCAGGAGGTCGACAATCAGCGCCTGATGATAGGTGCGCGTCTTGGCCGTTACCTGAATCACCGCCACCAGCACATCGCTCTGGCGCACGCGGGTGAGGTTCGCCCGCTTGCCGTCCAGGGTGTAGAAGATGCGCTTGATGGTGAAGCCCTGGGACGTCGCCGGCAGGGGCCGGTTGGGAATGCCGGTGACGGTCACGCCGTGCCAGACCGCGTTCTTCCCGGTGTTGCGAACGGCGATGCCGCGGCGCACCTGGGTGTCGCGCAGAGAGACATAGTGCGGCTTGACCCGGTCCTTCACCGTATCCTGGCCAACCGCAACGCTGAACTTCGCGCTGCCGCTGCTGGTGGCATGCGCCGCCAGCAACAACCAGGCTTTCTCCTGGGTGCTGAGATGGCGCTGCTTGCCGCGCAGTTGAGCAACCACGGCCACCAGTTTGGCCAGTTCGGCCGGGCTTTGGGAGGACTGACCGGCGAGCACCAGCACGCCCGATTTGTCCCGCAGCTCTGAGCCATAGTCGCGCACGAAGGTGCGCCAATAGCGGCCAACCATGGTCGGACGCCCGGTGTGAACCATCGCAGCGGCCAGCGCCGTCTTGGCCCGTGCGCCATCACCATAGAGCGCGAGCGCTGCACCCACCTGGGCCTTGGCCAGCGCCGTTGGCAGCTTCTTCAGCCAGTTGTCGTGGAAGTAGCGCAGATCCGACACGCTGGTCTCTTTGTTCGCCGCCAGCACATAGTAGGCGTAGGCGATGACCGGCAGGTTCGGCGGGTCATGCTTGACGTTGCGCACCACCCACTTCAGCCGCTCGATCATCCGGCTGTAGGGATATTCCGGGATCACATAGCCGCGTTTCTTGGCCTGGGTCAGGAAATCACCCACATAGGCTGTCAGCCAGCCGCCCTGGCTGTCCGACGAACTCCACATGCCGAAACCGCCATTGCGCTGTTGCATGTTCAGCACGCGGCTGACCGCGCCCTGCACCCTGCTGCGCACCGCAGCTTCATCGGCGGCGACGCCGATCGACCGCGCCACATCCGCCACATACAGCATCGGCAGCGCCTTGCTGGTGGTCTGCTCTGCACAGCCATAAGGATAGCGGGCCAGCGTTCGCAGGATGCCGGGCACGCCCAGATCCGGCGTGTTGGCAAAGCTCATCAGCACACGCATGGTGCCCGGCAGATAGGCGCGGGATGCGCCTGCCGCCACGACCAGCCGTTGCCCCGGTGCAAGTTTGCGGACCGAGAAGGTGGTGACCGGCGCCTGGGCCGGCCTGACGGCGATGTCCCAACTGCGGGAAATCTTAAATCCGCCGGGACCCGAGAGCGTCATGGTGATCTTGGCAACACCCAGGGTGCGGCCAATCAAAACAAACCGCTCTACAGACCGGCCGCCTTTGGCCAGCGCGCGAACCACTGCCGCCCGCTTTCCGGTGCTGACCGCGGCGCCGTCGGCTTTCAGGCTGACGGTGTAGCGGCCTGCCTGGCCGTCCACATTGTTAAGGCTGACAGTCACCGCGCCATTGTCGCCAGGGGCGAGGAAACGCGGCAGGGTGATGAGGCTGACCACCGGGTCACGCACGGTCAGCGGCCGTTCGCTGCTGCCGACACTGGTCTTGCTCCAGGCCACGGCCATCACGCGCAGGCGGCCGTTAAAGTCCGGCACATCCAGTGTGACCTTGGCGGTGCCGTCGGCACCCACAGTGACGATACCGGAGAACAGGGAGACGGTCTTGATGCTGGACGCATCCAGTGCCCCCATGCTCTTGGCGCCGGCCGCGTCACCGCCCTGGCGGATCTTGCCGAAGGCACCCGCGAAAGCGTCGATCAGGCGGCCATAGTCGTCGCGCACATCAAGCGCCAGCCGGCGCTTGGCGTAGAAATGACCCTGGGGCGCCGGAGATTTGTAGCCGGTGAGGGAAAGGATGCCCTCGTCCACCGCGGCCACGGTGACAAAGACTTTCTCGCCAGCCGGGACGTTGCCGACCCGCACGGTCAAATCAACCTTGCCGCGCGGCCGGATCATCTCGGGCCCCTCCAGCTTGACGCTAAGGGTGCGTTTCCCGAAGTCCTGGGCCACATAGGCGAGGCCGATGGCCCGCGACGGGCCTACCTTCTGCGATGCATTGGTCGGTCGGTAGGCGGTGGCCATCACATAGGCGCCAGGCCCCCAGCTTCCGTCCACCTTCAGGTCGACCGTGGTGCCACTGCGGCTCACCTTGACCGTGCGGCTTACCAGGATCTTGTTGGTGGCGACCACCAGATGCACAACGCCATCGAACGGCGGGCGCAGGAAGACCTTGGCGGTGTCGCCGGCCAGATAGCGCTTTTTGTCCAGGCGCACTGTCAGTTTATCGGGCACGTTGTCCCGGCCAGGCGGCGTCCACCAGCCCACATAGTAGCGGACGCTGGCAGCGGCGCCGGTCGCCTTGTCACGCACCTCGATGCGATAGCGCCCTTGCTGGGTCGCCATTGTCAGCGCGCCGGGCGCACCGGCGGTGATGTCGAGGCTACCCTTCTTCACCGGTTCGTCCCGGCGGATCACGCGATACCGCCAATAGCCGTTCGAGAAGTACCAGTAATATTGATAGACCTCGCGCACGAGCCGGTAGTTGAGACCCGCAGCCGCGCGGCGCTCACCGGCCTGATTAAGCGCGATGACCTGCAGCTTTGCCGCCACGCCGGCGGGTACGCTGCCTTCGCCATTGGCGAGCTTCATACCCAGCACGAGCTTCTTGGCGCGCACGGGAATGGAGATCGTCCGCTCCAGCGCACGGCCACCAGATTCCAGCAGCGACACGCGTACGACGGCTTTCAGGGGCCGTGTGGTTTCCGGCACGCCATCCAGCGCGACGGGCAGCACGGCGCGGCCCTTGGCATCGGTGCGGGTGGCTTTGAGAGTAATCTGCTTTGAACGCCAGCTCTCCGTCACCAGACCGAAGGTGTAGCCCTTCCATTTCGGATAGGGGTTCCAGTCCATCTGCAGACGCAGTGACGCCTCGACCGTCAGGTCAGCAGCCGCAGCGCCGTAGAGGAAGCGGCCATCGACCAGGACCGAGTTGGCCTGTCCGGGGCGCAGCGCCTCAATCGCCGCCTTCAACGTCATCTCCAGCTTCTCTGGGACGAAGTCTTCCACTTGGAAAAGCACACGGCCGATGGCGCGGCCTTTGGGATTTACATAGGCGCGAAGCGTCCAGCCGCCGGTACGTGACGCCTTGGACATGGGGATCGACAGGCGATAGCCGCCGTTGCCGGCGTCCTTCACCACAAATCTGCGGGCCTGCACACCGTCCGGCCGGAACAGCTTGAAGGTTACCGGCATGCCCGTGATGGCATTGGCTTTGTCGTCACGCACGAGGGTGACCACATGCACGGTCTCGCCCGGGCGATAGACACCGCGCTCTGTATAAACGTAGCCGTCAACCGGGCCGGGGGCGGCGCGGCCGCTGACGCCGCGGTCGCTCAGGTCAAAGGCCGGGCCGGTCAGGTTCTGAAAATTGAAGTCGCCGTCCTTGGTGCGGACCATAAGGGCCGCGGGGCGGTTGCCGCCCGAGCCGCGGATTATGCCAGCGGCAAAGGTCACTCGGCCATCGGCATCGGTGGTGGCGGTTCCCAGCACCTTGTTGTTGCGGGCAATCAGGCTGACGCGTACGCCGGCCTTGGTTCCGCCGGTGGCGAAGGATCGCACATAGACCGCGAGTTCGCCTCCGCGATAGGTGGCGATGCCCAGATCACTGACAACCAGATACTGGGTCGCCTGGTTGTCCCAGCGGCCATACTTGCCGTCCTTGCGCCAGGGACGGGCCATCAGAATATAGATGCCGGGTTTTGTGGATTTCAGGATCTGCGCCACCGGAATGGCGGTACCAACCTGGCGGTTCATCTTGCTCTGAATGTCGATGGTGCCCCGCCAGATTTCCTCGCCTTGCGTATTGGCGATCTGGTTGCCGCGCCGGGCGGTCAGCAGGCGATACATCGCGGAGTCGTTGATCTGGTGCACCAGGTTGCGGTCATTGATCCGCAGGACGCGTATTTGGGCACGGGCGACGTTGACCGACAGCATGGGAATTCCACGGCGGCCGACGCGAGGCAGGATGAAGGTCTTGCCGCGGAAACCGATGCGCATGTCACGGTTCGGTACGCTGATGCGGTACTGCGCCTGCTTGGTGGTGCGCAGCGCGCCTTTGGCTTCCGGCAGCCCCTCGCGCACGGTCACGTCATATGTGGTGCCGTGGTTGACGCCCTCGATGCACAGCACCCGGCCACGCACGGCAAAGGCAGCCTTCACGGCCGGCGACAGCTTCACATACTGGTCAAACATTGCCGGTGAGGCGGCGGGCAGCTGACGCGAAAAGGTCAGGCAGATGCGCGGCGTATTCGTTTCTTTCTCAACCCGGCTCGACATGACCTGCTGGCGGTGGCGCATGATCAGGCGGGTCAGGCGGCTCGCCGCGTCGCTGCGCCGGCGAATTTTGATTGATGCTTCAAGTGCCCCGATCGCCTGGTCGTAGCGGCGAAGCGCTTCCAGATTGAAGCCCACCAGATAAAGAGCATAGGACATGTCACGCGGCTTGCGGGTGTCCTGGGCCGCCCGGTAGGCGGCATAGGCTGCCGCGAGCGACTGGCTGTTGCGGTTGGTGGTGGCGAGCACCCAGGCATATCGCTGCCAGTGGCGGTATTCGCGCAGGCCCGCCGCGATCGCGCGGCCATAAAGCGGCAATGCGGCCCGGTAGTTTTTCTGCCGGGTCAACTGCTCGGCTTGCACATAGAAGACTGCAGCCGACTTCTTGTTGGCCCGCCCGTACCGGCGCACCAGCTGTCGGGCCAGCGCATCGGCGGCCTGGCTGAATTGGGGTTTATCGTAGGTGGGTTGAGGTCGGGTTTGAGCGTTGGCGGCAGGTGCCGTAATCACGGCGGCCAGAATCAGTATCAGTAGTGACTGGAAGCAACGCATAGTGCCTCACCCTCTTTCTTGTGAATGTCGGCAGCAGTTTCCGCGGCCGTCTCTCCCCGCCATGCGCTTCAGCCTTGGTGGCCTGCGTGGCGGTGCCCGAACTTTATTGTTGTACCAGCGATCAGGTGACGCAAGTTTGTGACCGTTTTACGGACCTGTGGACATAATCATACCCGGGGCGAACATGGGCATTTCTGCGGCAAAGTTAATTGAGCGGCTGGGACTTGAGCCGCATCCCGAAGAAGGTGGATATTTTCGGGAGGTCTACCGCTCACCGGATTCGATTCCGGCTGACGGTCTTCCCAGCGAATATGAGGGCCCCAGGGCGCAGTCGACGGCGATCTATTATTTGCTGACACCAGATACATTTTCGGCGCTGCACCGGCTGGTGAGCGACGAGGTGTTTCACTTCTACGATGGCGACCCTGTAGAGCAATTGCGCCTCCATCCGGATGGACGGGGAGAGGTGGTGACGCTTGGCCGCGACATTGCCGGCGGGCAACAGCCGCTTTCTGTTGTGCCCCGCGATGTCTGGCAGGGCGCGCGACTGGTGGCGGGCGGTGCGTGGGCGCTGCTCGGCGCGACCGTAGCGCCCGGATTTGAGTTTGCCGACTACAGCCATGGCGACCGTGCGGTCTTGACCGAGGGTTGGCCGGAATACGCCGATATGATCAGGGCGTTGACCACCTGAGCGACCGGGAACCGACCGCCATCCTAAAGATGCCCCATTCCCCCGGGCACATGAAGATCCGGGCTGTCCCGGAAGAAAAGAATGCAGGAGAGGGATCATGAAAAGAACGACCGCCACGCTTCTTGGCACGCTGCTGCTGGCGGCTTGCGCCAATGATTCAGCCGTCCCGCCTGAGAAGCCGGTGGATCAGACACTTACGTTCACCGGCAAGGTCTTGGAGAAGGCCGGCCGCTGTCACACCGTTCGCACTCGCAATGGCCGGTTTGCGCTGGATCGTGGCGTATTGCGGGGTGTGCCTGTGGGCGCGTGGGTGCGGGTGCAAGGCTACAGCGCACGCAGACAGAGTTGTCCCAACGCCCAGCGCATCGTTGTTACCAGTCTGCGCCGCGTCCGCCAGACGAAACGGACGCGGTCATTCAACAATCCACGCAGTCGCGGGGTCTCGCTAGATCACTGCAAACGCTACCGCCGCCAATGCGGGCGGCCTGCCGCGCTGGCATTCTGCAGGCGTCGCGGCTTTCGTCAGGTGGCGGCCTTCTCGACCCGTCCGGCGCGGCGTACCCGGGTTCATGTCGGCGGGCGCATCTGCCGGTCGCGCGGGCGCATCCAGTGCCGACGTTTTCGGGTCATCCGTTGCCGCGGCTAATGGCTCAGGCCTGGTCGCCGCCGGGGGTAGAGCCATCCCAATCGTCGGGTGGCGGCGCATTGCGGAACGCGCGGATGCGCCCTGAATACAGGTCATAGAGTGCATCCAGCCGGCCGCCGCCCATCTCGCGCGCCTGGGCCAGCGCCTCTTGCGCTTCCGCCCACCGGCGTGCCCGGTAGTGCGCCAGCATGGCTTCGTGGATTGTCTTTAGCTGTTTGAATGCACCATCGTCTGCAATGGTCTCGTCTCCCAGCAAGGCAAAAATGGGCAGTGGCGCGCGCCCGGACTGACGCAGCAGATCAAGCTCCAGAGCTGCAAGCATAGGCACGTCTCGCCTGGCTCCCGGTCCCAGCACCACGCTTGCGCCGAAGAAGCGGCTTTGCCGGGCGAGCAGTGCGGCATGGGTCACCGGGCGTCCGAGCGCGGAATATTCAAACCGCTGGGCAACCCCTGCATCGCCCACAAAACATTCGCCCGCCTCGATGCCCACGGCAATGTCCAGCTCCGGTGGGCGATTGCCCTCCTGCCCTTCCGTGCGCAGGCGTTCGTTCAGACGGGCAGCCGTGGACATGATTTCCAGCGCAGCCCGGCAGGCGCGAAGCGCGTGCTCTTCGTCGGGCGCAGGTGCGTTCCAAAACGCCTGGACGCGTCCATGAGTCAGTTTGTCGAGCGTGCCGCCATGGGAATAGAGAATCGCCGTGGCTGGCGAAAAGAGCCGCCGCGTCAGCAATGTCATTTCCCGTGCGCCGTGGCGCTCTACCAGTTCGTCGAACTCGCGGATCATCACCTGCAAGGATGTAACCGGGCGCATGTCTTCGGCCGGCGGCGCCCGGCTTTCGGACTGCACAATCTGGCTGAGGAGCTTCGGCGGCAGGTTCCGCTGAAAGCGCAGCATCAGTGACTCGCGGTTGCTCTGCCGCCGGGCGGAGGCGGCGGCGTAGCTCGCCAAGCTGATTATGATAATTATGAGCGCCGGCGCGGTGCCGTCAATCTGCCAGCCATAGCGGGCAAAAGCGGCCCAGCCGGCCGCAGGCATCAACAATACGGCTGCCGTGACCATGAACAGCGCCGCATAGCCGCGAACCCGGCCAAGAAGATAGATCATCAGCAGCGATATCAGCACCACATAGGCAAGCTCCAGGTCTTTGGCGAAGGCGGGCCGCGACAGGAATCGCCCTTGCAGAATCTGTTCCAGCGCCTGCGCCATGAGTACGGGTTCAGTGACAATATCGCCCAGTGGGGTCCGCCAACGCGGGGTCGACGGCGTGCGGACGGTAACGATCACAATCCGGCCCTTGATCCGGTTTTTGTCCACCTCATTCGCCAAGACCCGCCAGGCAGATATCCTGCGCGACGGCCGGTCTGGTGAAACATGCAGCATCATCCAGCCGCGCCGGTCGGTCGGAATTTTCAAATCGCCGATTTGCAGGGTTCCAAGGGGCGCGTGCTCGCCAAACAGAATGGGTGAGTGGGCAGGACCGCTGAGGGAGATACGTTTGGTTTTGCGGGTCAGGCGCACCAATTCCGCCAGGACAGACGGGTAGATGCGCCCCCCAATCAGGAAAGCCGTTGGCAGCTTGCGGGTGACCTGGCCGGCCGGCAGGGTCGGCGGCCGTGCGCCGTTGCCTGCCGCCGCAGCCTCAATCAGCTGGATAGGACCTGAGGCGCCTTCGAGCCGGACCAGTTCGTCGGCAATACCGGCAGGCGCATCCACGCTGGTTTTGCGCCCTGGCAGCTTGGTTCCGCGCCTGGTTGTTGCATGGAAGCTGGTGACAGAAGGCGTCCTGGCGATTGCGCGGGCAAGTGACTTGTCCTGGCTTGTCCACCCTGAATATCGGGCCTTGATCGCATTTAGTTCCGGCAGCGGCGGCAGCCGCAGCAGCAGGCGTTGGGGCGCATTGGGGTCGGGCTCAGACAGGTCCAGCAAAACGCCGGTCGCCCTCGCGCCCATGTCGTGCAGCCGGTCGAAAATCTGCGCAATGCGGGTCCGTGGCCATGGCCATGGCGCGATGCGTTGCTGGGAATCCTGGTCAATCTCGACGACCACTACAGCGGGCCCGTCGCTTGGCTCCTTGCGGGGGCGCAGGTCCTGATAAAGGTCGAAGGCGCCCAGTCTCAGGTTTCTCAACTGCGGCGGTTCAATCACCATGACGGCGGTCAGCGCGATCAGCACCATGAACGGCAAAATCTGAAGCAGCCAATAACCCGTCGTGCGCATGGTGCGAATGCCTGTGCTAACGAGTCGGCTGTTGGGGATCTAGGCAACGGACGAAGCGCTTCGTCACGCCGGCCATGATGGCGAAATAGGCGCGGTCGCTCGCGGGCACGGCCAGGCCATAGGGGTCGATAATGACAATGGCGTTGGCGCGGTTACCCAGCTTGTTGCGTACTTTCGGCGTGAGCGATGTGCCGCCGTAAATGCAGCGCGAAGCTTCCTGTGCCAGCCGGGCGCGCACAGCTGCAATTGTATTCCGGTCCAGCTTGCGCATCTTCAGGCTCAGGCGCGATGACGGACGCAATAAATAGTGGCCTTCATAATAGCGGGTCTTGGCATCGATGATTGCATACCGGCCGCGCGCGATCGCCTGCAAGCTGGCCCGGGTCTCCGCATCCATGGTTTCGATGCGCACGATCAACTGGGCCAGATTGCGTCTGTAGGTACGACCGTTGGTCGGGTCCAGCCTGATCAGCGCTCGGGCGATGTGCCGCGCCATGGCAATCGCATTGCGGGGATCCATCCAGATATGGGGGTCGGGATCGCGCGGGCGAAGATCGGCGCGGGTGATCTGACGCGTGCGGGGGGTGTAGGCGGGTTTGGGCCTGCCTGATTGGCCGCCGCCATTCCGGCCTGTATCAACAGCGCCGCCGTCGCGGGGAATCACGACAGTGCGGCGGCCGGCGCCTGATTTCTTGACGGTGACCTTCGGTTTTGCCCTCCGCGCCGATCTCTGTGTCCGGGCCGCCGCCACGGCGCCGCTGCCCCGCCCTACGAGGCGCAGGCCGGGTGTATTGATCATCGGCAGGCTCTCGACCTTTTCCTTCAATTGCTTGAGCGGGCCCACGAGATAGGATTCGAGCCCGGGCCCGAGCCAGATGACAATTCTACCCCGCTGCAGAAGCGCCGTTTCATCGACATTCAGGGGTTGCGTGCGCAGATAGGGATTGCCCTCCAGCAACAGCGTCGGCGTGCCGGCGCCGCGCATCAGAAAGGCTGTCAGGCCATAGATCGGCTTGATGCTGGTCAGAACCAAAGGTGGTTTGGCCTGGGCCGCGCCGGCGATCCCGGTGCTCAGTACCGCCAGCGTCAAGGCTGCCCGGATACGTGCGGCGGTGGTCAATATTCGCAGCATCTCGGCGGCAACGCTCAGCAGCTCGTGCGGTTTCTCTGCGCGCATCCAATACGTTATAGTATAACAAATAGTGTAAGTGTTCGGACGCGCCGATGCCGCTGACTATGGGAGAGGGCGCGCGGCCTGACAAGGTATTTCAGGCGTTTGCGGGTCGTTCGCCGGGCCGATGCCCGGTTTTGGCAGCGCGCAAGACCGAGTCCGTCAGGTTGAAGGAGAATATAATGGATCTCAGGATCACCGGCGGTTTCGCCCCGCCTGGCCACAACCATCGACGCTGTATTGTGGACGCAATGGATCGGGCCGCCCAGGTTTGCGCCGCACGGGGCGCACGCCTGACGCCGCAGCGCCGGCGGGTTCTGGAGTTGATCTGGTCGTCGCACAAGCCTGTCGGCGCCTATGGATTGATCGAGCAGTTGTCCGAAAGCGGCCAACAGGTGGCGCCGCCGACGGTTTATCGTGCGCTCGACTTTCTCCTGGCCAATGGCCTGGTGCACAGGATCGAGCGGCTGAACGCATTTGTCGGCTGTCCGGAAGTTGAGCAGGATCACGCACCGCAATTTCTGATCTGCGGCGACTGCGGCGATGTAGCGGAGCTTCGGGAACAATCCGTCGAGGCCGCCATCGCCGCAGGCGCGCGGTCGGCGGGTTTTGTTGGCTGGCGCGCCAGCGTTGAGGTGGTGGGTGTGTGTCCGGAATGCGCCGGCGGCATCTCTCCATGACTGATTCTGGATCGACCGAACCCGGGGTATCGCCGCTTGTGCGCTGCCGGGGTCTGACGGTCAGCTTTGGCGGGCTTGATGTAGTCGAGCGGGTCGATCTTGCCATCGACCGGGGCCAGATCGTCTCGCTCATCGGTCCTAACGGATCCGGCAAGACAACCCTGGTACGTGCGATCCTGGGCCTGGTCCCGCCATCGGGCGGCGCGATCGAACGCCAGCCTGGCCTGCGCATCGGCTATGTGCCCCAGCGGCTGGCAGTGGACCGGTCCCTGCCAATGACCGTGGCCAGGTTCCTCAGCATGACCCAACGCACCGGGCGGCGGGCACTTGTGGTGGAGCTGGAGCATTTGGGTATCGGCGGTCTGGCCGACCGCCCGGTGCAGGATCTGTCCGGCGGCGAGTGGCAACGGGTGCTGCTGACCCGTGCGGTGCTGGCCCGGCCTGACCTTCTGGTCCTCGACGAGCCTGCGCAGGGGGTCGACATCATCGGCCAGAACGAGCTCTACCGGCACATTCGCGCCCTGCGTGACCGGCTGAACTGTGGCGTGCTGCTGGTGTCCCATGACCTGCATCTGGTGATGGCGTCGACGGACGAGGTGCTGTGTCTCAACCATCACGTCTGCTGCACCGGCCGGCCGGAAACCGTCGCTAACCATCCCGCGTATGTTGAGTTGTTCGGCCGAGCGGCTACCGCCGAGCTCGCGGTCTATACCCACCATCACGACCATACCCACGACCCTGCCGAACAAGGCCACAGCCATGGATGACTTCTTGTGGCGGGCCGCTCTTGCCGGGGTGGGCGTCGCGGCGATGACCGGCCCGGTGGGCTGCCTTCTGGTGTGGCGGCGGATGGCGTTTTTTGGCGATACGCTGGCCCATGCCGCGCTTCTCGGGGTGGCGCTGGGCTTGCTGCTCGGTGTCAATGTCATGGTCGGCGTGGCGGCAACATCGGCGCTTCTGGCTGTTCTGCTGGCCGCTTCGGCCCGTCAGCGCTTGGTGCCGTCTGATACGGTGCTGGCGATCCTGTCTCATGGGGGGCTTGCAGCGGGGGTTATTGTCCTGACTTTGCTGCCCGGTGTGCGGGTTGACCTGATGGGCTTCCTTTTCGGCGATATTCTTGCGGTGACGCGGGGTGATCTGATTTTGATCCTCGCCGTGGGCCTCGTGGTGTTGACCGTGCTGGCGGTCATCTGGCGTCAAGCCCTTGCGGTGGCGGTGGATGAAGACCTGGCCCGTGCGGATGGGGTGGCGGCAGATCGGATCAATCTGACGGTGGTCTTGCTGGCGGCCCTGGTGGTGGCCGCCGCAATCAAGGTGGTTGGCATCCTGCTGGTCGCGGCATTGATGATCATGCCGGCGGCAGCGGCCCGCCGCTTCGCCCGTACGCCAGAGCATATGGCGATTGGCACCGTGGTTGTGGGCGTTGCCGCCGTTTTCTTCGGCTTGGCGGCGTCGCTGGCCTGGGACACGCCGGCAGGCCCGTCGATCGTGGCGGCGATCGCCCTGCTGGTGGTGCTGGCATGGTTGACGCCGCGCCGGGCCATATCCCAATAATCACATAAAAATACCGTAAATTAATATATTTCACGTTGAAATATTGCTTTTTATGCACGACCGATCCAAATTCCCCATTACTCAGCAGTAGAACAGTTATTTGCTGGGAAATGGAGGATACGGTGACAGACATTCCCCCGGTTGCGGGCCTTACATCCCTGGAGACCCTGGATCGTCAGCAATCCTGGCAGCCAGCCAGTGAACCACTGGTTAAACAGTCAGATGTTGTAGAATTGCGCGACGCTCTGGACAAATTCCGGTCCGGTGCTTGGGATGACGGTCGCTGGACCGCCTTCCGCTTGCGCTATGGCATTTATGGGCAGCTGCAGCCGGGCGTGCAGATGGTGCGCATCAAAATTCCGGGCGGCATCGTCACCCTGGAAACGGCCCGCGGCATGGCGGAGATCAACCGCCGTTTCGCCAAGGGCGACGTCCATCTGACCACCCGGCAGGACTTCCAAATCTACCATGTGCCGACCGATGCTGTGGCTGATCTGTATCTGGCCATGTCCGACGCCGGACTGACGGCGCGGGAAGGCTGCGGCAATACCCTGCGCAACATGACCTCCTGCGCGCTGGCGGGTATTTGCCCCCGCGAGCATGTGGATGCGGGTCTGGTGGCGCAGCAACTGTCGACCGCCTGGTTGCGCAACCCGCTGGTGCAGAACATGCCGCGCAAGTTCAAGGCGACGGTCTCGGGCTGTGCAACAGACTGCGGCGCATCGGGGATTCATGATTTCGGCGCCATTGCGGTGGAAGAAAATGGCCGGCGCGGTTTTCGTATCCTCGCCGGGGGTGGCACCGGCGGCCAGCCGATCGCCGCGGTTCAGGTGCTGGACTTCATCACGGAAGATGCGTTGCCCACAGCGCTTGAGGCGGCGGTTCGCTTGCATCAGCGCTTCTCCAACCGGGTGGACCGCAATAAGGCGCGGCTCAAGTTTCTGGTCAAACGCTTCGGCGCTGACAAATTCCGCAGCCTGTTTCAGGAAGAATTTGAACGGCTGCGCGCATTGCCCCAACGGCCTTGGGAAAAACTCGCTTGGCGGACGCCGGCGGACGCACCCGAGCCGACGACGCCTCACGGCGTCTTCGATCAGCATGATGGCGGCGTCAGCATTGTGATCACGCCGCCGCTGGGCCTGCTGTCGTCGGATCAGCTTGAAGCCGTCGCAAATATCGCTGAGACCAACGCCGGACGGGAACTCCGCCTGACCCGCGAACAGAATCTGGCCATTGTCGGTCTGTCGCCCGCCGTGATTGACGCCGTGATTGCTGAGCTTCGCAGCATCGGCTTGCCGGTACAGGAACAGGCCGGCGGCGAGCCAGACCTGATCTCCTGCCCCGGCACCACCACCTGCCGCATCGGCATCACCAACAGCCAGGATTTTGGCCGGGAATTGGAAGAGGTGGTGCGCAGCTATACGGCCAATGACGCCGCGAAAAAGAATCTGCGGGTGCGCATCTCTGGCTGCCAGAACGGCTGCGGCCTGCACCATGTGGGAGACTTCGGCTTCCGCGGAATGGGCAAGAAGATCAACGGCAAGGTTGCCCCCCACTACCAGATCTATATCGGCGGCGACGACCGCACTGTGGGCGCGATCGGCATTGCCGGGCCCATCGTGCCGGCGAAGCAGGCAAAAAAGGCGCTTAAGCTGTTGCTGGATGGCTATGACCGCGACCGACAACAGGACGAATCGGTCCGGTCATGGGCCCATCGCCTGGATAAAGAAGGTCTGGCCGTATATCTGGCGCCCCTGAATGCCGGTGCGGTAGATGACCCGTATGTTGACTGGGGCAAGACAGAGGGCTTCACAACGCCGGCGGCGACCAAGGCCGAGTGCGCTACTGCGGTCCTGGATGACAGCTTGTTTCAGGACATGGCTGACGACGCCCTGATTACTCTGGACCGCGCGTTGATCGCCGGCGATGTGGACCTGGCGCTGGAATCCGGCCGGGCTGCATTCATCTGGGGTGCGCGTCGGCTGCTGAACGCCATGGGCCAGTCCACGTCGGATGACGATACGGTCGAAAGCCTGAAGGCCTGGGTGCGACTGCATTATGCGGGTGATGTCGATGCCGTCGCTGCGCTGCAAGCCACCGAAGTCGCTGAGGATGCAGCGCACCTGACGCGCAATGGCACCATCGACAAATGGCGGGAAAGCCTCGCCGTCTGGCTGGACCTTGCAGAATTGGCCGTACGCAACGCAGAGGAAACCCTTGGTCTGGCTGAAATCGGCGCGCTTGCGGACTCTGGCGGTGCGGTTGCCGATCTGCTGAAGGCGCAAGAAATTACCGCAAAGGCGCCCGGGTCCGGCGATGTGGGCGCCACGCCGGTGGCGGGCTGGAGCTACTGAGAGATGCCCTGGGATAGCCCGTCACCGGTGGCCGGAGACTTCTGGCCGCCAGAGGCTCACCGGTCACCGGAAGAGATCGCCCTCGAACTTGTGCGCCAGACGATTGGCCGCTTTGGCCAGCGGGTGGCCCTGGTCTCTTCTTTCGGTGCCGAATCAGCGGTGCTGCTCGACCTGGTTGCCCGCGTGGAGCCGGCAACACCGATCATATTTCTGGATACACTGAAGTTGTTTGGCGAGACCCTCGCCTACCGGCGAGACCTGGTGGCGCAACTGGGTCTGACAGATGTTCGCGATATACAGCCATTGGCAGCCGGCGTTGCCGCGAAAGACCCTGACGGCACCCTCTGGCAGACCAACCCAGACAGGTGCTGCGAGCTGCGCAAGGTGCTGCCGCTGGAGCGGGCGCTGGACGGGTTCGACGCCTGGTTCACAGGGCGCAAACAGCATCACGGGGGCGACCGCGCCAGCCTTCCTGAGGTGGAATTCGACGGAACCCGCACGAAGGTCAATCCTCTCGCCACCTGGACGCCAGACGATATCGACGGGTTTTTCGAGGCGCGCCGCCTGCCGAAGCACCCGCTGTTGGCGGAGGGTTTTCTGTCAATCGGCTGTACTCCGTGCACAGCCCCTGTGGCTGACACCGACGCCGGCGCGCGCTCCGGCCGCTGGAAGGGCCGCAAGAAAAACGAATGCGGCATCCATACGGGCTACTGGGACAAGGCCGACGCACGCTAAGCGCTATCAGGCTCGCTGGTACCTCAAAGCTTTCCAGTCAACCACCGCGGTCTGCCGATCAGGCAGGCAGGCGACCGGCACGTTTCTGCCGATGGTCAGGGACGGCATCATCCCATCGGGCACGCGCACAATGACCTGGGTTTGAAAAGGCGCGCCCTCAGACGGCGTCACCATGAGGACCAAGTGCACCATGTCGTCGTCATGCTCCCCGGGTTTCAGCTTCTGGTCTGGCACCATCTGTTGGGCGGTGGCGCCGGTAAGGGTCGCAGCGCGAATCTCCGCTTGGCCGGGGATGCCTCGGGCCAGCACGTCGTCGCCCGACAGCACTTCCTCCGCCACCGCATCGTTGGGCAGCCCGGCAACCTCGAAGGCGCCGCCAGGGGTGTGCACGGTTCCAGCGCGCCCGCCCGCACCGCCGCCAGCTTGTCCGCCCTTGCTCAGGTCCACAGCCAGACGGTTGGGATCGGACGGGTCGACCCAGACCGGTACCGTGACGCCCGGCTGCAGGATGCCCAGTTGATGGCGGCCCACAGGCACCCGCGTGGCGACGTCATAGGGCACACGCCCTTCGATGGTCACGCGCAGGCTGACCTGCATGATCGCGGTGAGATGGTTGAGGGTGATGCCTGTGTCCCGCAGAGCTGTAACAAGCCCGTTGCCTGGCAGGCCGGTCCCGACCGCCTGACCGGTATTGCCAACCCTGGCGGTCAGCCTGGGGATGAGGTCACGATTGATGCCGCGGGTGAAGCGGCGGACGAAGATCCACACGGCGCCGAAGATCAAGAGAATACCCACCAGGATGGGCAGACCGATCCACATCAATCCCATGGCTAGCCGTTCGCCATCGGTATGAACGCCCGCGCGATACTGGTCCAGCGCCTGACTGACGCCAAAGAAGAAGATAAAGCCAAATACGACCGCCAATATCACAAAGATAAAGGCGATCAGTTTCCCAAGTCCGGCCATGCCCCTGCCCCCGTGGTGCCAGTCACTGTTCCTGCCTGTCACAGTCGGTACGAAAGGAGATTGGCAGATGTGCCGATTGTGGGACAGGCGCCAGAGAACTTGCGCATTCAATTCCGCTATTCCGCGGCGGCCACCTGACCCGGCTCTTTCTCGTAGGCGTTCAGCCGGCGGGCGATGGCGCCGGGCGCGTCGCTGAACCGGCCCAGCAGTTTGTAGAACACGGGCACCACAAACAGGGTCAGCACGGTGGCGAGCGACAGGCCGGCGGCAATGACAATGCCGATGGTGAAGCGGCTCTCAGATCCCGCGCCCGTGGACAGCACCAGTGGCATGGTCCCCATCACCGTCGACAGACCCGTCATCAGGATCGGACGGAACCGGGTGACCGATGCTTCGACCAATGCGTCGTCCACATCCATGCCCTCGTCGCGCAGCTGGTTTGCGAACTCGACAATCAGGATGCCATTCTTTGCCGCCAGACCGATCAGGATCACCAGGCCGATCTGGCTGTAAATGTTGATGGAGCTGCCGACGGCCAGCAGGCCCAAAAGCGCGCCGGCAATCGCCAGCGGCACTGCCACCATCACCACAATCGGGTGGACGAAACTTTCAAACTGCCCGGCGAGCACCAAAAACACGATGATCAGGGCGAGTCCAATCACCAGCGCCATGGAGCTTTCAGATTCGCGGAGATCCGCCGATTCGCCTTTGTAGGCGATGCTCACTGCGTCAGGGATGCGTTCACGCACCGTGCGCTCCAGAAACGCCAATGCGTCACCGAGGGCGTAATCTGGCGTCAGGTTCGCGGAAATCGTGACCGCGCGCAGTCGGTTGAATCGCGACAGCCGCCCGGCGCCTGCGCGCTCATCCGTACGCACCAGGTTTGACAGGGGGATCAGCTTGCCGGTGCGTTCCGAGCGCACATAGAGATTGAACAGGTTGGACTTCTGCAGCCGGCTGGCCCGGTCTGCCTGAAGAATGACGTGATATTCCTCGCCGCGGTCCACATAGGTGGTCACCCGGCGCGAGCCGAACATCGTCTCAAGCGTCCGACCAACCTGCGCCAGGCTGACGCCCAGTTCGGCGGCGCGGTTGCGGTCCACCGCAACACGCACCTGCGGCCGGGTTTCCTCATAATCGGCATCGACGCCCAGCAATCCGGGGTTCTGCCGCGCGGCGCGCAGCACAATATCGCGCCATCGCGCCAATTCCTGATAACTGGTGCCCTGCAGCACGAACTGCACGGGTTTGCCAGCGCCGCGCCGGCCATAGCCCTGGCGCATGACTGGAAAGGCGCGGACGCCTGGGATTCTGGCCAGTTCCTTGCGCAGCTTGCGCATGGTGACAAAAGTGGAATGTTTTCGTTTGCTCCAGGGGGCCATGACGATAATGGCTCGGGCGGTATGCATCTCCTCGGTCCGGCCAAAACTGCCCGGCACCCGCGCCAGGACGAGAATGACTTCACCGGTCTTGAGGTATTTCAGCATGTAGCGCTCGGCGATTTTCATTTGCCCGAGCGTGTAGTCGAAGCCGGCGCCTTCTGGTCCCTTCATGTTGACGAAGAAGGCGCCGCGGTCCTCTTTCGGCGCCAGCTCGGACGGCAGCACGCGCATCAGGCCGAGGATGCCGCCGAAGGCGATGATAACCGCCGCGATGGAATAGACCGGATGGCCGAGCACGCCGGTCAGTGCCTTCCGATAGCCACGGGTCAGGGCGTCGAAGAAGCGTCCGGTCTGGCGCGGCAGCCAGCTTTTCTGGTCCGATGGGCGCAGCAGCTTTGAACACATCATCGCGCAAAGGGTCAGCGCCACCACACTGGAAAACAGCACCGCGCCGGAGATGGCGAACGCAAGCTCAGTAAACAGCCGCCCCACCGCGCCGCCGATAAAGGCCAGCGGCATAAAGACGGACAGCAAGACCAGGGTGGTGGCAACGACCGCAAAGCCAACCTGACGGGTGCCACGATAGGCGGCGACCAGGGGCGGTTCGCCCAGGTCGATGCGCCGCTGGGCGTTTTCCAGAACCACAATTGCATCATCCACCACGAGACCGATCGCCAGCACCATGGCCAAGAGGGTCAGCTGGTTGATCGAGAAACCGAGGGCCGCCAGCAGGGTGACGCAGGAGATGATCGACACCGGCACCGTCACCGCCGGGATCAACGCCGCGCGGAAGCTTCCCAGAAACAGGTAGATCACCAGCAGCACCAGGCCGATGGCCACGGCCAGGGTGATATAGACCTCGTTGATCGCCGCCTCGATATAGAGCGAACTGTCGAATGACTTGCCGATTGCGGTGCCCGCGGGCAGGAAGGGCTGGATGCGCTGCACCTCCTTCCACGTTGCGCGGGCGATCTCGAGGGTATTGGCGACAGACTGTTTGACGATGCCCAGGCCAACACGCGGCAGCCCGTTGCCGCGATACCAGACCCGCGTCCTTTCCGAGCCAATCTCTACCTTTGCCACCTGACCCAGGCGGATCAGCTCGCCCTTTGCGCCGCGGCGGATAATCAGTCGGGCAAAATCCGCTGGCTTTTTAAAGGATCGGGCGACACGAACAGTGAAGTCGCGCTTGCGCGATTCGATCTTGCCGGCAGGCAGTTCGACGTTTTTTTCGCGAAGCGCCTTTTCGACGTCACCAACTGTAATGCCATGTGCCGTGAGCGCCGTGCTGTTCAGCCAGATACGCATGGCGTAACGCTGACCGCCGCCCAGGTAGACCCGTGCCACGCCAGTGACCGTTGCCATTCGGTCGACGATGAAGCGGCTGGCATAGTCGGTCAGCTGGCGGGCGTCCATGACCGACGAGCCGAGATTGTACCAGACCACCGCCCGTGCATCGGCGTCCACTTTCGACACCTGCGGCGCTTCTACTTCAGCCGGCAGGTCGTCGCGAATACGTCCGACCCGGTCGCGCACGTCGCCTGCTGCCGCGTCGATGTCCCGGTCCAGATCGAATTCGATGGTGATGCGCGAATCACCATCGCGGCTGGTTGAGGTGATCGAGCGCACGCCGGCGATGCCGCTGATCTGCGCCTCGATGACCTTGGTCACCTTGCTTTCGACAATGGCGGCGGACGCGCCGGGATAGTTGGCGCGGATTGAAACGATAGGCGGATCGATGGCCGGCAGTTCGCGCAACGGCAGGCCCAGATAAGAGATGATGCCGAATGTCACCAGCAACAGGCTGATGACGGTCGCAAAGACCGGCCGTTTGATTGCAATGTCGGACAGGACCATTGGCCCTAGCCTCCCTCAGCGCCCCTGATGGTGCGGGTGATGCGCACCCGCGCGCCGGGCCTGACCCGGGATGTGCCTTCGACGACCACCTGTTCGCCTGGCTTCAATCCACTGATGATTTCCACTGTGCCCGGTCGACGCTTGCCGATGCGAACTTCGCGCCTGCGCGCCTTGTTGCCGGCGTCCACCACATAGAGATAGGTCCGGTCGCGGATGGGTATCAGGGCTTCCTCCGGCACCTGCAGGGCGGTGCGGCGGGCCTGGATCACGTCGATGACAATCAACATGCCGGGCTTGAGCGCGCCGTCCGCATTGGGCAGCTGGGCCCGCACGGTGACCGCGCGGGTGGTCGGGTCTACCCGTGGCGAGATCACGGTCACCACGCCTTTGAAGCGGCGTTTCGGGTAAGCCGCCACATGTGCGGTGATTTCCTGGCCGCGGGCCAGCGCGGAGATAAATGTTTCCGGCACGCTGAAGTCGGCTTTGATGGTGGAGAGGTCGTCCAGAGTCGTAATGGCTGTGCCCGGTTGAATCAGGGTGCCGGGACTGACCCGGCGAATGCCGACAACGCCGGCGAAGGGCGCGCGGATGGCGCGATCAGCGATTCTCGCCTGGATTGCAGATATCTCGGCCTTGATTGACTGCATGCGGGCGGTCGCCTGTTCCAGCGCCTGGGATGTGGCCGTGCCGGTGCGCGCCAAACGTGAGATGCGCCCATGTTGCTGAACAGCGGCAGACAGGTCCGCCCGCGACTTGGCCAGCTGCGCCCGTTGCTCCCGGTCACGCAGTTGCACCAGCAAAAGGCCTTTGCTCACCGGCTGGCCTTCCTTGAAATGGATGGTCTCGACCACGTCGGTGATTTTGGCGGTGATTGTGACGGATTCATTGGCCTGGGCGGTGCCGATTGCCTTGATGCGCTCGACGATGGGGCCCACCGCGGCGCGGACCACTACGACAGGCACCGGGCCGCGGGCGCGGCCGCGCGGTTGCTTGCCCGTGTCAGCGCCATAGAACAGCCAGCCGACACCGGCCGCCGCCGCCGCCAGCACCAGAACTGCTGTGCATTTCCACATGATGCCGGACACCGGCCAATCCCTCTGGTTATTGACGGCTGCAGCGCATTTCACGGCCCCGGGGGGCCGAGGGGCAGAACGGTCCCGCCCGGTACTGCGTTCCCGTAGCCGGCAGGCGAGGTGGAATTTCCGCGCCGGCACCAGCTCCGTCAGCAACTTCTGGCTTCCAATTAAGGCGATTCGGGGTTGTTGGGAAGTGACTCCCGCCTCAGGCGCGGTGGTTGCTGCCTGTCAGCGACGGGCCTTGGTAGCGCGCAATCGGCCCAAGACACGTTGGAATTGACGCCGTCGCTGATTTGGCAGAGGCTTTTTGAGAACCGGCGCAATGCTTCATAATTTCGTGCCGGCACCAAAACTGGAGGGGAAAATGGCAAAACCTGGAATGACCGCGGAACAGCGGCAGGATCCCAACTACACGCCGCCGCTGGCACTCGCGATTCCACTGGGCATCCAGCATGTGCTGGCCATGTTCGCCAGCAACATCACGCCAGCGATTCTCGTCAGTGTGGCGGCGGGCTTCGCCTTTGGCTCCGCCAACATGATCTACATGATCCAGATGGTCATGGTCTTCGCGGGCATCGCGACCCTGATCCAGACCGTGGGGCTGGGCCCCGTGGGCGCCAGGCTCCCGGTGGTTCAGGGCACTAGTTTCGCCTTCATCCCGATCATGATCCCGATCACCAAGGGTGCAGGCCTCGCCGCCCTTTTCGGCGGCATCGTCATCGGCGGTATATTTCACTTCCTGCTGGGCACCGTGATCGGTCGCATCCGCGGCGCGCTGCCACCGCTGGTCACTGGCATCGTGGTCCTGACCATCGGCCTGGCGCTGATCCCCATCGGCATAAAATACGCGGCCGGCGGCGTGCCGCTGATGGGCAAACCGGCCTTCGGTAGCATCGACCACTGGGGCCTGGCCCTTGTGGTGATTGTCGTCACCCTGGCGCTCAAGTTTTTCTCAAAAGGCATGCTCTCCAGCGCGGCCATACTCATCGGCCTGGTCGCCGGCTATGTGGTGGCGATCATCCTTGGCATGGTCAGTTTCGCGAATGTGGACAAGGCCGGCTGGTTCTCCGTGCCGGACCCGTTGCATTTCGGTTTCGAGATCAATGCGGCGGCGATCATTGGCATGTGTTTGATCTCCATTGTCTCGGCCATTGAGACAGTGGGCGATATTTCCGGGATTACCAAAGGCGGCGCCGGGCGCGAAGCCACCGACAAGGAGATCGCCGGCGGCACCATGGCGGACGGCGCGGGCACAGCGCTTAGCGGTATCTTCGGCGGTTTGCCGAACACGTCCTTCAGCCAGAATGTGGGCCTGATCTCCATGACCGGTGTGATGAGCCGCCATGTGGTGACCCTGGGCGCAATCTTCCTGATCGCCTGCGGCCTGGTGCCCAAGGTGGGCGCGATCATCGCCACTATGCCCATCGCCGTGCTGGGCGGCGGCGTCATCGTCATGTTCGGCATGGTCGCAGCCGCAGGCATCAACATGCTGAGCGACGTCACGTGGAGCCGCCGCAACATGATCATCCTGGCAGTGTCCCTCGGCATTGGCCTCGGCCTGCAGGCGGTGCCTCAGGCGCTGCAGCATGTGCCGGGCACACTCAAGATTTTGCTCACTTCCGGTCTGCTGCCCGCCGCGTTCCTGGCCGTGGTGCTGAACCTCGTATTGCCGGAGACAGAGGATTGAGGGCAGCCCCTACGACACAATGAAAAAGGGCCGGCATTTGCCGGCCCTTTCTTTGATTGATTGCGAGGTCGCCTAGGTCACCGTCCAGGTCGCCCCTGAACGCAGCAGGGCATTCATGTCGCCGGCATGTTTGGCGTTCTGCTTGACCATGTCGTTCTGAGCGTGGACAGCCTGTTCGTAGCTGAAATCGTCAGGGTCGTTGAACAGGACGCCGATGGCGATAGGGAAGTGCGGCGGCTCCATGGCGGCGATCATCTGCGCCAGCAGACGGTTCTTCTCGTCATGAACCAGAACATCGGCCTCGGTGACGCCATTCTCGCCGATGGTCACAACCTCGAGCTTGAAGGTCTTGGCATCAAACTGCAGGGCTTTGTTGCCGTCGGCGCCCCAGATGATCGGCTGGCCGTGTTCGACTTCAACCTGATTCTCGGCCTTCACGTCTTTCTCGGTGAAATGCTCGAATGCGCCATCGTTGTAAACGATGCAGTTCTGAATGATCTCGACGAAGGAGCAGCCTTTGTGGGCGTGCGATTTGGCCAGCAGCCCCGGCAGATGATCGATACGCCGGTCGATGCCGCGGGCCACGAAGCGCGCATTGGCGCCGAGCGCAAACTGCAGCGCCGAGACCGGGGAGTCGATCGACCCATGAGGCGTCGACGGCGAGCGGGTGCCGAGGCGCGAGGTGGGCGAATACTGACCCTTGGTCAGGCCGTAGATCTCGTTGTTAAACAGCAGGTAGGTAATATCCACGTTGCGCCGGATGGCATGCATCGTGTGGTTGCCGCCGATGGACAGACCATCGCCGTCGCCGCCCACCACCCAGACATCCAGGTCCGGATTCGCCAGCTTGATGCCGGTGGCAAATGCCGGCGCGCGTCCGTGGATGGTGTGAAACCCGTAGGTCTCCATGTAGTAGGGGAAGCGCGCCGCGCAGCCGATTCCGGAGATGAACACGGTGTTGGCCGGGTCCGCCTCAATCTCGGCAAGGGTTTTCTGCACCGCCTTCAGGATCGCGTAGTCGCCGCAACCCGGGCACCAGCGCACCTCCTGGTCGGTGGCATAGTCCTTGGGCAGGAGCTTTTCGGGGGCTGTCTGAACGGTCATTGTGTGGGGTCCGTCAGTTGTCGATGGCGCCGTGAACGGCGTTCTCGATCTCGTTGATCTTGAAGGGCTTGCCGGTGACCTTGTTCAGCGGGATCGCGTCGATCAGATATTCGCTGCGGATCACGGTAATCAGCTGGCCGTCATTCATTTCCGGGATCAGAACCTGGTCATACTGGCCGAGAAGGTCGCCCAGATTGCGGGGCAGGGGCCAGATGTGGCGCAGGTGGATGTGCGAGACGTCGACGCCATCCTCGCGCAGGTTGGCCACGGCCCGGTTGATCGGCCCGTAGGTAGAGCCCCAGCCAAGCACAGCCAGCTTGCCACTGTCGTTGCCCAGTTCAACCGCCTGTTCCGGAATGTCATTGGCGATGTTCAGAATCTTGTCCCGGCGCACGTCGGTCATGCGCTGATGATTCATCGCGTCGTAGGAGATGTTGCCGCTGGTATAGTCTTTCTCGATGCCGCCGATGCGGTGCATGAGGCCCGGTGTGCCCGGTTTGACCCACGGGCGGGCAAGAAATTCATCGCGGCTGAAGGGCTGGAAGTTTTCCGGATCCGTCCGGTAGGTCACCGGGAAGGGTTCGAAGTCCGCCATGTCCGGGATCAACCAGGGCTCAGACGCGTTGTTGATGTAGCCATCGGTCAGCAGCATCACCGGTGTCATATATTTTGTGGCGATCCGGCAGGCCTCGATCGCGGCGTGAAACGCATCGCCCGGGCCGCTGCAGGAAACAACGGCAAGAGGTGTGTCCCCGTTACGGCCATAGACGGCCTGATAGAGATCGGATTGCTCTGTCTTGGTCGGCAGGCCGGTCGACGGGCCGCCACGTTGAGAGTTGACGATGATCAGCGGCAGTTCGACAGCAACGGCGAGTCCAATTGCTTCACCCTTAAGCGCAATGCCGGGGCCAGAGCTGGACGTGATGCCAAGGGCGCCAGCATACGAGCCGCCGATGGCGGCGCAGACCGCAGCAATCTCGTCTTCCGCCTGAAAGGTGGTGATGTTGAAGTCTTTCAGCGGCGCAAGCGCATGAAGCAGGGCTGAGGCCGGTGTGATCGGATATCCGGCAAACAACATTTCCGTACCGGCCAGTTGCGACCCGGCGCAAAGGCCCCAGGCCATCGCGTCGGAACCTGTGACTGCGCGATATAGGCCAGGTTTGATATTCGCCGGCGGTATCACGTGGGTGGTAATTTCTTCCGGCATTTCCGCCGTTTCGCCAAAGGCGTGGCCGGCCATCATGGCGCCGATATTGGCATTGGCGATATCCGGGCGCTTGGCGAATTTACCCTTCAGCCAGTTGGCGGTGACCTCGGTGTCCCGGTCGAACAGCCAGTAGACCAATCCGAGCGCCCACATGTTCTTGGAGCGGAGGCCCTCTTTCTGGCTAAGGCCGAACTCCTTGACCGACTCCATGGTCAGCCGGGACATGTCGATCTTCAGGACGCGGAACCCGTCGACCGAGCCGTCTTCCAACGGATCGCTTTCGTAGCCGGCCTTGCGGAAATTCTTGTCGGTGAAGCTGCCGGTGTCGACGATCACCAGGCCACCCTTGCGCACGTCTTCCAGATTGACCTTCAGGGCCGCCGGGTTCATGGCGATCAGCACGTCCAGTTCGTCGCCCGACGTGCGGATCTGGCGCGCGCCGAAATTGATCTGGAACGCAGAGACGCCAAAGGTCGTCCCCACGGGCGCACGGATTTCCGCCGGGAAATCCGGGAATGTCGCCAGGTCGTTGCCGGCAAGCGCCGTCGCCTGCGTGAACTGACTGCCGGTCAGCTGCATGCCATCGCCGGAGTCCCCGGCGAAGCGCACGACGGCGCTGTCCATTTCCTGCCTGCCCGTATCAAGCTGGGCTGCGGCGGTGCCACCTTCCATGGGGCTTTTTCCTCCAAACAATCGGGTCGTGCGCCCTGTAGGGGCCACCCTTGTCAGTTAGTATGAACCGCGCCAACGGCAATGTCATTGCGCGCGTTTCCGGCCTGATTTGCGAAATTTATTGTGAGATCAAAGTATTTGTCCTCAAACAAATTTGCAGGGGGCAATTGCCGCACCATTCCCATCCGGGGCCGGTGTACCGGCGGCGTGACGTGGTGGGTCGGGGGCGAGCATCAGCCATCCAGCACGGCCAGCATGTCGGCGACGCGGGAATATTTGCGGCGCGGCGCGCCGTCAGTTGCATTGGCTTCTTCCGCGGCTTCAATCCGTTTCCATTCTTCGAAGGAGATCGGTCGTGCGCCGTTGCCCGCCAGATGCTGGGTCAGCGCCGCCTGGCCCGGCTTTCCACCTTCCGGCAGATCCTCCAGAATCTGTGCCGCGGCGGCGTCCCCATCAGGTTTGTTCGAGCCGATCACGCCGGACGGCCCGCGTTTGATCCAGCCCACCGCATAGAGGCCAACATCGATACGACCGTCCTGGTTTCGCGCCCGCCCATCTTCGAAGGGCACGCCATCGATGGGTTCCGAGTAGTAGCCAATGGCGGGAATTACGAGGCCGCATGGAATGTCGCTGAACTCGCCGGTGCCCACCGCCCGTCCGTCCACAACCTCGGTTTTCTCAACGCGCAGGCCTTCCACCCGGTCCCCGCCCAATATCTCCACTGGGTTGGAAAAAAACCTGAAATGGACCCGCTTGTCTTTTCCCGTAGGGTCGATTTCGGTGAATTCCCGCAAGGTCGCCAGATTGCGCTGCGCAACGCGTACATTGCGTTCGCCGATTTCGTCGGCCACCTCAGGCGGGATATCGTCAGGGATTTGAGCGGCATCGACAATCGGCGCCGCCACGTCCAGCTGACCCATCTCGCGCAGCTCCACATTTGTGAACTGCGCCTGCAGGGGGCCACGCCGCCCACACATATAAACGTCCTTGATTGGCGAGGCATGGACGGCGGCGGCGGCATAGTCGGCCAGGTCTGTTGCAGCCATTTCGGCGGGTGTCTTCACCAGCACCCGCGCCACGTCGATGGCGACATTGCCGATTCCGATGACGGCCACCCCTTCGGTATCCAGGTTCAGGTTCAGATCCCGGAAATCCGGATGCCCGTTATACCAGCCGACGAAGGCAGCAACGCCCAGCACACCCTCTTTGTCGTGCCCGGGTATGCTGAATGGCTTGTCCACCGACGCGCCTGTGGCCAGCACCACGGCGTCATACATCTCTCGCAGTTCGGCAATGGTGATGTCGCGGCCCACCTCGACATTGCCGAAATAGGTCACGCGCGGATCGCTCGCGATCTTCTCATAGGCGCGGGCGACGTTCTTGGTCTTGGCGTGGTCGGGTGCGACCCCCGCCCGGATCAGACCATAGGGCGTTGGCAGTCGCTCGATGATGTCGATGGTGACATCCTCACGGCTACGCAGCAGGGATTCGGCGGAGTAGAATCCGCTCGGTCCAGACCCGACAATGGCGACGGAAAGCGTCATTGGTGCGCTTTGTCCCCCCTCATTTCAAACAAACGCCGAAGCTCTGGCCAGGAACATGGTGTTGATCCCTGCGGCCCCTGAAGGCCGCGTTCCGGTCCAGCTTCGGCGAAATTAAGACAGTTGCGGAACGAAACCTACAGCCTCACGCCGCGGTTTCAATCAATTATTCGTCAAACGGTGGATGGTGCGCGACTTATTCATCCAGCAGGGGCAGACGCTGCACAGGTGCGTCGGACAATTCACCCGGCGGTGCCGGCATCGGCCTGTCCCAGCTTGAAATGCGGATGAAGTCTTCGCGCTTAAGGCCTTTGGCCTCCTCCCACTCCCGACGTACCCTCGGTGATGTGCTGCCCGCGGACGACCAGCACAATTGATAGCGTTCCGCGCGCTGGATCAGGCGGCGTACGGCCCGGTCTTTGCCCTGTGCGCGAAGTTCAAGAATCTGCTTCAAATAGGGCATGTTGACGGACTCCGCTGCGGCGGCGAAGCGGTTGACCATCTCCCGGTCGTCGTTGGCGAAACTTGGGAAGACGCGGCTAAAGGACATGGACTTGGTGACCACCGGCTCGCTGTCTTCAGGGCGTGCGGCGATGCCTGTGGTAAATGGCGTCTCGCCCACCAGCAAGGCGCCGGCATAGATGGTGACAGTGCCGTCAAGGCTTTGGCCGGCGGCGGGGTCGGTGTCCGGGGCGGCGGCGATGCGGAATTCCAGCCGGTGGAAATTTTCCACCCATTCCACGCGGACCCAGGGCGGATTGACCCTGCCGCCACGCAGCTTAGGCACCACCAGCATCTCCGCGCCGGGCCGAATAATCATGTTGGTGTCGTCGCGCGGTTGGGCGCGGTCAGTCAGCGGACCTTCCCGGCGCTCGGTCTCCTGCCGGGCGATGATCGATGCGATCCCCGATTCATGCAGGTAAATCACCAAGGTACCCCAGGTGCGCGGGCCAACCACTTCGGGGTGATAGAGGGTAAAACGCGCGGGCGCGATGTTGGCGGCATTTGCCGGGTCTTTGTCGTCTCCGCCGGATGGCGGTTCAACGGCTTCAGGCCGGCCGCTTCGGTAGACGATGGAAGATTGTCCCCCCACACTTCGGGGCTCCTTGGGCTCGTTGGGCGCAGGCGGTTCGACTGGCGTGTTTCTCTTCTCGCTGCGGCCCTCTTCGGCTGGCGCTGACGGTTCCGGGCCGGCCGGCCGGGTCGGACGGTCCAGATCCAGTTCTGTGCTGGGGCCCGGATTGGGCTCGGGCGTGGTGCTCCGCCGGGGCGCGGTCGGCCGATCAAAATCCGATGGCTCGTCGTCCGAAGACGCCGCCGCCGGCGATTGCGCTGACGGTGGTTCCTCGAAGCGTTGGGTCCGGGCGCCGCCGGACCGGCGATGGGGCCGCATGGGCACAGTGTCGGGTTCTTCGATAATCCGCTCGTCCAGGCGCGCGCGCATGTTGGCCACCGTTGGCGGGCGCGAACGGGGTGACAGGGCCATGCCCCGGGCAATCATTTCCAACAGCGGTGTCCGCCATTCGCCGGGGGCGTCCGCCAGCATATTGGCGATTGTGTCCGGCCGGTCCTGGTTGGAAAACGCGCGCGCATCCGCTGGCGGCGGTGGCTGGCCTGTGACGACCCGGAACAGCGTCGCGCACAGGCTGTAGATGTCGCTCCAGGTGCCGAAGTCTTCCCGCACCAGTAACTCGGGCGAGGCGTAGGCGCGTACGTGGGCCGCCAACTCTACATCCGGGTCCTCCACCTGCCAGTCGCCCGCGGGCAGGTCCAGAACAGGTTCGGCATTCCGGCTGATGAACAGGGCGCCGGGGTGGATGCAGCGGTGATACAGCCCGGCACGGTGCACGGCCTCAAGTCCGTTCAGAAGGCCCGGGAGAATCTCCTCAAGCTCCTGCGGGTCGAGATGTTCTCCGGGCTGCAACAGCGCATCCAGCGCCGCACCGTCGACCAGGCGGGTGGCCAGATATGCTGTGCCGTTGGTTTCCATCACCCGGCGGACGATGGCGACATTTTCATGCCGCACCGTGGCGACCGTTCGCGCCCAGCGCATAAATCGGGTGATACCTGCCGTCAGCTCCGGCCGGTCCACCACGGAAACCGGCACCACGGCGGGACCATGATCGTCGCGCTTGCACAAGAGCTCCGGAAAGAACTCACGCAGGGCCACCTGCTCGCGGGTGGACTGGTCGATGGCGCGATAGGTGATTGTCCAGGCGCCCGCGCCCAGCGCTTCCTCAATTCGGTAGGCGCCAATGGTGGCGCCTGCGGGAAGGGCCACGTGACTGGTGGTCACCATGTCATGTCCATCTGCTTCTCAGCGTGCCGAGCCGGGGGAATCGCTTCTTGCGCCCGGTCATTTATTTTTGCAATTGCGGGTGTAGTGCTTGCTGATGCTCCGCCAGTCGCCCTTGTAAAAGATACGGCGCAAGTGGATGCGCTCTGCATCATTGGGGTTCTGTCCAAATTCGTAGGACAGTTCCAGATTGGTGCTCTTGTCCAGATAGAAGATGCGAAAGAAGCCTGTTTGAAAATCAATCTTGGTAATCGGATAAGCCGCGAATTTGGTGTTTTTCTTGCGCAGACGGGACATGAACTGGGTACGCGTCAGATTGATCTCGAACTCCTTGCTACACCAGTGGCCCATCATTCGTGCGTAGCGTGCCGCCAGTGATCCGCTGGGGTTTTTGATCGGCTTGGCCATATCTGGGGCCTGGGCCGGCGTTTTGGTGAGCGCGGCCATCAGCTTTTGCGCCTCGGCGCTGTGGCGGCCGGTGGGGAATGCGTCCAGATAGGCCTGGTAGGCTTCTTTGGTGTTGGCTGCCTTGGCCTTGGCGAAGGCGTCGTTGTCGGCCTTGATTTTCAGGTTCTGGTTTTTCTGATTGGCCTGATCCTCAATCCGGCGGATCGCCTGACGCGCGTCATCGACCCGGCGGCTGTTTGGAAACTTGCTGATAAAATCGCGATAGGCAGCGAGCGTGTTGTTCGATTTCGCTTGATCCCAGGCTTTTTCATCGGAGTTGGTGACCGGCCCGACGTCGCCGCCGTCCTTGTTCATGAACACCACGGCAGCGCCGCCACCGCCGCCGATAACGATGAGGGCGGCGAGGCCGATCGCGATCCATTTGCCCGCGCCGCTGGATTTTTTCTGGTCGCCCACGGCAGCGGCCGTGCGGGCAGCCAATGCGGGTGAGGCATCCACGGCGGTGGCGCCTGCGGCAGCGGCTACTGCCCCGGCGCCCGCGATCATGGTCTCGTCCCCGCTAGGTATGGCGGCGGGCTGGCCGGCGCGCAGAAGTTCGCGCAACTCCGGGACAGACTGCGGCCGGTCCTGCTCAAGGACCGACATGGACTTGTCGATGGCGTTCAGCAGGGTCTGGGAATAGGTGCCCCGCGCGGCCTCCGCGGCCATCTTCATGGGGTCCGCATTGTTGCGCATGACCGCGCCGGCCCGCCGCGGTGCTTCTACCGGCCGTTCGCCAGCGATGCAGCGATAGAGTGTGGCGCCGATGGCGTAGATGTCTGTCCAGGGGCCCTGTTCGGTCTCGCTGTCATATTGTTCGTAAGGCGCATAGCCAGCGGTGACGATACTGGTCAGACCCTGGCTGTGGCCGGCAATCGCCTGCCGCGCGGCGCCGAAGTCAATCAGCACCGGCTTGCCGTCATTGCGGATAAAGATGTTCGCCGGCTTGATATCCCGGTGCATGAATCCGGCGTTATGAACCTGTTCCAGCCCGTCCAGGAGCGGAAAGATCACCTCCATGATCTCATCTTCGCTGAGCGACCTGTCTGGATGGATCAGTTCACCGAGGGTTTTGCCGTCCTGATACTCCATTACCAGGTAGGCCGAACCGTGGGCCGGGAAGTAACGGAACACGGTGACGATGTTCGGATGGCGGAAGGCAACCAGGGTTTCCGCTTCCATGCGGAAACGGTCGAGGCCCCAATCGAAATCGTCCTTGTGGCCGTCCGTGGCCGGCATCACGGTGACGTTGTCCCGTCCCCGTGTGGCCAGGCCAACTGGCATATACTCCTTGATCGCCACATGGCGGTTCAGATGGATGTCCCGCGCGCGATACGTAATGCCAAAGCCGCCCACCCCGAGGACGGATTCCACTTCGAAATCCTGCAGCATATAGCCGACGGGCAGGGTGGTGCTCGTCTCGGTCGCCATAAAGTGTCTCTCTGTCGCGCGTTCTGGGGGCGGAGTGTACATGCAGGCCCCGGCCCAGAAAAGGGCGCGCCGCCGCATGTTTGGCGCAGGTCTAGTGTGTATCGGCGCCGTGCTTCCGGCGTTCCCAGAAAAATGGTGTCAGGGTTAAGGCGCGTGACGCCGCCGTTGGAGATCAGTGCAGACGCAGTTCGCCTTCGACAAATTTGAACTCGGCGGGCTTGACCAGCGGACTACTGGCGACCCGCACATGATGAAGCGCGCCTTCCAGATTGGTGTCCCAGAAACGCAAAAAGCGCCGCAGGATTGGAAACCTGGGCGCCGTGTCGAGATTCTGCCAGACGAAAGATTGCAGAATGTCCGGAAAGTCTGGCAGGTGATAGATGATTTCGGCGGTGGTTAGCCGTTGCCCTTTCAACTGGGCGTGCAGGGATGACATGAAGCCTCCTGTGATTGTTGGCCGCTGCTCTGCGGTCGGCGCCCCCTGCATCTTCTGGTTCCTACACTTGGATGCGTTCGCCGCGGCAGAACTCTCCCCAATTATGTGTGGGTTGGGCAACAAAAAAGTATGCAGATCAATAGTTTGGCAGCGATGGTCCGCGAGTGCTGCCAGTCCTTAAGTGCCGTCACGTGCCGTCAGGCGACCCGCCGCCAAGCGGTGCCTTCATGGGCCGGGGCCGCCAAATCCGGGTGCAGCATTTCCGCGAGAATTTCCACTGAGTCCGCCAACCGCGGGCCGGGTCGATTGAAATACTGGTGACCGTCAGCCATGTAGACACGGCCCGCCTTCACGGCGTCCATCTCGGCCCAGCCGGGCATGGCCAGCAGGTTGGGCAGGTCGCGGTCAATCTGCACCAGGTCGAATCCACAGGGAATCACCAGGATCACGTCGGGATTGGCCGCGCGATAGGTTTCCCACTCGATTGTCCCGGAGTGCACGCCAGGCTCACCAAAGACCGGTTCTCCGCCCGCGGCCTCGATCATCTCCGGCATCCAGTTGCCCGCGGTAAACAGCGGATCAATCCACTCAATCGCACCCACTCGCGGCCGCACAGGCGCTGCCGAGGTTTTTTCGCGCACCGCCTCAACCCGTGCCCTACACGCCCCGGTCAATTCGCGGCCCCGTTCCGGCGCCCCCAACGCATCGGCTGTACGCTCGATGTCCTGCCACACATCTTCCAGCAGGTTGGGGTTGTGGGAAACAATGGTCGCCTGATGGTCGGTCCAGTCGCGGACCGCCGCCTCTACCTCCGTCAGACTGGCGGCACACACCTGGCACTGATCCTGGGTGACGATGATGTCTGGCCGCAGATCCCGCAGGCGCGCATCGTCCACATGGTAGGGCGACAGGCCGTTTTGCACCAGCTCGCGTACCCGGTCATCTATCTGTCCGCTGGTGCCGTTCAGGTCAAACTTGGCGGTGGTGCACGATGGCAGGGCCTCAACGCCGGCTGGATAGTCGCATTCATGGGACCGGCCCACGAGATTGTCCCTGAACCCCAGGGCCGAGACGATTTCGGTCGCGCTGCACAGCAGCGATACGATGCGGGGATTGTCCACGGGCAAGGCCTCCATCTTTCGTTGACCCATGTTGGCGCGATGGGGCCGCGGGTGCAACGGCCCGTGCTGCCGCTATATGATTTTGGGTGTTTCCCGCTTGCGCCGGCCTATATGTACAACAGGGGCCCAATCCTGCGGCTGCGCATTGGCCGGCACCGGGGAGCACAAGATGACCACCGCACATGAGTTTGAGTTTGATGCGCTTGATGGCGGACGCATCGCCATGGCGGATTTTGCCGGCAAGGTTGTGCTGGTGGTCAACACTGCGTCCGAATGCGGCTTCACCACCCAATACAGTGATATGGAGGCCCTTTGGCGCTCCTACCGGGATCGCGACGTGGTGGTCCTGGGCGTCCCGTCAAACGATTTTGGCAAACAGGAGCCGGGCGACGAAACCGACATTCGTGAATTCTGCGCCCACTATTACCGGATCAGCTTTCCGATGACGACCAAGCAGCATGTTATCGGTCCCGACGCCCACCCTTTTTATTCATGGGTAGCGCGCGAGCTGGGCGAGGACATGGCGCCGAAATGGAATTTCCACAAATATCTGATCGACTCTAGTGGCGCGATTGCCGGCGCCTGGCCGTCCAAGGTGGAGCCGCGGGACAAGGAAATTGGCAACGTCATTCAGGATCTGCTTAGCCTCTCACGGGCGCCAGAGCGCAGCACCTGGACGCGCAAGAAATCGAGCTAGGTTGGTCTAGAACAGGCTTCGGAGAATTTGATTAGTCGCGGGACCACTTGGTCTGCGGCCGGGGCTGTTCCACCCCGTCGACACGGACGACATCCACCACTTCATTGTAAAAACACAGGTGGTCGCGGATGCGCCCCGATTCCTCTATCGGCTCCGGATAGCTCCAGACCACGTCTTCCCAAATCTGCCCGTTGACGGTGGCGTGCCAGTAGACGGCCTCGCCCTTGTAAGGGCATTGGCTCCGGGTCTCACTTGGCGTTAGCAGGTCCATGCGAACGTCCTCCACTGGCACGTAAAAGCGGGTCGGCAGTTCGGTCTCGAAGAGGAACATGGCCTCGTGTGTCCGGGCGACGGTTTCGCCACCCAGCACGACCTCAACCTCGCGGCCGCTGATGGTGATGTCGATCCGCTTGTGCGGGTCACGGGCGTGGACGAAGACCTCTTCCTCCTCTTCCAGCCAGCGGTCCATCTCGCCCCAAACGAAGGCCACGTGATCACCGATCCCCGCCACGTGGGGCGACGGGCTGTCATAGGCCCATACTGCATTCTCTGATCGCTTGCCCCCGGCAGACAGGGACCAATAGCGGGCGTCGCCTTTGTGAGGGCAGTGACTGCTCTGGTCGGCGGCGGTCATCAGGTCCATGCGCACGTCGGCTTTTGGGAAGTAGTAGACCGGCAGATGCCCCTGCTCGAGCAGGGTGATGACATTGATGCTGTCGGCGACCACCTCGCCGCCAAAGATAGCGCGGACCCGTTTGGGGCAGAGCTCCAGGCTGATGGCGTAGATCGAGTCGGTGCGCCAGCCGTCGTCGAACTTGAGTGCACGGGTGATGGGCATGGTGGGCTCGCTTGCTTGTTTCGCTGGAAAATGTGGGCCTTTCCCGGCGCATTGGCAACGGGTGGCGCGCATCCTATTGTGCGCGCGATTTGTTCCCGAACCCCGAGACACTCATGGCCGACATCATTCTGCACCACTATGACGCTTCGCCCTTCGCCCACAAGGTGCGCCTGATGATGGGCCACAAGGGCCTGGCCTGGAAATCCGTGGTGATCCCCATGGTCATGCCCAAACCTGATCTGATGCCGCTGACGGGCGGCTACCGGCGCACGCCGGTGATGCAGATTGGCGCCGATATCTATTGCGACACCCGCCTGATCGCCTGGGAGCTGGAGGCGCGCCACCCGGACCCGACCTTCTATCCAGGAAATGGCGAGGGGCTTGCCGCCATCCTGACCCGCTGGGCGGACGACAACCTGTTCCTGCCGGGAGTTAATTTCGTCTTCTCGAACGTCGCGGACAAGCTGCCGCCGGCCCTGTTGGCCGATCGGGCAAAGATGCGCGGCGCAGAACCGCCGGATCCAGAGAAGCTCAAGGCACTGACCCCTCGCCTCCTTGCTGCCGTGACGCCGCTGCTCGAGACCGCGGAAGCCCTGTTCGCTGACAGCCGCACATTTGTGGGCGGTGACGCCTGTGGCATGGCGGATTATGCGCTTTATCATCCTTTGTGGATGTTCACCGGCGCCGGTAAGAAGGTCGCCGCTGCGCTGGAGCCCTATCAGAATCTGTCCACCTGGATGGCGCGGGTTGACGCCGTGGGCGAGGGGACGCGGGAAGAGATGGAATCTGGCGCGGCGCTTGATGCCGCGCGGGAGGCGGAGCCTGCGCCCGTGGCCGAGCCCACCCCTGACGCTGCGTCACCGCAGCCGGGTGATGCTGTCTCTGTCCTCGCCGCTGACAAGGTGCCCGAGGCAGTGACCGGCGAGGTGGTCTATGTGGACGGCCGCCGGGTCACCATCCGGCGTGAGGACTCCCAGGTCGGGGTTCTGCACCAGCATTTCCCCCGGGAAGGATACATCTTCGCCAAATAACAGGCGCGATCGCTGGAACAGGCTCTATCGCTTGGGCGCCGCCGGCTTGCGCTCGACAGGGGCCAACTCGCCCGTGCCCTCGCCGTCCTGCCAATGAAGAATCCGGCGAGTGACGAAGTTGTAGGCAACCTTTCCGGTCTTGCGCCAAATCCGCGACACCAGACTGGGGGTCGCCAGCATCTGCTTTTCAGACCGGGTCAGCGCATCCGGGCAATACATGCGTTTGTGCTTCAGAAGATGACGCAGATCCTCGCGCGCCATCGTTCGGAATGTGCGGGTGCGTCGGCGGCGGGTCGATGCCAGCTGGAAATCGATCAACGCCGGCGTCCCATCATCCTTGACCAGCCAGTTCTGCTGCTTGGCCAGGTCGTTGTGGGCAACACCCGCCCTGTGAAGCTTGATCAGGAGCATCCGGGCCTCACGAAAGTAGGCGGGATTTCTCGGTTCGGCTTCCTGCATCGCCCGGCCGCCGATCCAGGATCTAACGATGACGCGGCGCGACGCGTATAGCAGTTCCGGCGTGTCCTGAATTCCGGCCAGCCGCTCAAGGGCGCGGCGCTCGCGCCGGCCGAACCAACTTGCAATGGGGCGCAGCCAGAGCCTGGAAAACCCGATATCACGCCGTACGGCTTCGACCTCGACTTCCGGGGTGGTGAAGCGCCCAAAGTCCGAGCGGGAAAAGAAATCCGCTTTCAGGAAATGGCCATGCATAAAGGCGGCCGGTTCCGTGGGCACCGGCCGTTGTCGTCTTTCGTGTATCGGCGCCTTTTGGCGTGGCATGGCGTTTGAGGTCTTAAGCTTGAGGGGAGGTCAGACACACCCTACGGGAAATGGATCACGATGCCGACAATCCGGAATTTTTTTCCCTGCACTTGAGGGTGTCCTGAATGCACATCCGCCGGAAGAGTCTGTCGCAGGTCGCCCGCCGCGGTCGGCTGACGGAAGGCGAATTCAATGTTTTCAGGGATTTTGCCACCGGAGAACGACTTTGCATGCAAGTAGCCTTTGCGCCGGATCAGCATGAACCGCACGCCGTTGGCCTTGTGGACCGATTCCAGCGACGTGCTCATCCGGATGCCCATGGGTGTGCGCCAGGGGCCGGCGAACTGATAGATCGTGATCTGGCTGATGACCCTATGGCGCTTACGCCAGCGGATCGTTAGGTCCGGCGCACTATGTTGGCGGTTGGTGGTGCGGTAGATCACGATCGTTTTTTCGCCGTGGCTGTCTGTCTGGTGGCGCATGACCGCGTTTGGCATGATGCTGCGCAACGCCTGAACACTGGTGTATTTGCCGATGGGTCCCACGCGCACCTTTGGCACGATCACCCAGTCATTGAATGCAGATGACAGCGCCGCGGCGTTGGCCGTCGGCCACAGGCTGGCGATTGCCACCGGAAGAAACAGGCTTTTACGCACAAACATTCCAGCGCCACTCCTTCAAGGCTTCAGCCGGATCAGCATTGACCTGACGACCAGTTGCTTTTGTCTGATTACGGGGTGGGCGGAAGAAAACGGCCCTTCGCCCAAAACCTTTCGTTCCGCCGCCACGGGCACCTTGCGGGTCGCACCGAGCTCCAGGACCAGCAATTTTGCAGGGCCACCCATCCGGCCGCCCCGCCAGTTGATCACCCGGCCCGGATAGTCCCAGCCAAATCCGGTAATGCTGAACGGCCGTCCGTTCAACTTGTGCAGCGCCGCCGCGGCCATGCCCATGCGAATGCCGGAATGTGTGCGCCAGCCGCTGTTGCGTCCGTGGATACGAACAAATTCGATCCGCCGGCCAGTTTGAGCAAACTGTACCTTCACTTCGTCGGCCGTTCCGGGGAGGATCGTCAGGCCGGGCGCCATTTCGCCCTCACCTACATGGATCTTCGTGGGCCGCACATTGGCAGGGCCATAGATTCGCGCCAGTTCCGCTTGTGTGGAAGTCGCGGTAATTGCGCCCACCCGTTTGCCCGGAACAATCATGCGGTCCCGCGCATCCTGTGCCGCCGCCGGCAACGGCGCCAAGGCTGCAAACAATATCGACGCCAGGAGCGCGGCTGAGTGCGGTCTATGAAAATAAAACATGCCGCCAGTGTCGGCCAAGGCGACCGGCCATGCAAGAGCAGACGGCCTGCCGGGGCATCTGTTGTCTGAACGCCAGATGAACGGCGGGGTCAGGATTGGTTCATCGCCGATTTGCCATATTCCGCGTGTCGACGGCGGCACCCCGTCCGCCCCGGCAAAACCCCGCAGCGAACAAAATTCTCGCGGCCCCTTTTACCAACCAGCGCTCCCCCGCCCCGGGGCCGTGGGGAAGGCGGCGGCCGGTCTTCGGACCGGCCGCCGCTATCATTTCTGGCAGGGCTTTCTGGCGGAAATTTGCAGGCAGGAATTCGGGCGGGAATTCGGGCAGGAAATGCGAGTTATTCAGCGGCCATCATATCCGGACCCAGCGCCCCGTCGGGGTGGGCGACCCGCACGCGATTGCGGCCGTCTCCTTTTGCCTCGTACAGCGCCTCATCCGCATGGTGCAGCAAAACACCGAGATCCGTATTTTCCCCATCGTGGCCGGCAGCGCCAATGCTGACCGTGAAGTGGCACATACCCGCGGACAGCGGTACGTTGATCTTCTGAATTGCAAGCCGCAGGCGGTCCGCCAGCGCTGCAGCGTCAGCCAATTCGGTTTCCGGCATCAGGATCACAAATTCTTCGCCACCTAGCCGGGCAAAGATATCACTGCGCCGGATGGTGGAGCTGACGCACCGGGCCAGAGCCTTCAGACATTCGTCGCCAACCCCGTGGCCATGGGTGTCGTTGATCTTCTTGAAATGATCCACGTCCAGCATCGTGACGCTGAGCGGTTTGCCGTAGCGGGCGGCGCGGTAAACCTCGGCTTCGCCCAGGTTGAAGAATTGGCGGCGGTTCATGATGCCGGTCAGCGAATCGGTCGTGGCAATCCGCTCCAGTTCCTGCTGCAGTGATTTTTGCCGCGATATATCGCGAACGCTGGCGCGGAACCCTACCGGCTGGCCATCCGCATCAAAGGCAGGTCGCGATTCAACCGCGCACCAGCGGATGGAGCCGTCTTTGCGCAATTGGCGGAATTCGATTTCCTTGAACGTTTCCTTCGACGCAGCCGTTTTCAGACCCCGGGAAATCATCTCCCGGTCGTCAGGGTGGATGGTCGGAATCGGGAAATCGGCAATCTTGTAACATTGGTCAGGCCGATAGCCAGTAATCCGTTCGACCGATGGACTGACCCACTTAAGCGAGGCGTCATTGTCGAACCAGAGCTCCCACGCCTGGGAAAAATCGGTGATGATCCGCAGTTCATCGGTCTGTTTCTTCACTTCTGCCTGAAGTTCCTTGAGTTCCGTGATGTCTCGAACGCTCGAGCGGAAGCCCACCTGCTTGCCGTCGGGGTTGAAGGCGGGTTCGGATTCGACCTGGATCCACCGAACCACGTTGTCCTTGCGCCGGATTCGCGCCTGGTATTCCAGTCCGGAGGTCTGATCCTTGCGGTTTTTGATGATTTCGCGGACCATATCCTGATCCTCTTCGTGCATGACGCCCACTGGCGACCCCATTGCCAACAGTTCGTCCACCGAATAGCCGGTCACTCTCTCGCCGCCACGATTGACCCACAGCAGCTGGCCTTCCATCGAGATCAGCGCCTCCCAGGCAAACGAATAGTCCGCGATGATTGATAGGTTATGCGCGGTCTCTTTCAGTTCGTCCTGAAGGGCTTTGATCTCCGTGATATCGGTGATGCTGGCGCGCAGACCGACAGACTTGCCATCGCTGTCGAAGGCGGGCTGCGAGTCGACCATACAACTGCGAATGCCGCCGTCCTTGCGGCGAACGCGAAATTCCCAGCGCCGCGATGCGTTCATGCGCTCCGGATTGGAGAGAAACTCCTGGACAAAGTCACGATCATCTTCGTGGAGCAGCGGGATCGGATAGTCATCCATTTCGTAGCATTCATCCGCGCTGAACCCTGTTATCCGCTCCACTGACGGACTGATCCAGCGCAGCCGGCCTCGTGGACCGATCCAGACTTCCCACCCGTAGGAATATTCGGCAATGGTGCTGAGATTGACGTTGGCGTCGCTCAACTGCTCCTGCAGTTCGTGATTTTCAGTCACGTCGCGGACGCTGGCCCGGAAGCCCAGCAAATTGTTACTTTCGTCGGTCGCAGGTTGTGACACCACCGAACACCAGCGCTGCACGCCATCTTTGCGGATGAGCCTGAATTCGGTTTCGTGCAGCGACGAATTGGCCCCGGCGGCCTTCAGGCCGGCGTCGATCAGTTCCCTGTCCTCGGGATGGATGATCGAGAGCGGAAATTTATCCATGCCCAGCAGTTCGTCGGCTGTATAGCCGGTGACCCGCAATGCGGAAGGGCTTGCCCACCGCAGTTGGCCGTTCTCGTCGAACCAGGTTTCCATCGCATAGGATTGATCGGCGATAACCCGCAGTTCGTCGGCCATCTGCCTGTTGCGGACGTTCGCTTCCACATGCTCCCGGTGCCAGCCGGATACCCCACGGACAACCTTCGCCAGGATTCCACCATACAGAAGCGCCACCGCGCCGAGAGCGATGTCGTCGACGGTGCCCTGAGCAAAGAAATAGAACGACAACAGGCCCAAGAGGGGCGCGAAAAATCCGATCGCGGCAGCTGGATAAACCGCGTAGGTCGCCGTGGCGCCGGCGGCCATTCCGGCGGCGACCATGACGAGCAGCGACACTTCCTTTGGTGGGAGCCCCAGGAACAATGACAGGGTCAGGACACCCCACCACAGGCCGGTCAGCGCTGACCCGATGGCGAAGCCGCGCAGCCAACGCTTGCATTGCGCAACATCTGTGGTCGGGTGACCGCGAAATGCCGAGTAGCGCACCAGCAGCATCAGGATCAGAACCCCGAGCCAGCTGGCAAGCCAAAGCTTCGGAACGGCGCCATTCCACAGCAATGCAGAAGCGCATATGCCGACAATCAAATTGCCGACGATTGGCGACGGCCCGGTCGATACAAGCGCGGCAACCTTTTGCTGAATGTCTTCCGCTTCCAACTCGGGGGAAGCCTGCGCCAATTGCGATTGCCGTGGCTGTTGCCGCGGCGATGCCGATGCTTTTTCGTCAGGAGCAGTCGACGTGGCCATGGGCGTGCAATGCGGGCCGGTGTAAGGCGCGCACATCGCCACATGAGCTGGCGCAGGCGCCGCCAACGCTTCTGTCAGGGGCTGGATTTTGGGCTTTTTGGGCGTTGCGGCTTGATTTTGCCGAACGCCTCCGCTCTGGGCTGCCGCGTTTGGCGGTTCCCAATTTCTGTCCGCCGCACCCCTGCTGGCGGTATTGCCGAAATCGGCCATATCCCTGTCCCGGGTCATGGCGCGGTGCAATCTGCCCGCGCATTCCTAAGGACCTGTTGAGTCCCATGCGCAGCTAACCGCAGAACATTTAAGGCACGGTAAATATTCGATGACTAATTTGACGTCCGCACACGGCAGCCGTGGGAAATTGCCTTCCCTGGCGGGGTGCTTTCCATGCCGGCGGCGGCGAATTTCGCGACGTCGGTCCTGGTGTGACTGAACCTACCGAGAGTTGTGGGCGTGACGGGTTGGCGTCTTGATTCGCTTCCAAAAGACGTGCCGGCCAACACGAAATGCCGGACGATAGCCACGCCGCCATTGTTGCTTGTGGCGCTCTGAGACGTGGTCGGGGTTCATATAGTGGAAGATGCCTGCGAAGCGGTCGCACTTGTAGGCACCACTCAATACCTGTGCGGCGGCGCGCTTGCTGTCTGCCCAGGCCTTTCGCCACGACGAAAAGCGGGTCCCGACCTTCCGAATTGCCTCACGCGCCTTCGGCCCGCGATACGGCGCATATTTGGAGAGGTGCGTCCAGCTGAACTGGGCGCTTTGCCAGACCACTCCCTTGACCGTGGCCGGATACCTCTTGCTGCGCACCCGGTTCAGCGTGATGCAAGCAACAGCCAGTTTGCCGCGAAACTGCTCAATTCCAGCTTCCATCAGGACATTGCGGGACATTTCCCAATGGTCCGCGAACCAAGTGGCCGGCGTGCGGCGCATGCTGGTTTTCTTGAAGGAATGGAGCGCACGGGAGATCATCTGGGCGGCGGCCAACTTGCGCCCTTCAATGGCCATATGGCGCGACTGGGCCGCCTGCTCGAAGGGAGCTTCAATCGCCGACTTCAGCGCCTCTGCCTGCCAGATGCCAACTCCGACCAGGGCCATCCAGGTCAAAAAGATGCCGCGCACGGCTCGTCGCTGTTTCTTCTGTTGATCTGGTTTCATGGGCATGGTCTGCCGTATCGCCGGGCTGACAGGCACCGTCGTTCGGGATGGCCCGCATGCAGCGCGCCGGGATGATGTCAGCTGGCCACCTCAGGGGTGGCGAAACAGTGGGGGTGCGTGATCCGCCGGCACAACAACGGCCTGGGCGTCAAATTTACGTCACGCGGTTGGGCGACAATGGCGCTCCTTACAGTTGGGTCTTTGTATGTCCGGCCCTGCCGGACCCTCCAAAAATCAACATCCGGCTTCTTCTTCGTGTGTGCCGGTAACTTCCATTGTGGAATGTTGTCTACGGTGGCAAGTAAGGATCAGTGCACCGGGGATTCAAGGAACAGAATGTATAATTGGTTAACGTTCATAATTGGATTGCGAGAATATACTGTTTAAAAACAATGGATTATTGAATTTATGCTGCCTTTCCGCCTGACAATATGCGGCATTTCGGAACTGCCGGACCATGCCCCTGCGGGCGTGTCGCACGTGGTATCCGTGCTGGATCCTGGTACGCCGGCGCCGGACGAATTTGCGGACTGGCCCCTGGAAGGGCGGCACGACTACCGCTTTCACGACGATATTTTCGTCCGTGAGGACCGGCGACCGCCGCTCCCGGACGATGTTGCGCGGGTGCTGGAAATGGGCGCCTCGCTCGAGGCGCAACAGGTGTCCCACCTGCTGGTTCACTGTTGGGCGGGCATGTCCCGCTCCACCGCGATTGCCATGACGTTGATGGCGCAGGCTGCACCGGGACGCGAGGATGAGATCCCTGCAGCGCTGCTGGCGGTGCGCCAACCCGCCTGGCCGAACAGCCGTATCATCGAGTTCGCCGACGCAGCGCTGAGCGCCGGCGGCAGGTTGGTCGCCGCGAAGGAGGAAGTGTTCCGCCGCGTGATCCATGCCCATCCCCACGTGGTGGAAATGATGGAGGGTTTTGGCCGCGGTCACGAGATACCGGACCTGGCGTGACCGAACCGCTGAGCAGCAAGAAATTCTAATATAGACAAGGAGACATCGGATGATCTGCTTTCGACCCGCAATAACCGTTGCAGCCGCCGGGCTGCTGGCGCTGGCCGCCCTGCCCGTAGCTGCCAAGGATAAGGGTGCCCATTGGGGCTACAAGGGCGCTCACGGCCCTGACAATTGGGCCAAGCTTCATCCGAAGAACAAGCTGTGCGCCACGGGCAAGCGGCAGTCGCCCTTCAAGATCGCGGGCGCAAATCAATCTCCCGACAAGGCCGGGCAGATGCGCTACACGGCGACCGGCGGGATGGTCGTGAACAATGGCCACACCATTCAGGTCAATCTGGAAAAGGGCAGCGTGCTGATGGTCGACGGCAAGGCCTATCGCTTGGCGCAGTTCCACTTTCATACCCCCAGCGAGCATCATCTGTTCGGCAAGGGATTTCCCATGGAGATGCACCTGGTCCATGTGAGTGAAGACGGGAAGCTGGCCGTGGTTGGTGTCATGGTCCGCGCCGGCGGCAATGGAAAGCATCCAATCGACAGCCTGCCAACGCCGGCGAAAGCTGGCGGCAAAGCGGCGTTGCCGGGGGGAAAGCTGAACCCTGAGAGCTTGCTGCCCGCACATCGCAGCCATTTCCGCTTTGAGGGATCACTGACCACACCGCCCTGCTCCGAAGGCGTCGCCTGGCACATGATGATCACCCCGGTGCGGGTGACGACCGCGACTATCAAGCGATTTCAGGCCGTCATGGGCCGGAATAATCGCCCGCTGCAAGCGGGCAACAGCCGCAAAATCAGCCACCGGCGGTAAGGGCCGACAGGCCCTACCAGGTCAGCCGGCCGGCAAGGAAATCGCGGGCCACATCTGTCGAGGGCCGATCGAACAGGTGGTCCGCAGCGGCCCGTTCCACCAGGCGGCCGTGATGCAGCAACAGGATATCCTCGCCCAGCCGCCGCGCCAGGCCGAGATCGTGGGTGGTCATAATGACCTTCGCCCCCGCCGCGCCGATGTCCCGGATGATCTGCTCCACCGCATCCGCCGCGGCCGGGTCCAGATTGGCGGTGGGTTCATCCAGCATCAACACCTGGGGCGCTGGCGCCCAGGCGCGCGCGATCGCCAGGCGCTGCTGTTCGCCGGTTGAAAGCGAGCCCGCTGCCCGGCCCGCAAATCCACCCAGCCCGGTCAGGTCAAGCGCATCGGCGGTGCGCGCGTCGGCTTCTGCGCCGCGGATGCCCGCCAGATTGAGCGCGAAGCGGATGTTGCTGGCGGCTGACCTGCGCAGCAGGACAGGCCGGGAAAAGACCATGCCTCGTGCGCCGGGCATCTCTGCCTTACCCGGCCCGCGCCAGCGCACCTGCCCCGCGGTGGGCTGGATCAAGCCATGGGCCAGGCGCAGGACAAGGCTTTTGCCGGCGCCATTCGGCCCCAGGATGACCGTCCGCGGGCCTGCGTCGATCGAGAATGTCAGGCTGTCGATCAGCTGCTTGTCGCCCACGGCCAGGGCCACGTCCTCGAATGCCAACGGCAGGATCGGCGGGCGTGGATCGGTTTGAAGCGGTTGCGGGTCGTTGTTGGTCACGGATTGGCCCTGATGCGGGTGCCGGCGATGTTGGGATGTGGCGCACCCTGCCAAATCCGCTGCTGTTGGGGAACACCCGCCTGCGGGCACTGCTGTTTCGGATACCGCCGCCATGCTCTTGTTTTTGGGCAGCGGGCCCGGCTTGAGCCCCCAACCATGAACCCCCGACCTTGAACCGCCGACCTTGAACCCCCGACCTTGAACCCTATCGCCAACCATAGTCCAATACGCGGATGAGCAGGTCACACGGGACACAGATAAAGATTGACCCCATCGCCGGTGGGCTGGGGGCGGAAGTGCTGGATGTGGATCTCTCCGCTGACCTGGGCAACGATGAGATCGCCACGATCCGCCAGGCGCTCCTCGACCATCTGGTGATTTTCTTCCGCGGCCAGGACATCACCCCCGCGCAGCAACTGGCTTTCGCCAAATGCTTCGGTACGCCCGTGCCCTACCCGATGATCGAGGGTATCGACGGCTTTCCCGAAATTGCGCCCGTGATCAAGCTGGAGCATGAGACGGTCAACTTCGGCGGCGTCTGGCACACCGACACGATCTATACGGAAGAGCCGCCCATGGGTGCGGTCCTGGCCGCGCGGGAACTGCCGCCCTTCGGCGGCGATACGCTTTTCGCCAACATGTACGCGGCTTATGAGTCGCTTTCTGATGGGCTGAAGGCGATGCTCGGCCCGCTCCGTGCGGTCAACAGTTCCGCCAAGGGCGCCGCCCAGATCACCCGCAAACGCGGCGATGACTCAGGTCCCGGCAAGGATGAAGCCACTCTGCGCGAGGCAGTACATCCGGTGGTGCGCTCCCATCCGGAGACAGGGCGCAAGGCGCTCTATGTCAGCCGTGGCCACACCACCCGCTTTGACAACATGACCGAGGAAGAGAGCGCACCCCTGCTCAACTGGCTGTTCGAACATCAGAACCGCCCGGAGTTCACCTGCCGCTTCCGCTGGGCCCCCGGCTCCATCGCCTTTTGGGACAACCGCGCCGCACAGCACTACCCGATCAACGATTATCACGGCCACCGGCGCGTCATGCACCGCATCTCCATCGCCGGCGACAAACCGTTCTAGGGGCGGCCAAAATCTCATATTCGGCGTGAAAGAATGGCGCGCCCGGGAAGATTCGAACTCCCAACCTCCTGATCCGTAGTCAGGT
>JAJFFJ010000052.1 GCA_021776685.1 Alphaproteobacteria bacterium
CGGGCGGCGCTAAGTCTCACGGACAGCACAGGCACATTGATGACGACTACCCTGATCACCAATATTGGCGAGGCCTTTACCGGCGATATCGATGCTCCGACCGCGAACATCACGTCCCTGCTGGTAGACGGCGAAAAGATCGCCCGCCTCGACCCTCCCGCAGACACCTCCGCCGACATGGTGATCGACGCAAAGGGCAGCGCGGTGATGCCGGGCATCGTCGATGGCCACGTCCATCCGGTTTTCGGAGAGTGGACACCGACCCAGAACACCCAAGGCTGGGTCCGCAATTATCTGCATGGCGGCAGCACCACCATGGTTTCCGCCGGCGAGCTGCATGTACCGGGTTTGGACTACAACAACCTGACCGCCGACCTGATGACCAATCTGGCGCTGGTCACCCGCGCCACCACGGGCCGCACCCGGTGGAGCGGCGTCAAACTGCATGCCGGTACGGTACTGATGGTGCCGGGCATGACGGAGGCGCATTTCGACCAGCTGGCAGACGCCGGGTCGATCCTCGCGAAATTCCTGTTCTATCCGCTCGAAGCGGCGAACAAAGAGGAGGCGCAGCGCTACGTCGCCTGGTGCCACGACCGCGGCCTGAGGGTGAAGGTGCATACCGGCGGCGTTTCCCGCTCCGGCGCCAATGCGGTCTGCGGATTTGAAACCCTGTCCTGGCTGCAGCCGGATGTGGCGGCCCATGTGTCCGGCGGACCGATCCCTATGAGCGATGATGATCTGGACAACCTGGTGGACGAGACCACCTTTGCGCTCGAGTTGTGTTCGTCCGGCAGCTATCGCTCCTTCATCCGCGTGGTGGAACGGCTGGCAGAAGCAGGGCGATTGGATCGTCTGACGCTTGGCACGGATACGCCGGGCGGCACCGGCGTGCTGGCCCGCGGCATGCTGCGCAACATGCTGTTCCTGTCATCGGTCTGCGGGCTGACCGCCGGACAGGCAATTGCCGTCGGTACGGGAAATACGGCGGCGGCCCATGGGCTGGACGTAGGTTTCCTCCGCGAAGGCAGCCCGGCGGACATTGTCGTCGCCGGACGCATTGACGGTTCCGCAGGTTCCACTGTCGCAGAGGCCATCGAGCATGGGGACCTGCCTGGCATTTCCACGGTGATGATCGACGGCAAGGTGGTGGTCAAAGGCCGCAGCGAGCAAACCCCGCCGCCCGCTGTGCGTGCTGACATGAGCGTGGAAGACTGGAACGCTTTCGGCGGCTGTCCCTTCTGCGGCTAGGCCAGGGCACCAATGTCGGGAACGGCCCGGGCACAGACCGGGTCGTTCGCAAACACCAGCTCCAACGCATGGGCGATCCGCAGCAGTTGGGCATCGCCGTTGCGGGGACCAACGATCTGCAGGCCGAAGGGCAGTCCCCGGTCGTCAACGCCACACGGGATCGAAATACACGGGTGGCCCATCAGCGTGATCGAGTAGGTGAGGGCCACATAGTCGAAATAGCCCTCCACCCTGCGGCCATCCACTTCCGCCGGGAACATCTGCTCCTTGGGCCAGGGGTAGACACCCATGGTCGGGCAGATCATCACATCGATATCCGCGAAATAGTCCTGAAACCCGCGGAAAAGGTGGGTCTGGTGGGCGAATGCCCACCCCGCATCGTCAATTGAAAAGCGCCGTGCTTTTTCCAGATTGCCGGTCACCAGGGGCCCGAAACGACCGGGCTGCTCTGCATCCCGCTCAGCGTAGGTGCCGATAAACAGCACGCCGCGGATGATATCGTAAGCCCGGTCGAGCCCCTCGAAATCAGGATCAGTCCCGCGCGCATCTGCAAACAGCGGCGCTATGCGTTCCATTCGGTCGGCAAAGACATTGCGCAGCCCCGGCTCGATCGGTGAAAACCCCTGGTCGGCCGTAAATGTAACCCGCACCCGCGACAGGTCTGCCGGCGTAACCGGCCCATCAAACGCCGGGTCGGGATGTCCGGCACAGGGATCCATGGTGGTCCGCGCCATCGCCCCCTGCAGCAGGAGCCATGTGTCCGCCACATCGCGCGCCATGGGTCCGGGCACGGAGAGCGGGATCGCGCCAACCGGCCGCAGGCTGGCGGGAACCACGCCGGCGCTCGGCCGAAAGCCAACCACGCCGTTGAACGATCCGGGGATCCTGAGGCTGCCCGCATTGTCGGTGCCCATGGCCAGCGGGAACATGCCGGTCGCAAGCCCTACGGCGGAGCCACCCGAAGAACCACCGCATGTCAGGGCGAGGTCCCATGGGCTTGGCGTCGCGCCGAATAGCGGATTGGTGGTGTTGCCGCCTGCGGACAGCTCCGGCAGGTTGGTTTTGCAGAAGACCGTGCCGCCGGCGCCCTTGATGTTGGCGACCGACTCTTCATCCGCTTCGGGCACATTGTCGGCCATCGCCGGCGAGCCCCAGGTGGTTCGGATGCCGCCCGTGGTGTAGTTGTCCTTGAGGGCTACCGGCAGGCCGTGAAGCGGCCCCAGTGCGCCACCGGCCATGACTGCCGCCTCTGCTTTCCCGGCAGCAACCCGTGCACCTTCCTCGTCAATCGTCACCACTGCGTTGAGGGTGCCGTTCAACTTTTCGATGCGGGTCAGACATGCGTCCAGCAGGTCGACGGGTGACAATGCCCTGGCGCCAATCAGACGGCGCTGTTCGACGGCAGTGAGATCTACGATATCGGCCATGAGATCACGCCGATTCCCGATCGAGCGCCCATTGGGCGATCTCGCACTTTCGCGCAAACCAGACGCCGTCATGGGCGCGGGCATGGTCGATACACTGGCGGATTGCAGGAATCAGGGTTGGCCGCCCCGCCATGTGGCAGTGCAGGGTCATCTCGACCCATTTTGGCCTGCCCGCAACGCCTTCGGCATAAAGCTCATCGAAGGTTGGCTGGAAGCTGTGCCACAGGATGTCAGGCGGATTGGTCGGGAAGATCCACTGGATCAGGTCGTTGGCCGGGATATTGACCCGGGGCATCGATACAATCGGCCCATTTTTGGTATCCGCCAGAAACGGCAGGTCATCGCTGGCGTCATCGCCATGCCAGAGATAGCCCTGGGATGTAAGGATATCGAAGGTGTTGCTTGACCCTGTACTGCCGGGGCTGACCCAGCCCACCGGCCGCACGCCCCCCGCATCGGTCAGGGCGGCAGTTACCCTGCGGATCTCCTCGATTTCGGCTTCGATATCGTCATCCTTCATCAGGATATCGTTGACCCAGCCATGGCCGACGACCTCATGGCCTGCGTCGGTAGCCGCGCGGATCACATGGGGATGGTCTTCCGCAGCCCGCCCGTTGGTGGACATGCTGGCTTTCAGGCCATAGCCGTCAAGCAGGTCCAGAAGCCGCCAAACGCCCGCCTTCCAGCCATAGTCGGCGTAGGACAGGGAAAAATGATCCTTTTTTCCCGGTTCGCTGTAGTGGCTGTACTGGGATTTGTACTCGAACGACTCAAACGCCAGGCCAATCGACATGGCGATACGCGCACCGTCGGGCCATGCCCAATCGCGGGGTCCGTGGCGGCTTGCGCCGGCGGCACTCTTGTTCATTTTTCTGTCCCCCGGCTATTTCGGCATCATTGCGTGGCGTGGCGGCCAGCATGGCACACTACCACGCGCAATGCCGCCCGACCCACAGCAACCCATGGAAGATGAACAGCGAGCCCGTTGTGGAATCCGCCGAGAGACAGCCGCCGAACGCTGGATTGGCGCGGGCCTACGCCAATTTGACCAGATCCTGCGGCATCTCCACGCCATCCACCTGCCGGCCGGACAGCAGCGTTTCGTGGCCATCTGGCGCGAATCCCTGAGCCTTCGCGACGTCGAAGGTTTCCTGAGTGGTCAGCAGCCGGCTTTTTTCCGTTCGGTTGTGCTTTTCCAGCTTGGCGGTCAGGTTAACCGGGTCGCCGATGACGGTGTATTCCAGCCGGCTTTTGTCACCGACGGCGCCGAAAATCACGGGCCCCGCGGCCACGGCGGCGCCCACCTGAATGTCCGGCAACCCCTGTGCCCGCTTGGCCGCGCCCCAGGCAGCTGCGGCAGCAAGGCAGGCCTGCGCCGCACGAAGCGCATCCGCTGCGCCGGTCTCGCTTGGCCGAGACGCACCGAAGGTAGCGAGGATGCCATCACCCAGGAATTTGTCCACGGTGCCGCCATGGCCCTGGATCACAGGCACCAGGGTCGCCTGATATTCCGCGAGCAAGCCCATGGCCGCGGCCGGCGCCATTGCCTGGGCCAATGGCGTAAAGCTGCGGATATCCGTCATCAGGATCGCCGCCTGCCGCACTTCGCCGTCACCGGCCTGAATAGGATTGTCCGACCGGGTGATCTGCGCCGCTACCTCAGGCGCAAAAAAGCGGGAGAGGCCTTCCGCCGCCGCATGGTCTGTCGCGCCACCCACCAGCACGTTGCGGCCGCGGTACAGCGCCAGCGCCAGAATGCCGGTGACCGTGAGGATCGAGATGATCTTGTCGAACTCCGCGCCCAGCAAAACCGAGTTGGACGTCAGATAGGTCACATAGTTGCGCGTGATGGTCATGGCGCCGCCGGTGGACCAGATCGCATAAACCAGCAGCGCAACCCAGCCGAGCGCCGCGGTCAGACCGGCGGCCACCACATAGCGCGCCTCGAAGCGGAGCGCCCGGATGGCGATGAAGATGAACACATAGAGAAGCGTGGGTGCCTTCAAATAGAAGGGCGCGGGCTGCTGGTATTCCAGATGGAAGCTCCAGATCAGCGTCATCAGCAACGCCATGTCCGCCACAATCGACAGATACAAAAACCAGGCCGGCAGGCGGATTCGGTAGGACAGCCACAGGCGCATTACGGTGAAGAGCGCATAGAGCGTCAGCGCCCAGAAAGCCGTGCGTTCGAAGATGGACACCGGCAGCAGGTTGGGCGCCATCAGGAACAGCACCAGGAATGCGCCGACCAGGGTCAGTTGCACCCAGCCGATCAGCCGCTCGCTCTCGTTCTGCTGTGCGGCAATCGCAGCGGCGACGATGCGCGGCGCAACGGCGTCCGTGTCACGCCGCAGGCGCAGGCGCGCCAGCCCACGAGCGACGAGGCCTGGAGCGGGGTTTCCCGATTGCTGCATGTTTTCAGGGATGGTCATACCCCCTTAGATCGTCACGGCGACGGCCCACGCCAGTTCCAACGCTGTCACGTAACTTCAATTGGCTGTGACGCCAGCGTGTCCAACGGAATTGATCAAGGCTTGCTGGCCATCACGGCCGGAGGATAAGTCCCTCGCGCGCCACCACCGATGCGCCGCGGACCCGCCGTACGCTGTCAGAGATCTGGTCCATCATATTGTCCGTATGCTCGGGCGCATGATGGAACACCACATAATTCGCAACGCCTGCGGCATCCGCCAGCCGTGCACCCTGTTGCCAGGTGGAGTGGCCCCAGCCGCGATGGTCAGGATATTCGTCGTCGGTATAGGTCGCGTCATAGATAAAGATATCGCAGCCGTCGATCAGCTCCAGGATAGCCTCGTCCAGCCGGCCCTCAACATGCTCTGTATCGGTCACATAGCAGACCGAGCGGCCGCCATATTCCACACGATAGCCGGTCGCGCCATTGGGATGATTGAGCGGTGCGGTGCGCACCTTCACATGATTGCCCAGCTTGATGGTATGCCCGACATCAAAATCGTGAAAGGACAGGTCCGCCTCGAGCGCTTCAAGCGGTATTGGAAACAGGGGCGGCTGCATGGTCCGCTCGACCACTTCTTTCAATGTCATGCCCTGTTGCAACAAATGCCCTGCGCCCATGCGAATGGTGTTGCCGGGCTTGAACATGGGCAAGAAGAAAGGCAATCCTGCCACATGGTCCAGATGGGTATGGGTCAGGAGGATCTCGGCCTTGATCGGCCCATTTTTTTCAAGCACGGCGCCCAGCGGGCGCAAGCCGGTGCCGGCATCCAGCACGATCAACCGCTTGCCGCAACGCACCTCAATGCATGACGTGTTGCCGCCATAGCGCATGTATTCGGGGCCGGGGCAGGCAATGGTGCCGCGCACCCCCCAAAATCGAATATGAAAATCCGCGTCTTCGCGCGCGCTTTCTGCGCCCGTCATGCCGGTCACTCCAAACGTGGATCAGCCCCGCGGATAAGCTTTTCCCGCGCGTTCTGTGGCGCGCTGCCCCCTATACATGGCATCCCGCCCCCCATCGGTTCAAGGGCCGGCCGTGATATTTTTGCAGGAAGAGAATACGCCTAAGGCGCCAGGCGATAGCCACCCGGCTCGGTCACAAGCAGTTCCGCGTTGCTGGGATTTGCCTCGATCTTCTGGCGCAGCCGATAAACGTGGGTTTCCAGGGTATGAGTGGTGACCCCGGCGTTGTAGCCCCAGACCTCGTTCAACAGCGTATCGCGACTGACCACTTCGCCGCTGGCCCGCAGCAGGAACTTCAGGATTGCGGTCTCTTTTTCGGTCAGCCTGATCTTGCCACCGTCGTCGCCTTGCAACAGCATCTTGTTGCCAGGCTGGAAGGTGTAAGGGCCGATGGTGAAAACCGCGTCCTCGCTGGATTCGTGCTGACGAATATGCGCGCGCAGGCGCGCCAGCAGCACACCCAGCCGGAAGGGCTTTGTGATATAGTCGTTCGCGCCTGAATCGAGCCCCAGGATCGTGTCAGCATCGGTGTCAGCACCAGTCAGCATGATGATTGGCGCCTTTACGCCGGTGCGGCGCATGACCCGGCACAATTCGCGGCCATCCATGTCCGGCAGGCCCACATCCAGCAGGATGGCGTCAAAGCGTTCGTCCTTGCAGACCACCAGCGCCGCCGCGGCGTCGCTCGCCTCGTTGGTCTCAAATTCTTCGTGCAGGCGCAACTGCTCGACCAGCGACGTACGCAGGTCGTCGTCATCATCCACTAGCAAGATCCGCTTGCCGGCTCGTGAAGTGCTCACTGTGGCAGACCCCTGTTGAAATGCCTTCTGGCGGATATACGCCGTCTTGGCTGCGCTACAAGGAAACGTTTCACGATTGGGCCCCTCAATCAACCGCCGCTCGCGGTGGTTTTACCAGTTCGTCCCCAGCTGGCTCGAGCCGGGGGCCAGCTGGCACTATGTATTGCGGGGACCAAAAATCGCCGTTCCCACACGTACATGGGTGGCGCCCAGGCGGATGGCGGTCTCGAAATCGCCACTCATACCCATCGACAGACCAGGGACAGCCACGTCGGCCGCCAGTTTGGCGAGGAAGGCGAAATGGGGTGCAGGCTCATCTTCCACGGGCGGAATACAGGTCAGCCCCGCAATGTCCAACCCGTGTTGATCCCGACATGCCGCCACCAACGCCGCCGTATCCTCCGGCAGGACCCCGCCTTTCTGTGGCTCCTTGCCCGTATTTACCTGAACAAAGCAAGGCAGGGTGCGTCCCGCCTTTGCCATCTCTGCCGCCAGCCGCTGCGCCAGTTTGGGCCGATCTACGGTATGGATCACGTCGAACAGCGCGACAGCATCCGCAGTTTTGTTGGTTTGCAGGCTGCCAATGAGATGTAGCGTGACGTCTGGCCACGCGGCCTTCAGGGCAGGCCATTTGCCCTGAGCTTCCTGAATCCGGTTCTCGCCAAAATGCCGCTGACCTGTAGCAAGGACCGGCTCAATCGTTGCCGCGTTATGGGTCTTGCTGACCGCGATCAGGGTAACCTCCGCCGGATCACGCGCAGCGTCTTTGGCCGCGGCCGTCATCTTCGCGGTGACATGTGCCAGCCTGTCCTCAGCGGTCGTTGCTTCGACGGTCATCGGCCTCTCAATTCATCCCGGATTATCCGCCGACGGTGACTTTGGCGTCCGGATCCGGCAGTTCACCGGCGTCGGAACGCCGCACGATTACGGCAATTTCGGCGCGCCAATCCGCCTTTGCGCGCCCCATATGTATGCTATATAGCGGGCCGCCTCACCTTGATCGATACGTTTGATCGCCCCATCCGGAATTTTGGAGAACAAAGATGTCCGTTGGCCAACACCGCCTGAGTTTTCGCCTGGCGCCGGCCCTCGCCGCCACCCTTGCGGTGCTGGCCGTGGGTGCGTGCAGCAGCAGCGGTCAGAAAGGCCCGGGTGCTGGCACCGTCAGCGAGCCGGGTGGGCCGAGAGCCACGGAATCCAAGCTTCCGGTCGGCGTGCGCCGAACTTATGCGAAAGGCGGCACCACCGGCGGCCGGGCGCGCGTGAATGTCAACCAGTTCGCCTGGCAGGCTTCTTTGGACGCCATCGCGTTCATGCCAATCAAGACCAGTGACCCCTATGGCGGGCTGATCGCCACGGACTGGTACCGTCCCACCACCTCGCCAAAGGAACGGCTTCGCGTCAACATTCTGGTTGGCGGGCCTCAGCTGTCATCCGATGTGGTGCGGGTCACGGTTTTCAAGCAAATCCAGGGGCCACGCGGCGCGTGGAAACCAATCAAGGTCAACCCGCGGACGGCGACTGATCTTGAAAATGTAATTCTCAGCCGCGCCCGTCAGGCACGCCTGGGTGCGAACCGGTAGCCTGACCCGGCGCCACCTCCCAACGAATTTCCAACGCGCCCGTTAGTGGCGCGGGTACAGGGATCATGTCCCGCTACAACTTCCGTGAAACCGAGCCGAAATGGCAAAAGCGCTGGGACGATGCCCAATGCTTTGAGGTGTCTGAGGATACCGACCAGCCAAAATACTACGTGCTCGAGATGTTTCCCTATCCGTCGGGGCGCATCCATATGGGCCACGTGCGCAACTACACCATGGGTGACGTGGTCGCGCGCTACAAGATGGCCCGCGGATTCAACGTGCTCCATCCCATGGGCTGGGACGCCTTCGGCCTGCCGGCGGAAAACGCGGCGATGGAGCGCAAGATCCATCCGGCGGAATGGACCTATGACAATATCGCCAACATGCGCGATCAGCTGCGCATGCTGGGTCTTTCCATTGACTGGAGCCGCGAGCTGGCCACCTGCCATCCCGGCTATTACGAGCATCAGCAGCGCCTGTTCCTGGATCTTTACGAACGTGACCTCGCGTATCGCAGGGAATCCTGGGTCAACTGGGATCCCGCGGACAACACAGTGCTGGCCAACGAGCAGGTAATTGACGGCAAGGGCTGGCGCTCTGGAGCGCCGGTGGAAAAACGCCTGCTGTCCCAGTGGTTCTTCAAGATCACCGAATATGCCGAAGATCTGCTTCAGGCGCTGGAAGGGCTGGATCGCTGGCCCGACCGGGTACGGCTCATGCAGCAGAACTGGATCGGCCGGTCGGAAGGAGCATTTATCAGCTTCGACCTCGATGGGCGCGATGACCGGCTGGAAGTCTACACAACACGGCCCGATACGATATTTGGCATGAGTTTTTGCGCGCTGTCGCCCAACCACCCACTGGCCACCGAACTCGCCGAAGACAATTCTGATCTTGCCGCGTTCATCGACGACTGCAATCGCATGGGTACCAGCGAGGAGGCCATCGAGAAGGCGGAGAAAAAGGGCGTCGATACCGGCATTCGTGTGCGCCACCCGTTTGAGGACCGCACCGTACCCCTCTATGTGGCCAACTTCGTGCTGATGGAATATGGCACGGGCGCCATCTTCGGCTGCCCCAGCGGCGACCAGCGCGATCTGGATTTCGCACACAAATATGGCCTGGACGTCATCACCGTGGTGCGCCCGGCCAGCGCTGACGACAGTTTCCAGGTAACTGACGAGTGCTACGCCACCGACGGCGTGCTCATGAACTCGGAATTTCTGAATGGCCTGGATGTGGACACGGCCAAGTCGCAGGTGATCGAACGATTCGAGGCCGCGGAAACCGGCCGAGGCACGGTTCAGTACCGTTTGCGTGACTGGGGCATTTCCCGACAGCGGTATTGGGGCTGTCCGATCCCCGTGATCCATTGCAGCGCCTGTGGTGTGAGCCCCGTACCGGCGGCGGACCTGCCGGTGCTCCTGCCCGACGACGTTGAATTTGATGCGCCTGGCAATCCCCTGGACGTGCATCCTACCTGGAGCCAAGTGGCGTGCCCCAAATGCGGTGCGGACGCCCGGCGCGATACGGACACCATGGATACGTTCGTGGATTCGTCCTGGTATTTTGCGCGCTTCTGTTCACCGCGGTCGGATGTGGCCTTGGACCGTGATGCGGTCGACTACTGGTTGCCGGTGGACCAGTATATCGGCGGCATTGAGCACGCGATCCTGCACCTTCTCTATTCCCGTTTCTTTACCCGCGCGATCCGTGGCGCGGGCCACCTGGATGTGGATGAGCCGTTTGCCGGCCTGTTCACCCAGGGGATGGTCTGCCATGAGACTTACAAGGATGACGCTGGCAAATGGCTTTATCCGGAAGAAGTGAAAGCTGACGGCGACGCCATGATTCATGTGGAAACCGGCCAACCAATCAAGGTGGGCCGATCCGAATCCATGTCAAAGTCGAAGCGCAACGTGGTTGATCCGGAAGCGATCATCGAATCTTATGGCGCTGACACGGCGCGCCTGTTCATGTTGTCGGACAGTCCGCCGGAACGGGATCTTGAATGGACCGATTCCGGTGTCGAGGGCGCGTGGCGCTATATCAACCGCGTCTACCGCATGTTGGAAATTGACGGGCTGACCCTGCCGTCCGCCAACACCCCGGCGCCCGGCCAGTTCAGCGACAGCGCGCTGGACCTGCGCCGCCAAGTGCACAAGGCCATCCAGGGCGTCAGCGATGACATTGAGCGGTTCCGCTTCAACCGGGCCGTCGCCCGCGTCCGCGAGCTGACCAACGCGATGGCGGAGTTTGCCGAAGGCGGCGACTTCAGTAGCGGCGGCGACTGGGCCTATCGTGAAGCGATTGAGGCCGTGGCGCGGCTGCTCAGTCCCATGACCCCGCACTTGTCAGAAGAATTGTGGGCCCGGCTGGGCCATAATATGCTGCTGGCTGATAGCGCCTGGCCCGAATGGGACGAGGCGCTGATTGTCGAGGACGCCGTGACTATCGCTGTCCAGGTGAATGGCAAGCTGCGCGGCACCGTTGACCTCGCCAGAGGGATTGCCCAGGAAGAGGCGGAAAGCGCAGCGCTGGCGCTTGACGCGGTCGCCCGGGCGATTGAGGGTAAGGACATTCGCAAGGTGATTGTGGTCCCCAACCGCATCATCAATGTCGTCGTCTAGCCCGTGGAGCGCATCATGAAGGGCATACCCGCAAGGTTGCTTGCAGCGATTCTGGTCCTCCTGGCGGCCGGACTCAGCGCCTGCGGATATAAGCCGCTCTATGGCAAGTCCGGCGTGATACAGCAGGATATGGCTCAGGTACGTGTGGGACAGATCCCCAACCGCGAAGGTCAAATTCTGCGCAATGCGCTGCTCGACCGGATCAATCCCGGTGGCCAGCCTGGCGCTGCGCCCTATAGCCTGAGGGTCGAATATTCGGAGAGTTTGAGCCAACTGGCGATTCGCCAGGACGAAACAGCTACCCGCGCGAACCTCCGCATCTCTGTAAATTTTATTCTGCGTGAGGCAGCATCTGGCCTGGTTGTTTTCCGGGGCCGGAGCCGGCGCACGGCGAGCTACAACATCGTTCAGTCCGACTACGCGAACGTTGTCGCGCGGCGCACGGCGCAGCGCCGTGCCGCCCATCTGGTCGCCGACGATATCGCCACCCGGCTGGCGCTTTACTTCAACCGCGTCCGCAAGGTGCGCAAGAAGAATTAGCCATGAAGATCCCCGCGGGCCGTGTTGGCGCGTTTGTCAAAAATCCGGATGCTGCGGCGCAGTTGTTGTTGATCTATGGCGACGACCGGGGCCAGGTGCGGGAGCTCGCCGCGACCGCGTCGGCCGGTGTGGTGGAAGATCCCGACGACCCTTTTCGTATTGTGACCATGACCGCCGGCGATCTGGCAAATGATCCCGCGCGGCTGAGTGACGAGGCTGCGGCGATCGCTTTCGGCGGCGGCCGGCGGGTTTTGCGCATCGACGGCGCCACCGACACCCACACCAAACACCTGAAGTCATTTCTCGACGCGCCCATGGGCGACGCGCTGATCCTGGTCGAGGCCGCCTATCTGGGCAGCCGGTCCAGTCTGCGTAAGCTGGCAGAAGGCGCCAAGAATGCAGCGGCGCTGCCCTGCTTCGCGGATGAGGGCCAGTCGCTGGAAGATGTGATTCGGGAAAGCCTGCAAAAACAGGGACTGTCGGTGAGCCCGGAGGCCCGCGCCTATCTTGCCGCCAATCTTGGCAGCGATCGGCAGGTGACCCGCAGCGAGTTGGAGAAGCTGGCGCTATATGCGGAGGCGCGCGATGATCCTGGCGCCCCCGTGACACTCGAGGATGCAGCGGCTTGCGTGGGCGATTCCTCAGCTTTGACCTTGGACAACCTGACCTTTGCCACCGGCGGCGGCGACAGCGCCAACGCCGACCGGGCGCTGACCCGGCTGTTTGATGAAAATACCAATGCCGTGGGAATCTTGCGTGCGCTGGGCCGGCATTTTGTTCGCCTGCAGGCGATGGCGGCAGCGCTGGACCGGGGTGTGGCGCCCGATGCCGCCGGCCGCGGCCTGCAACCACCCGTTTTTGGTCCGCGTGCCCGCCAGCTGGCTAATCAGGCCCGGGCCTGGCGCGCCAATGCCGTCAGCCAGGCCATTGCGCGGATCGACGACGCCGAAGCACAGTGCAAGACCACGGGGGCGCCCGATCAACTGTTATGTGGAAGGCTGGTCCTGTCGCTGGCCGCGTCTGCGGCAGCGCGCCAGAAGCGCTAACATTCGGCCTTAGCTGTCGCACACGCCGAGGCGGCCCAGCAACTCGTCCAGCTGATCCAGGGATGCGAAACTGAAGGTGATATCGCCACCTTTTGCCCGCTCATGGATATTTACCTTCAATCCCAGGCTTGCCGCCAGATTTCGTTCCAGCGCCAAGGTATCGGCGGATTTTTCCGCCGTTTGCCGCGAGGGTGCCGGCCTACTGGGAGTAGCTTTGGCCAATTGTTCGGTCTGACGTACGGTCAGGCCTTCCCGCGCTACCCGGCCGGCCAGCGCCACCGGGTCCGGCGCAGTGAGAAGCGCCCGGGCATGTCCAGCAGATAGAATGCCCTGATCCACCAGCGCCTTCACCTCGTCCGGTAGACCCAGCAGGCGGAGGGTGTTGGCAATGTGGCTGCGGCTCTTGCCGACAACGCCGGCCAGAGCTTCCTGGGTATGATCGAATTCATCGATCAGCCGTTGGTAGCCAGCCGCTTCTTCCAGGGGCGACAGGTCCTGGCGCTGGATATTTTCCACCAGGGCCACTTCCAATGTGGTCCGGTCATCCAGATCGCGCACCAGCGCGGGTATTTCATGAAGACCCGCCCGTTGCGCCGCCTGCCAGCGCCGCTCGCCGGCAATCAGTTCGTACCGCCCGGGTTTATCTGGCAATGGTCGCAGCAATATGGGCTGCAATACCCCCTGCTCCCGGATCGAGTCCGCCAGCGCGTTCAGCTCGTCCTTGTCGAAATGACGCCGTGGCTGGTAGCGGCCCGGATCGATATCCGCGATCGCGATCTGGGCCGCGCCCGGGTTGCTAGGGGGGGCCGGGCCGGTTTTGTCTCCCAGCAAAGCATCCAGGCCGCGGCCAAGTGCTCTTCGGGGTGGGGTTTTGGTTTTATCCTGGGTGTTTGCTGTGTTCATGCCGCCAATTCGCTGTCACGGCGCAGCATTTCGCTCGCCAGGTGGATGTAAGCCTGTGATCCCGCACAGTTCACGTCATAGAGCAGCACCGGCTTGCCATGGGAGGGCGCCTCGGAAATGCGGACATTGCGGGGGATCACGGTGTCGTAAACCTTGGCGCCAAAATGACGGTAGACTTCGTCGGCAACCATTTCGCTGAGATTGTTCCGGCGATCGTACATGGTCAGCACAATGCCCTGGATATCCAGCCTTTCATTAAAATTGTTCTTGATCCGTTCGATAGTGCGAATCAGATGGCTGATGCCTTCAAGGGCATAATACTCGCACTGCAGCGGCACCAGCACCTTGTCCGCCGCAACCAACGCGTTGATGGTCAACAAACCGAGTGCCGGCGGGCAATCTATAAGAATATAGTCATACTCACCCAACAATGGCTGCACGGCATTGCGCAACCGGTACTCGCGAAGCGGTTGGTCGACCAGTTCCGTCTCTGCGCCTGCCAGGTTTACGGTGGTCGGCATGATGGACAAGTTTGGGATGGCGGTCGGCACCACTGCCTGAGCTGCAGATGCTTCACCCAACAGCACTTCGTAAGATGTGGGCCTGCCGGGTTCCACCTGAATTCCGAATCCGGTGGTGCCGTTGGCCTGGGGATCCAGATCAATCAGCAGCACCCGGCGGTGCACCGCGGCCAACGCCGTTCCAAGGTTGACGGTGGTCGTCGTCTTGCCCACGCCGCCTTTTTGGTTGGCAATGGCCATCACGCGGGTCGGTCGGGTCATTTCTGCTCCTGGCTCCCGGCGGCAGATGATGCCTCGGGGTGGCTCGCCGGGTCCCGCGGCGTCAGGTCATGGATCCTGAGGATACGCGCGGCCGGATCGGTGATGCTCGGTAGCGCGTCCACCTGCATCTTCCAGTGTCCTTGGGCTACCGTCAATTCCTCGGCCCATTTTCGGCCCTTGTGGAAAAGACCAATTCCGGGGGAATCCCCCTGACCCCCTATATACGGCGCCACCTGACCGAGGGTTTTGGTCAAGCTAGATAAGGCTCTGGCGGTTGCGACAGTCAGGACAGGAAGTTCAACGGATTCAATGCGTTCTCTGTGTATTTGGACCTCCACACCAGCAGCTCGCGCCGCCTCCTGCAGGAAGACGCACTTGCGGGCGTCTACTTCTATGAGATGGACCTCCAATTCGGGCCGCATGATGGCCAAAATTAATCCCGGCAGCCCGGCGCCCGCGCCAAAATCACCGAGGATGGCTGGCGCGTCCGGAACAAGGGGCGCCAGTTGCGCCGAATCGAGCAGATGCCGTTCCCAGAGATCGTGAAGCGTGGAATTGGCCACCAGGTTGACCCGAGGCTGCCAGCGGTGCAGCAGGGCGACATAGGCCTCGAGCCGCTCCATTGTTTCACGTGAAACACCGGTCGCATGCTGAAACCCGGCGGCATCCATATGGGCCATATCAGCAGATCACGCGGCAGATTTTGCTTCAGGTCGGCGCACGTACCGCAAAAGCGCCGTGAGGGCCGCCGGCGTGACGCCAGGGATTCGGCCTGCCGCGCCCAGGGTCGCGGGGCGCGCCACATCGAGCTTTTGCCGGACCTCGGCAGAGAGCCCGCCAATGGCGCGATAGTCCAGGTCGCCGGGCAGCGCCAGCTCTTCGTCGCGACGATAGGCGGCGATGTCGGCGGCCTGCCGATCGAGATAGCCCCGGTAGACTGCATCGATCTCAAGTTGCTCCGCCACATCAGGTCGAATCTGCGCCAACTCAGGCCAAATTTGAGCCAGCCGCGCCACATCAACATCCGGATAGGCGAGCAGGTCGGCGGCGCTGCGCAGGCGGCCGTCCTGATTTACGGATAGGTCTCTGTCTGCCAGCGCCTGCGGCGACAGAGTAAGTTTGCCGGTCAGGTCGCGAGCATCGTCGAGGGCCGCCTGCTTGGACCCAAACGCACGGGCGCGCTCAGAACCCACACAGCCCACGCCAATACCCAAAGCCGTCAGCCGTTGATCCGCATTGTCAGCCCGCAGCAGCAGCCGATATTCCGCCCGGGAGGTAAACATCCGATAGGGCTCGGTGGTGCCACGATTGGTCAAGTCATCGATCATCACGCCGATATAGCCATCTGCCCGGTCCAGAGTGAACGAGCCACCGCCGCCAGCCTGTAGCGCCGCATTGACACCGGCCATCAGGCCTTGCCCGGCCGCTTCTTCGTATCCTGTGGTGCCATTGATCTGACCGGCAAGGAAAAGTCCAGGAATTCTGCGGGTTTCAAGGGTCGGACCCAATTCACGCGGATCCACATGATCATACTCAATGGCATAGCCGGGCCGCACCATTTCCACCCGTTCCAGGCCGGGGATGGCCGCCAGCATCGCCAGCTGAACATCCCGCGGCAGGCTCGTGGAAATGCCATTGGGATAGACCGTCGGATCATCGAGCCCTTCCGGCTCCAAAAAGATCTGATGCCGCTCCCTGTCGGCGAAGCGCACCACTTTGTCCTCAATCGACGGACAATAGCGGGGGCCAACGCTGTCGATCTGCCCGGAATACATCGGCGCCCGATGAAGATTGGCGCGAATGACCTCATGGGCTGCGGTGGTGGTGCCCGTAATGTAACAGCTGATTTGTGGTGTGGTGATCTGCGTCGTCAGAAAGGAAAACGGTACAGGAGGCGTATCACCCGGCTGTTCTTCAAGCGCAGCCCAGTCAATGGTCCTCCCATCCAGACGTGGCGGTGTGCCGGTCTTGAGGCGTCCCAACGAAAAGCCAAATCGCTCCAGAGTGGCTGAAAGACCGGTTGCGGGCGCCTCGCCCACGCGTCCAGCCGGGATTTTCTCCTCACCCATATGGATCAGGCCGCGCAAAAATGTACCGGTGGTGATCACCACAGCGCCACAAAAGAGCGTTTCACCGGCCGCCGTCACAACACCGCAAACTCGCCCATCAGCACCCGTCGCAATATCTTCCGCGCCAGCCTCGAGAATAGCGAGGTTTGGCAGGTCACGAAGAAGCGCCTGCATGGCTTCGCGATACAATTTGCGATCTGCCTGGGCCCGCGGGCCACGCACCGCTGCACCTTTGCTCCGATTGAGCATACGGAACTGGATGCCGGCCTGGTCAATCACGCGGGCCATGACACCATCGAGCGCATCCACCTCACGCACCAAATGCCCCTTGGCCAGGCCACCAATCGCCGGATTACAGGACATTTCACCGATCGTCGACGCCTTATGGGTCAGCAACAAGGTTTCCGCACCCATGCGCGCCGACGCCGCCGCGGCTTCACAGCCGGCGTGTCCTCCACCAATCACAATGACATCGTAGCGATCCATCGGCATCACATAGTGGCCGCAGACGGGGTTGTCAAAGCACCCAAACCGTTTCCTGCCACCATGTACGCCTGCATTGTTTCACGTGAAACATCGCCTCACTTGCCGCCTCACTTGCCAATACAGAAATCGTGGAAAATCACATCAAGCAAATCTTCCACATCGACGGCGCCCACCACACGCCCCAAGACCAGACTGGCCCGGCGCAAATCTTCCGCCGCCAATTCAATCTCTTCGGCGGTCTGGCCTTGCTCAAGGGCCGCAAGCGCCCCCTGAATGGCCTCTCGATGGCGCGTACGGGTCAATACAGGCGTCACCCTTTCAGGGGCCATTTTCTCTACATATTGCGATATCGCCTGCAATACACCACCAAATCCAGCTCCGGTACGGGCAGATACACCGTACGTCACCTCCTCAATGGCATTGCCAGGAAGGGTCCATTCATCAAGGTCAGACTTATTGACCAATAGGAGCTCATATTCATCCGGCCCAGGCAGTCCAAGAGTGTCGAATTGGACTCCGTCAATCACATAGAGCCGCATATCCGCAGCCGCCGCGGCATCCCGGGCACGCCGCATCCCTTCGATCTCAATATCGTCTGCAGCGGAATCGGGTCGCAGCCCGGCGGTGTCCGAAAGGATGACCGGGTATCCCCCCAGGTCCAGCCGCACCTCAATCACATCCCGGGTGGTTCCAGCAGTTGTTGCGACAATCGCCGCATCCCGGCCTGCCAACCAATTCAGGACAGAGGATTTCCCGGCATTGGGCGGGCCGATGATGGCAATAGACAAACCACTCCGAAGAATCTCGCCGCGACGGCCATCATCCAGATGTTGCGCCATCTCCTCCATCAATTCAGCGATTTGGGGTCGCACAGCGGCTGTCACCGCGGCGGGTACATCGGCTTCCTCGACAAAATCAATGCCCGCCTCGAGATGGGCCAGCAATCCGATCAGGCGTTCACGCCAACTGGCATACAGCTCACCCAGTGCGCCCCCATATTGTCCGAGGGCTTGTTGCCGCTGCGCCTCCGTTTCAGCATCAATCAGATCAGCCAAACCCTCGACTGCGGTCAGATCCAGCTTGCCGGCGTCAAAGGCGCGACGGGTAAATTCACCCGCCTCGGCCGCCCGCGCCTGACCCGTCGCATGAACAGCGTCCAGAACAGCCTCAACTACTGCGCGCCCGCCATGCACATGAAACTCCACCACGTCCTCGCCTGTGAAGCTGGCCGGACCGGGGAATGCCAACACCAATCCGCTATCCAGATGCCGACCGTCGTCAGGATGATGCAACTGCCTCAGACGGGCGACGCGATCCCGCAGGACATCACTGCCGGTCAGCAGCGCCGCCACCGCAGCGGCGGACGGTCCCGACAGGCGCACGACAGCAATGCCCGCTTTCCCCACCGCGCTGGACAGTGCATATATTGTATCATGTGATATCAAACAGTCCTGCCTGGCGCTCCGCACCGAATACACGCAAAAGCTGAATTATCCGCAGCGCATAAGACATCTCGCTTGCCCCAACGCTGCGTTGGTCCTAGGTAGGATGAAGTCAACCCGGTCACACGCCCCTGGTCAATCCACCGGCGGCGCGCGGCCCTGAGGAGGAGCGAGACATGACCGCCCAGGGCCAGACCCGTAACCGGTTGGGTGACGAAACCAGCCCCTATTTGCTGCAGCACAAAGACAACCCTGTCCACTGGATGGCCTGGGGTGATGACGCCTTCGACCTGGCGCGGACCTCCGGCAGACCCGTGCTTCTGTCCATCGGCTACGCTGCCTGCCATTGGTGTCACGTAATGGCGCACGAAAGCTTCGAGGACGATGCGATCGCGGCGCAGATGAACGACCTCTACGTCAACATAAAGGTGGACCGCGAAGAGCGCCCTGATGTGGACGCCATCTATCAGCAGGCGCTGCAGCTTCTGGGTGAGCAGGGTGGTTGGCCGCTGACCATGTTTCTCACACCGGAACGCAAGCCATTCTGGGGCGGGACCTATTTTCCTCCGGAAGATCGCTATGGCAGGCCGGGGTTTCCACGGGTATTGGACAGTATCGCGCAAATCTACACGGGCGAACCTGAAAAGGTCGAAAGCAACACAACATCCCTGACCGACGCGCTCGCCCAGATGAGTGAGGTCTCCCCCGGCGACGGCATCACGGACCAAATAATTGACAATGCCGCGCAAGGCTTTCTGCGCAATGTGGATACCGTACACGGCGGCCTCGGCGGCGCACCAAAATTTCCCCAGGGCCCCGTCTTCGAATTCCTCTGGCGCGCCTGGAAGCGGACTGGCATCCCGCAATACCGCGATGCGGTGCTGGTGACCCTTGACCGGATGAGCCAGGGCGGCATCTACGATCATGTGGGTGGCGGATTCGCCCGGTATTCGGTCGATACCGTATGGCTCGTGCCCCATTTCGAAAAAATGCTCTACGACAACGCACAGCTGATCGACCTGTTGTCGTTGGCATGGCGGGACACTCAAACGCCGCTCTATCGCGAACGGGTGGAAGAAACGGTCGACTGGCTCCTTCGCGAAATGGTTGTAGAGGATGGTGGCTTTGCCGGCACCCTCGACGCCGACAGCGAGGGTGAAGAAGGCAAATTCTATGTCTGGTCAGAAGCAGAGATCGACGCAGCCCTGGGTGATGACGCGGCACTGTTCAAGTCAGCCTACGACATCAGCGCCGCCGGCAACTGGGAAGGCAAGGTCATCCTCAACCGCTCCCAAAAGCCATTGCGGATGTCCGATGCTGAGGAAGCCACCCTGAAGGCCTGCCGCGAGAAACTCCTGGACCTGCGCGCCGACAGAATCCGCCCCGGCCTCGACGACAAGGTAATGGCCGACTGGAACGGCCTGATGATCGCAGCACTCGCGAACGCCAGCCAGGTCTTCGACAGGCCCGAATGGCTGGAGGCAGCCAAAACCGCATTCACCTTTGTGCGTGACAAAATCAGCGACGGACCACGCTTGCGCCATACCTGGAGGGCCGGTCAAGCGACCCAGCCGGCAACCCTCGAGGACTATGCCCATATGATGCGCGCCGCTCTGGCGCTCCTGCAGGCCACACAGGACAGCACCTATCTGGATGCTGCCGTCGGCTGGATGGAGATCCTGGACGCTCATTATCTGGACAGTGAATCCGGGGTCTATAACCTGTCAGCGGATGATGTGGAGGATCTGATTGTCCGCACGAAGCCATTTTTCGACAACGCGACCCCATCCGGCAACGGCACCTTGGTGCAAAACCTCGCCCGCCTCTGGCTTTTGACCGGCAACGACACCTACCGCAAACAGGCCGACCGATTGATCAATGCTGTTTCCGGCGATCTGAACCGCACTGCCATGGCAATGCCCACCCTCCTGTCAGGGCGCGAAATTCTCGTCAACGGCGTTCAGGTGGTGATAACCGGAAATCAGGAGGCCGCAGAACCTCTGCTGCGCACTGCCTGGGCTGCGGCCAACCCCAATATTGTCATTCAGCATGTGGCGGATGGCGCCACCCTACCCGCCGGCCATCCAGCCGCAGGTAAGGGCCCCGTGGACGGCCAACCCGCTGCTTATGTGTGCCAGGAAACTACCTGCTCGTTGCCCCTTTCTGCCGCACAAACACTAGAAGACGCGCTTAAATAGCTGTGATATACAAGATGTTGATATGCGCGCACTTGTTGTTGACAGCCCCCTCGGCCCCCTGACGGTCGCAGAGCAGGACGGCACCATCACCCACCTCCATTGGGGTCCGGTGCATGGGCCGCGCAGCTCTACGGTGCTCGAAGCCGCGCGGGAACAGCTCGACGCCTATTTCTTTGGCCGACTTCAGAATTTCAATTTACCGCTTGGCCCCCGGGGCACCCCCTTCCGCCAGCGCGTGTGGCTGGAGATGTGCAACATCGACTATGGCTGCACCCGGACCTACGGCGAACTCTCGACCCTTGCCGGTGGTTCAGCCCAATCTGTTGGCACTGCCTGCGGTGAAAACCCGATCCCGATTATCATCCCCTGCCACCGGGTTATCGCGGCCGGCGGCGGCATGGGCGGCTATTCGGGCCAGGGCGGCCTCGACACCAAGCGCTATCTGCTCGACCTGGAAGGCTGGACGGGCCTATCGCCGGGACCGCTGTTCGCCGCCGCTGCCAACTTCTAAAGAAAAATGACCACGGTCGACGAAGCGATCCGCTCCCTGAAGACGCGCCGCTGGATGATGGCCGTGGGACTGTTGGCGGGCCTGGCGCTCGCCGCGTTGAACGCAAAACCCCTTGTGGATGGCGTCGCCCGTGACTGGCTGGACGTAGGCATCGTCGTGGTCTGGGGATTCGTCGCACTCTCCGGCGGCGCCGGTTACTGGATGCTGAGCCGGCAGATTGCCCGGCTTGAACGGACCCGTGGCCAACTCTAAGCCCCGCTGCTTCTGAGCCCCGCTGCTTCTGAGCCCCGCTGTTTCTGAGCCCCATTGCTTCTGAGCCACTGGCTCTCGCTCCGGCAGGCGACTATTCTCTCGTCAAACCAACAGCATCCGCGGGAGGAACATACCATGGCTGAAGTCAACATTCAGGGCCCAGACGGGGACTATTACGCCTACAAGGCGACACCAGCAGGCGGCAGCGGACCGGGCCTGGTCCTGATTCAGGAAATCTTCGGGGTCAACAACAACATGCGCCAGATCGCTGACCGGCTCGCCGGGGAAGGCTTTGTTGTCTACGTGCCCGACCTCTTTTGGCGGTTCGAACCACGCATCGAACTTGACCCGGACGTGGAGGCGGAGTTCCAGACAGCCATCGGTTACTACCAAAAATACAGCGAGGACGACGGCGTCAAGGACCTGCAGGCTGCTGTCACCGCGCTGCGCAACGATGCCAGTTGCACCGGCAAAGTCGGCACCCAGGGTTACTGCCTGGGCGGCAAGCTCGCCTATCTGATGGCCGCCCGAACAGATGCGGACGCAAGTATCGGATACTACGGCGTCGGCATCGAAGGTGCGCTGGACGAAGCCGGCAATATCGGCAAACCGCTGATGCTGCACATCGCCGAGGAAGACGGATTCGTCCCCAAGGACGCACAAGCGCTAGTGCATGCCGGGCTGGACGCCAACGACCAGGTCACAATCCACGACTATGCCGGCGAGGATCACGGCTTCGCCCGCGAGACCGGCCACGCCTACAGCACAGCGGCGGCGGAGCTTGCCAACCAGCGCTCGTCGGAATTTCTAAAGGCAAATCTGGCCTAGCCAGCAAAGCAGCTTATGTAAGGGGCGGGCCCGTAGCGGCCCGAGCGACATTCACGCGCCACCGGCGCGGGCTCCGGCCATTCTGGCTTCGGGGGCACAGGGAGGAACTAAATGACGAACGCAATTCTGGTCCACGAAACCGGAGGACCCGAGGTAATGAAGTGGGAAAGTGTCGAGGTTGGCGCACCCGGAGAGGGTGAAGTGCGCATCCGGCACACCGCTGTCGGCCTCAACTATATCGATGTCTATTTCCGCTCCGGCATGTATCCGGCCCCCAGCCTGCCCTTCACGCCAGGCTTCGAAGGCGCGGGCGTGGTCGAAGCCGTCGGCCCGGGCGTCTCCGGTCTCGCCGAGGGCGACCGGGTCTGCTACGGCACCAGTCCTCCAGGCGGCTATGCAGAGGTCCGGCTGATCCCCGCGGCCAACCTGGTCAAGCTGCCAGACGCGATCGCCGACGAAACCGCCGCCACCATGATGCTCCAGGGCATGACCGTCCGCTATCTCCTGAAGGAGACCTATGCGGTGCAGCCCGGTGACACCATTCTGTTTCATGCGGCTGCAGGCGGCGTTGGCCTGATTGCCTGCCAATGGGCAAAGCATCTGGGCGCCACCGTCATCGGCACAGTTGGGTCGGAAGAGAAAGCCGAGCTGGCCCGTGCCCATGGCTGCGACCATACCATCCTCTACAAGACCGAAGACGTGGCCGCGCGGGTGCGCGAGCTGACCGACGGCAAGGGCGTACCTGTGGCCTATGACTCCGTGGGCAAGGACACCGTGGACGCTTCCCTCGACAGCCTGCAGCCACGGGGGGTGTTCGTGACCTTCGGCAATGCCTCCGGGCCGATCACCGACTTCAACCTCGGGACGCTCTCGGCGAAAGGCTCACTCTACGTGACCCGGCCCACCCTCTTCACCTATGTCAGCACGCCGGAGGCGCTGCAGGCCAACGCCAACGATCTGTTCGAGGTGGTCGCCAACGGGACGGTCAAGATCGAGGTCAACCAGACCTACGCCCTTGCCGACGCCGCGCAGGCGCACGCCGACCTGGAAGCCCGCAAGACCACCGGCTCGACGGTCTTCACCGTCTAGGCCAAATACGCATGCAGATGTGAAGACGGCGGGTCTCTGGCAATGAGAGGCCCGCCGTTTTTCGTCAGATCACCACCCGGAAATAGATCATCGGCGTCACCCAGGCGAGTGCCGCCAACGCCACAACAATCCGCACCCAAAGCGCGGGAAACCGCCGGAACAGCACAAACACACAAATCAGCAGCAGCGCAATTTCCACGCCATTGACCCACCCCGCATGGTGGGCCCGGTCCCAGTAGGAGACCGGGCTCTCAAACCGCCAGTTCGTCAGGGGCCAGAAATGAGCGTGGGCGTCGCTTGCGTGAACCGGAAAGTCGAGCGCCAGATGAAGCAGCGCCGCGGCGGCGAAGGCCCACAGCCAGACTGGCCCCAACCACAGGCCAATGATCAGCAATAATGCGTAGAGCGGCGCAGAGTTGAACACCGCGCTCATGACCGGGGCGGGCTCCATGAAATAAATCCGCCGCCACAGGTCCGCCTCGCCGACACCGCTCACCTTCGCCCAAATCCAGATGCCGAAGATATAGAGATCCGGAATCAACGCCCCGGCAACCACCGCCACATTCCGGCGCGGTGACCGGCGGCGGGTAAGCAGCGCCGCTGCCACCAGTCCGTGGGTGACCGTGTTCATCGCCTCGGATCAGCCGATGGTGGTGAGATCTGTATTCGCGCCACAGAGAACAACGCCAACCCGTTCACCGTCTGCTGGCACATAGGCGCCGGAGGTGAGCGCGGCCAAGGCTGTCGCGGCGCCATACTCCACCGGTGCACGCAAATCCCGCCACAGCATATTGCGCGCCGCCGTGACGGCGTCATCGCTGACCAGAAGCGCATGGTCGATATAAGCCTCGGCAATGGGGAACATGACCGCCCCGGCACGGGGCGCACCCAGGGAGTCAGCCGCAACCCCACTGACCTGCACATCCACTGGCGTGCCCGCATCCAACGCCCGTGAGAGCGCCGGGCAACCTTCAGTCTCCACGGCGATCACCCTGACCCGGCCTTCATACCAGGCAGCAATACCGCCGATCAGCCCACCGCCGCCCACGGCGACCAGCAGCGTGTCGAGATCCGCCTGGGCTTCCAGCTCCCGCGCCAGGGTGCCTTGACCGGCGACCACGTCCGGCTGGTCATAGGCATGCATCTCCACAGCGCCTGTGGCCGCGATATGGGCGTCGCGCGCCGCCAGGGTTTCCGCGTAGACATCGCCCACCACATGCAGGTCCGCGCCCATGGCTTCGAGCATGGCGATCTTTGCGGGCGAGCTGATGGTGGGCACAAAGGCGCTGGCGGTGTGGCCTAGCGACTGCGCCGCATAGGCCGCTGCTATCGCGGCGTTACCACCGGAGGCAACCGCAATGCCGGCCTCACCCACATTCACGGAGAGCATGCGGTTGAACATGCCCCGCGGTTTGAAGGTGCCGGTGACCTGAAAATATTCGAGCTTGAAGGTGACCGGAAAGCCGAGGTCGAAGGCGACGGGCTCGGTCGTCACCACGGGCGTTTCGCGCACGTGGCCTTCAATGCGCCGGGCCGCGGCCTCTACATCCGCCGGTGTTACCGGCAGCCCGCCCGCGTCCCTGGCCATGGGTCAGGTGTTCATCGAGTCGAAGAAATCGTCGTTGTTCTTCGAATCCTTGAGTTTGCCGACCAGGAATTCCATTGAGTCGGTGACGCCCATGGGCAACAGGATCCGCCTGAGCACCCACATCTTGCTGAGCGTGCCGGGATCGACCAGCAGCTCTTCTTTCCGGGTGCCGGATTTGCCGATGTCGATGGTCGGCCAGATGCGCTTGTCGCTGAGCTTGCGGTCCAGATTGATTTCCGAGTTACCCGTGCCCTTGAACTCTTCGAAAATCACTTCGTCCATACGGCTGCCGGTGTCGATCAGGGCGGTTGCAATAATCGACAACGAGCCACCCTCTTCGATATTCCGCGCCGCGCCGAAGAAGCGCTTGGGCCGCTGCAGGGCGTTGGCGTCGACACCACCGGTCAGCACCTTGCCGGACGACGGCACCACGGTGTTGTAGGCGCGCGCCAGGCGGGTCACCGAGTCGAGCAGGATCACCACGTCGCGTTTGTGCTCCACCAGCCGCTTGGCCTTCTCGATCACCATTTCGGCAACCTGCACGTGGCGTGACGCCGGCTCGTCGAAGGTGGAGCTCACCACCTCGCCTTTCACCGTGCGCTGCATGTCGGTGACTTCTTCCGGCCGCTCATCGATAAGCAGCACCATCAGATATACTTCCGGATGATTCTGTTCGATCGAATGGGCGATGCTCTGCAGCATCATCGTCTTGCCGGTACGCGGCGGCGCCACGATCAGCGCACGCTGGCCTTTGCCGATGGGGGTGATCAGGTCGATGACCCGATGCGTGCGGTCCTTGATGGTCGGATCGTCGATTTCCATCGTCAGCCGCTCATCGGGATAGAGCGGTGTCAGATTGTCGAAGTTGATCCGGTGGCGGACCGCATCCGGGTCCTCGAAATTGATTTCGCTGACCTTCAGGAGAGCGAAATAGCGCTCACCATCCTTCGGGCCGCGAATTTGTCCCGTGACGGTATCACCGGTGCGGAGGCTGAACCGACGGACCTGGCTGGGAGAGACATAAATGTCGTCCGGCCCCGGCAGATAATTTGATTCGGCGGAGCGCAGGAAGCCGAAGCCGTCCTGCAGCACTTCCAGCGTACCGGTACCGATGATCGCCTCATCCTTGGCGGACAGCTCTTTCAGGATCGCGAACATCATGTCCTGCTTGCGCAGGCTCGAGGCGTTCTCGACCTCCAGCTCTTCGGCGAATGCCAGAAGGTCGGCGGGGGATTTGGTTTTCAGTTCTTGGAGGTTCATTGGCGTTCTTTTTGGGGGATCTAGGTTGGTCCGGCGGCCGGAAATCTGGGCCGGAAAACAGGGATTGGGAAAGCATCCAAGCGCCAGCGTTGAGGCAGCCGGCAGAAACGAACTCGGGTTTCGTCTGACATAGACGCAGCGGCGCAGGAAACGCCCCTCATACCGTCTTGTCTGATGATTTCCTGGATTGCGCGCCGCGAACAGGCAGGAACTCAAGGTGGGCGCGCGACAACTCTTATATGATCTGCGCGTATAGACTATCAAGACAATGATGGCAAATCAAAGGCGCGGCTGTTGAATCGATTATTAAGTTTGACCAGAAGTTTTTGTTTGAGCGCAGCAATCGGCATAAGTGGCGGCGCCTTCGTTACAACTTCCGGCCAAGCCCGTCCCAAGCCCAGGGTCTGGATCTGCCAGGCCGACCACGCGATGGAGTGTGGCAAGAAGGGTTGCAAGATGGAGCGCAATACGTCCGCTTCCATCGCCTTCAACCGCTCCAATCTCAACATTGAGATCTGCCTCTACAGCCAGTGCCTGGCCGGCAAGGCCCGCCATGTGCGCGGCGCCGGCACGGACCTGGAGCAGGTGTGGGTGCGCGCGAAGAGCAAGCCCGGATATCCCAACCCCATCACAACCGTTTTGATGGTGCGCTTTGACTGGCGTCGAATGCGTTTCCTGCTGTCCCGCCCTGGCCGCATCTTTCATGGCGGCGGCTGCCAGCCCCAGAAGAAACAACCTCCGAAATAACTTCGGACAGAGCTGGAAAATAGCAGAGCCCGAAGCACCTGTACCAGCGGTCAAAACGGCTTCACGATCACCAGGATGACGATGCCGACCATGAAAACGGCCGGCACCTCGTTGATCAAGCGATAGTAGCGCGCCGGACGGGTGTTGCGATCCTCGCGGAACTGTTTGAAGTGGACGGCGAGCAGGTGATGCCAGGCAGTGAGCAGGATTACCAGCAGCCACTTGGCGTGCATCCAGCCGGCGCTCCACCACCCCCCGGAGGTGTAGATCATGATGCCCAGGACCCAGACCAGGATCATTGACGGGTTCATGATGCCGCGCAGAAGGCGGCGCTCCATCACCTTGAAGGTTTCCGCCTTGTCGGATCCCGTTTCCGCCTCGCTGTGATAAACGAACAGCCGGGGCAGGTAGAGCATGCCCGCCATCCAGGCGATCACCGCCATCAGATGAAAAGCTTTCACCCAAGGATAGGCTTCTCCCAGCCAGTCAGCCATTACCCGCCCAAATCACCGTCAATTCGCCCGTCGATCCTGCCGCTATGCTGCGGCTTGTTCTGCGCAGGGGCATTGCCCCCACTCCGCCGGACACACACGAGCCCCCCCGTCCGGTCCGATATTTTTTTCAGCGCTTCTGCTGTCTCCGCGTCCGGGTACATCATCGCGGCCGAGCGCCTGGTCCACAAGGGCTGCCAGACCGGCAATGAATTCAGGGCGTGTGGATACGGTGGGTACGCGGGAGAACTTCGGCACTCCGGCGGACACCGCCAGCTCGCGATACTCCACATCCAGCTCCACCAAAGTCTCGGAATGCTCGGACACGAAGGCGATTGGCGCAACCACCAGGGGCACGCCATCGCTTCCGGCCCGGGCGATCTCGTCCTCGGTTGACGGGCCGATCCATTCCAGGGGTCCGACCCGGCTCTGGTAACACACCGTCCAATCCAGATTCGGAACCTTGAGCGCATCAACCACAGCGCGGGCGCTGGCTTCCACCTGCCACTGGTAGGGGTCGCCCCGGTCGATGATTTTCTTCGGCAGGCCGTGGGCCGAAAACAGCAGCCGGGCGCCGGGCGTGGCGTCGAGCGCAGCCCGAACCTCCAACGCGACCGCTGCAACAAATCCCTGCTCCGCCGGATAGCAGCAAACCGCCTGCGCAGGCGCGGTGATGCCAGCCTTGCGCGCGGCCTTTGCCCAGTCATCCAGCGACGATTGGCTGGTGGTGGTCGAATATTGCGGATAGAGCGGCAGTAGAACCACCCGATCGGGGTCGAATGCGGCCACCTCACGGGCGGTTTCGCTGGCAATGGGATGCCAGTATCGCATGGCGACAAACACCCGGCAGTCATCGCCCGATCTGGCGCTGATCACGGCTTGCTCCAACGCCGCCGCCTGGGCCTTCGTATTCGGCAGCAGAGGCGAGCCACCGCCCAGCTCAGAATAAATCTTCCGGGCAATCGGCGCCCGGCGGCGGGAGATCATTCGAGCCAGCAGCCAGCGCATGGGCTGGGGCACATCGATGATCGCCTTGTCGTTGAAAAGATTAAATAAAAATGGCTGAACAGCATCCGGAGTGTCCGGACCACCGAGGTTGAACAGGACCACCGCAACCCGGCTCACGCGTTGCCCCGCACAGCGGCTACGAGGGCCGCCACATGCTCCGGCGGCGTCTCCGGCACCACGCCATGACCCAGATTGAAAATGTGCCGATGGCCAGCCAGGCCCGCGACCATCTCACGGATCCGCGCCTCCATGGGTTCGCCGCCAGCGACCAGCAATTGCGGATCCAGATTGCCCTGCACGGCGACGGTTTCCGCCAGGGATTTCATGGTTGCCAAAGTGACCGACTGGTCCACCGCCACAGCATCCACGCCGGTTTCTGCTGCGTAGACCGCATAGCGATCACCCGCCTGTCGGGGAAAACCAATGATCCGCGCGTCCGGATGTGCCGCCCGGACCCGATCGACAATTCGCCGGGTGGGCGCGATGACCTGCCGGGCGAAGTCCGGTTCCGGCAGCACACCGGCCCAGCTGTCGAACAACTTGACGCAATCCGCACCCGCCTCAATCTGCGCGATCAGGTGGTGCGCTACCGCCTCCTCCAGCCGGTCCATAAGCCGGCCAAATACATCCGGCGCCTGCCACATCAGGCGCTTGACGGTCTCGAAACCATGTCCGCCTCGGCCTTCGACCATGTAGGTCGCGATTGTCCAGGGCGCGCCTGCGAATCCGATCAACGAAATCCCGGGATCAAGGTCCGCACGCAGGATCCTGAGCGCCTGGTAAACCGGCGTCAGGTGATCGGTAACGCCATCACCCGGCTTCAGCCCGTCGACGCCCCTCGCATCGGTGACCGGTTCCAGCACCGGGCCGACCTTTTCGACAAACGTGACCGGCATGCCCAACGCATCCGGGATCACCAGAATATCCGAAAACAGGATCGCCGCATCCAAAGCGAACCGTTCGATCGGCTGCAGGGTCGCCGTCACAGCCATCTCGGGCGTGTAACAAAAATCCAGAAACGATGACGCCTTCTGGCGAAGGGCGCGATACTCCGGCAAATACCGTCCTGCCTGCCGCATCAGCCAGATCGGTGGTGTTGCCTCAGGGCTGCCCGCCAGCACAGCCATGAGGGGTTTGATATTGGTCACGCGCCCGTTCTCCGGCTTTGTGTACACTGACCAACAGACTCCACTACATAGATTCTTTATAAGAATCTTGTTGTAGTGGTAGTAGTTGGTCCACCTAGAGTCGGGGATTATTAAACAGTCTACAAGAGGCGGTCGTTTCGGGCGACAACCTGTCCTGTATTATACAACGCGGGATAATCAGGGGGACATGTCGGAAAGTGGTCGCCTGTGCCTCAGGATTCACACCCCTCTAAACAAGTGAATCCCACACATGAAATTTCAGGTGTGGTTTGTCCCTCCCCACTGTTCACCCGCCTCTGACAAGTCGATACAGTGTGCGGAACCCTGCGGGGCAATCCGAGTCGGCTGAGGCACTGCGGGTATAGAATCAGGCCTTTCCGGAAAACACCCTATTCCATCCCCGCGACTCAGAGTGGGACTCACATGTCATCCAGAGAACCGCACCACCTTTATTTGATCTCTGACGCCACCGGCGAGACCGTGCAGGCGATCGCCAAAGCGTGTGTGGTGCAGTTCGAAGACGTGGAAGTCGTGGAGCACATCTGGCCCATGGTGCGGACGGAACGGGCCCTGGAAACCGTGCTTGAAGAGTTGGAGGAACAGCCGGGTCTGGTCATGTTCACGCTGCTGGACGACAAGCTGCAACGACGGCTGAAGGAATTCTGCTGGACCAACGGTATCAACTGTCTGTCGGTGATGGAGCCGTTCATCTCGGCGATGGCCGCTCATTTCAAGGCGGTCAGCCAGGGTCTGCCCGGCCGGCAGCATGTGCTGGACGAGAGCTATTTCACACGGATCGATGCGATCAATTTCGTCATGGCTCACGATGACGGTCAGGCAACCGCTAACCTGGCAGAGGCAGAGGTTATTCTGGTTGGCGTCTCGCGCACCTCGAAAACCCCCACGTCAATCTATCTGGCCAACCGGGGTATCAAGGCAGCCAACGTCCCCATCGTTCCGGACCTGCCTTTGCCGGAAGGATTATTGAACGGACCCAAAGCGCTTATCGTCGGCCTCACCGAGGACCCGCGCCGGCTGGTAGAAATCCGCCGCACGCGCATGAAGATTCATGCCGAAGACCACGACACCGACTATACGGATCTGGAGGCAGTGAAGGTAGAAGTGGCCGCCGCGCGGCGGCTTTTCGCGAAACAGGGCTGGCCGGTCTTCGACGTCACCCGCAGGTCGATAGGGGTACCCGCGGCCGGGATCATCCAGCTGTTGGGCCAACAGCAGCGTCAGGACGACGACCCTGTCTCCCCGGCGGACTGACCCGATGCCTGTTGCAATGCTACGCGGCGGAGCATCCGCACGACTGATCCTGGCGTCGGGTAGTGCCACGCGGGCTGACATGCTGACCCGCGCCGGCCTGGCCTTCGATGTGGCGCCGGCGGCGGTGGACGAGGATTCGATCAAGGCCAGCCTGAAGGCCGATGGCGCCACAGCCCACCAACTGGCGGACACATTGGCGGAACTGAAGGCCGCACGTATCTCCGCACAGAACCCCGGGGCTTTCGTCGTGGGAGCCGATCAAGTCCTGGTCTTGGACCAACAATGGTTCGACAAACCCGCGGACAGGGATGAGGCGGGCCGTAACCTGCAGAGTCTGGCCGGCAAGTCCCACCAGCTTGTTTCTGCCGCCGTGGTACTGCGCGGCGGCGAGCGTCTCTGGGGCCATACAGATCATGCGACCCTGTTGATGCGGGCGCTGTCAGAGGAATTCATCGATCACTATCTGGATGCGGCGGGCGATGCGGTGCTGGACTCGGTCGGCTGCTATCAACTTGAGGGGCTGGGCGCGCAGCTGTTCCAGCGGGTGGATGGGGATTACTTCACGATTTTGGGCATGCCCCTGTTCCCGCTGCTTGATTTCCTGCGCGGACACGATTTCATTCCCGCATGACACTATCTGGCACCAGCAAACTGGCAGGTGTACTCGGCTGGCCGGTCTCCCATTCCAGGTCGCCGCGCCTGCATGGCCATTGGCTGCAGCACCATGGCATCGACGGCGCCTATGTACCGCTGCCGGTGGAGCCGCTGAATTTCGCGGCAGCCGTGCGCGGTCTGGCCCAGGCAGGATTCCAGGGCGCGAATGTCACCGTGCCCCATAAAGAGCGCGCCTTCGCGCTGGCCACCAGCAAGGATGACTTCGCGGCGCGCACCGGCGCGGTCAACACATTGGTGTTTGGCGCTGACGGGGATATCCAGGGCTCGAATACCGACGGCTTCGGATTCATCGAAAATCTGCGCCAGGGCGCACCTGACCTGGAATTCACTCGTGGACCGGCAGTCGTGCTGGGCGCAGGTGGCGCGGCCCGTGCGATCCTGGTGGCGCTGGCGGATGCTGGTGTGCCGGAAATCCGCCTGACCAACCGCACCCGCGCCAAGGCCGACCAGCTGGTGGATGACCTCGGCGTGACGGCGCGGGTCTATGACTGGCACACCTGTGAGGCTGCGTTGCCGGATGCAGCCCTTCTCGTAAACACAACATCCCTTGGTATGACGGGTCAGCCGCCGCTGGATCTGACGCTGGATCGGCTGCCTACGGGCGCTGTGGTGAATGACATCGTCTACTCGCCGTTGACCACACCGCTGCTCGCGGGCGCGGTGGCGCGGGGTAACCCGGTGGTGGATGGTCTGGGGATGCTGCTGCATCAGGCGCGGCCCGGCTTCAACGCCTGGTTCGGCGTCGACCCGCAGGTGACCGATGAATTACGGGCCTTTGTCGCTGCCGACCTGATGGAGGCCGACGGGTGATCATTGTCGGCCTTACTGGCTCCATTGGCATGGGCAAATCCACGGCGTCGGCCATGTTCCGCCAACTGGGGGTGCCGGTCTATGACGCGGATGCGGAGGTGCACAAGGTCTTCGCCCGTGGCGGCGCGGCGGTGCCCGCGATCGGTGCGGCCTTTCCCGATGCGATCGTCGATGACGCCGTTGACCGCACGGTGCTGTCACGATTGGCCGTGAACGACCCCTCGGTCTTCAAGACGCTGGAATCGGTTGTTCATCCGCTAGTGCGTGGCATTCAGGAGCGGCTGATCCGCGTCATGCGCCTACGCCGTGCGCCGATGCTGGTGATGGACATACCGCTGCTGTTTGAAACCGGCGGAGAGCGGCGCTGCGATCTGGTCCTCGTGGTCAGTGCGCCGGGTTATCTACAGACCCAGCGTGTGCTGGCCCGCGGCGGCATGACCCTGGAGAAGTTCCATGCCATTCTTGCGCGGCAGACGCCCGACGGGGAAAAACGCCGCCTGGGTGACGTTGTGATTCCGTCCAACCGCGGCATAGCGGCTGAATACCGGCAGATCGCCGGCCTGACCCGGGCAATCCGGGCCGGCCGGATGCCGGCGAACCATCCGCTGACCGCGCGGCGCAATCCGCCCGGCTTCCGCAACCGCAAAGGCGCCTATCGGCGCAAAGGACTCCGCAGATGAGAGAAGTGGTCCTGGATACTGAAACCACCGGCCTCGACCCCGGCTCTGGCCACCGGGTGGTGGAAATCGGTTGCCTGGAACTGATCAACCATGTGCCCACAGGCGTGGAATTCCATCACTATCTGGACCCGGAGCGGGATATGCCCGACGAGGCATTTCGGATTCACGGCCTCTCGGGTGAATTTTTGAAAGGTCAGAAGAAATTTGCGGCTGTGGCAGAGGAATTGAACGCTTTTCTCGAGGACTCACCCTTGGTGATCCACAACGCGTCCTTTGACATCAAATTCCTGAATGCGGAATTCGAGGCTGTGGGCCAGCCGCCTCTCGCCATGAGCCGGGCGGTCGACACCATGCTGATGGCGCGGCAGAAATTCCCCGGCGCGCCGGCCAGTCTCGACGCGCTTTGCAAGCGTTTCGACATCGACCTGACAGTCCGTGACAAGCACGGGGCGCTGCTCGACTCCCAGCTTCTCGCGGCCGTCTATCTGGAACTGATTGGCGGTCGGCAAACCGACCTTGCCCTGGTGGCCGATACGCGGATGGAAACCCCGACAGATGTCGTTCCCCGCGCCATCCGGGAGGCCCGCTCCGATCTGCCGGGCGCGCAGCCAACCGCCGAAGAAATCTCAGCTCACGAGAAATTTCTCGACCGGCTCACCGACCCGGTCTGGCGGCACTAGCGCAAGACACACACCCTTGGCAGGTCAGGAGGGCGGCGTGCCCTGCTGGACCTGTTGTTCGTAGAGAGCAGCGAAGTCGAGCGGCTGCAGGAGCAGAGGCTGGAAGCCGCCTTCCTGCGTGGCGCTGGAAATAATCGCGCGGGCAAAGGGGAACAGCAGCCGGGCGCATTCGATCAGCAGGATCGGGGGGTGATGCTCTTCCGGAATCGTCGGCCCAATCCCGAAAACGCCGGCATAAGACAATTCGCAGATAAACAGCTGGGTGCCGCCCGATTTGGCGTCGACGCCAATGGTCAGCGCCACCTCATAGTCTTCATCGTTGAGCTTGCCGACTTCGACGTTCACATTCACGTCGATTTCCGGCTCCTCGTGAAGTTCCATCAGGCCCGCAGGGGCGGACGGGTTCTCGAAGGACAGATCCTTTACATACTGCGCCTTGACGGCGAGCTGCATTTCGTCGAGCTCAATCGCATCGGCGTCATTGCCGTTTGCGCCGTTACCGTTGGGGCCAACACCGCCTGGAGTGTCGTTATCGTCCGCCATGGCGGGTCTCCCGATTGCTGATTTGTTTGGAATGAAGCCGCCCGAGTGCGGACAATTGGCATAAGGGCCGGCACGAGATCCGGCACGAGGGGCGGCAGCTATCACGTCTCATGGGGGTCGGCAAGGCGGCAACCTGTCCCTGACCGGTCCCTACCGCGGCAGGGAGGGTGTTTCCGGCGGGTTGCCCGGCGGGTCCGGGGTGACGTCGTGAAAATCGCCGTCAATGACGGTTTCTTGCTGTGGGGCGGCACCGAATACCTGGATTCGGCTACGCACCAGACGGATCACAAGACTCCGCACCGGCGGCAGCAGCAGCAAGAATCCGACCGCATCCGTAAAAAACCCCGGCGTGATCAAAAAGGCTGCTGCAAAGATCAGGCACACCCCATGCAGCATCGGCTCGACCGGCGGCGTGCCCTCGGCCATCTGGCTACGGGCCGCGCGAGCGACCGCAAACCCCTGAAATCGCAAGAGAAATGTGCCGACAATGGCAGTGGCCACAACCACACCCAAGGTCGGCCACAGGCCAATTTCGCCGCCCACCATGATGAACAGCGCAATTTCCACCAGCGGCACCGCGATGAACGCGGCCAGAAGCACCAAAGCCATGCTTGTTCTTTCCCTGCTTTCCGCCTATGTAAGCACTGGTACCCGCCCGCGCCAGGGATTCAACAAAATACCGACAGAGGCGCGGCGTCTTTGGGATTTTCGGGCGCATTCCCGGTTGTTTTCGGGCGCTACAGTACAAATATACGCGCTGGTTCCGACGACGCGGCGGGGAGCATCGGGCTCCCGGCTCCGTACCGGAATATGCAGGCATATGAACGACGAACTTCTTATCACCCTGATTTTCGCAGCGATCGCGGCTTTCGTGATCTTCAAGCTGCGCAGCGTTCTGGGCCGCCGCACTGGCCACGAACCGCCGCCAAATGAAGGCGCTGCGGGTGGTTTTGGTGGGGCTGAACGGCGTGCGCCGGGTGATGGCGGCAGCGACAACATCATCAATCTGCCGGATCATCGGAGTGACGTGGCGGAGCCGGTGCTGGACCCGGAGTCACCGGCCGCGGCGGGAATTGCCGATATTCAGGCCCTCGATCATACATTCACGGCTGGCGAATTCGTCACGGGCGCCCAAAGCGCCTTCCGCATGATTGTTGACGCCTATGCCGCTGGCGACAGGCAGACCCTGGAACAGCTGCTGGCTAAAGACGTCTACGAGAGCTTCGAGTCCGCTATCGCTGACCGGGAACAGGCCGGCGAAAGCTTCGAGACCCATATCGAGAAGATTCGGGGCGCGGAAATTGTGGAGGCCGAAACCATCGACGGCGAGGCGCGGGTGACCGTTCTGTTCGTCACCGAACAGGCCAATGCCACCCGGGATTCCTCGGGCGAACTGATCGACGGCGATCCGGACGTGATCGAGACAATTTCCGACCTGTGGACGTTTGCGCGGGACACGTCTCTGGCCGACCCCAACTGGCAACTGGTCGAAACCGCCACACCCGAATAGGCGTATTCTCCGGGCCTCCGGGCTTGCCATGATGGGCCGTGGGGCCCAATCTGGGCATCCCATTTCCCCATTTGCGCAACTCGCTTTCCATGGCCAGAAACATCGTGCCCCGTTCCCAATCGCCCGCGCCGGCAGGCGGCAGCGCAGACCTGCGCAGCTTCGAGATTCCGGCGCCTGCGGCTGAAGGACCTGGCGTGGGCAAACGCGTCGGCCTGTTTGCGACTTGCCTGGTGGATCTCTTCCGGCCCACGGTGGGTTTTGCCGCCGCCCGATTGCTTGCGGACGCAGGTTGCTCAGTCGTTGTGCCGGCCGCCCAGACCTGTTGTGGCCAGCCGGCCTGGAATTCCGGTGATCGCCGAGGCGCAAAGCGTGTGGCGCGCACAGTCATCCGCGCATTTGAAGGCTTTGATTACGTTGTGGCGCCGTCAGGGTCCTGCGCTGGCATGCTACGACATCAATATCCGGACCTGTTTGCCGGCGACCGGAAATGGCTGCCCCAGGCGGCGGCTCTGGCCGCCAGGACCTGGGAGCTGACTTCATTTTTGGTGGATGAGATGGGGGTCAACACGGTCGCGGCCAAATATGACGGCCTGTGCACCTATCACGACTCCTGCTCCAGCCTGCGCGAGATGAAGGTCAAGGATGCGCCGCGCACTCTACTTGCCTCGGTCGAAGGCGCCGGGCTTGCGGAGCTTGCGACGCCTGAAATCTGCTGCGGCTTCGGCGGTGCTTTCTGCGTCAAATATCCGGATATTTCCAATCACATGGTCACCGACAAGGTCCGTGATGTCGTTGCCACCGGCGCGGACACGTTGCTGGCCGGCGACATGGGCTGCCTGTTGAATATTGCAGGCAAGCTGTCGCGCGAGGGTCAGACAGTGCGCTGTTACCATGTGGCTGAGGTATTGGCAGGGGTCGCGGCGCCACCGATTGGCGAGCCGCTGCCCAAACCGGAGAAGGGCCAGTGACCAGCGCTGCCCAGATGACGCCGCGCGGATTCAAGAAACAGGCGTCCGCCGCCCTGGAAGATGTGTCCCTGCAACGGGCATTGGGCAATGTGCGGGACGGCTTTATCGCGAAACGGAGCAAGGCCGTCGCCAAGCTGCCCGAGTTTGACGACCTCCGCGACCAGGCGCGCGAGATCAAGGATCACGTGATCGAAAATCTCGACGTCTATCTGGAGCGGTTCGAACAGAATGTGGTGATGCAGGGTGGCACGGTGCACTGGGCCGCCGACACCAAGGCGGCGCAAGAGGCGGTGCTGACCATCTGCCGCCTGGTGGGCGCCCGCACAGTCACCAAGGGCAAGTCGATGATTGGCGAGGAGATCCACGTCAATCCGTTCCTCGAAGAGAACGGTATCGAACCGGTGGAAACCGATTTGGGGGAATACATCATCCAGCTGCGGGAGGAACCGCCCAGTCACATCATCGCGCCCGCAATTCACGTGAACAAAGAACAGGTGGCTGATGCTTTCCTGGAGCATCACACCGACCTGCCCCGCGACCGAAACCTGACGGACAACGCGGCACTGCTAGCCGAGGCGCGGGCCAAGCTGCGAGACCGTTTCCTCGAAGCGGACGTGGGCATCACCGGCGCCAATTTCCTGATTGCAGAGACCGGGTCGACCGTCATCGTCACCAACGAAGGCAACGGTGACCTCACCCAAACCCTGCCGCGCATCCACATCGTGCTGGCCAGCATCGAAAAAGTGGTGCCGACCCTGGAAGACGCCAGCACGCTCTTCCGCGTGCTCGCCCGCTCGGCCACGGGACAGGAGATGTCGGTCTACACGACAGTTTCCACCGGACCGCGCCGGCCCGGTGACCTGGATGGGCCGGAACAGTTCCATGTGGTCCTCGTCGACAATGGCCGCAGCAAGCTGATCGGCTCCGACTGGCAGGATATTCTGCGCTGCATCCGGTGCGGCGCATGTCTCAATCACTGCCCGGTCTACAGCGCCGTCGGCGGCCACGCCTATGGCTCCACCTATCCGGGACCCATGGGCAAAGTACTGACCCCGGTGATCATGGGCATCAAGGAAGCCGGGCAACTCCCCAATGCCTCCAGTTTTTGCGGCCGCTGCGAGGAGGTCTGCCCGATGCACATTCCTCTGCCCAAAATGATGCGGCACTGGCGGGAGGAAGAATTCAATCGTGGCCTTTCGCCCCGTCTTGGCCGCTGGGCCCTGGGATTCTGGTCGCGTGCGGCAGGGATGCCGTGGCTCTACCGACTGGGCGCACGCATGTCGATCGCGTGGATGAGCCGCAAGGCGCGCAAGCTGGGACGGCCCTTCGGCGCGGGCCAGCTGCCTCTGGCTGGTGGCTGGACCGGGCATCGCGATTTTCCCGCGCCCCAGGGGATTACCTTTCAAAGCGCCTGGCGGAAGGCGAAGCGCGAGCCCTCCCGGCGGCCGTTAGGACCGGGCCGATGACCGACGCAGCGCCGCTGCCCAGCGCCCGCGCCGGCATTCTGGGTCGTATCCAGTCGCGCCTCGACGCCCGGACCGATCGCACTGCCAGAGAGGCGAGCGCGAAAGAGCGGCTGGCCGACCGGCGCGCCAATCTTGTTCCAGCCCGTGGCCAGCTTGCGCCTGCAGATCAAGTCAATCTGTTCGTCCGCATGGCGGAGGAGGCGGACGCCACCGTCACCAGGGTCGCCGCCGCAACGGATGTGCCTGCCGCAGTGTCCGATTGGCTGCGCCAGAACAACCGGCCCATGAACGTCCGCCGGGCCCCTGACCCAACGCTGGATGCCTATCCATGGGCTGCCGAGGCGCTGCTGACAGTAGAAGCCGGCAAGGCCGAAAGCACCGACGAAACCAGCGTCACTGCCGCCCATTGCGGCGTGGCGGAAACCGGCACCCTGATGCTGACGTCCGCCGAGGACCGTCCCACGACCCTGAACTTTCTGCCGGAAAGCCACATCGTGGTGCTGCGCGCCGACCAGGTCGTTGGGAGCTACGAGGACGGCTGGACACTGCTGCGCCAGACGCAGACCGTGGACAGCGGCTGGATCATGCCGCGAACGGTGAATTTCATCACCGGCCCGTCGCGCAGCGCCGACATCGAGCAGACCCTGCAATTGGGCGCCCACGGGCCGCGGCAGCTGCATATCATCGTGGTCGGAGAGGCGGCGGACGATGACAACGCCGAAGACGGCGAAAATTCGGACAATCCGGTCTGAGGTTGCGGTGGCAGGCGATGGCAAAGAAAAAGACCAGCAAACCACCGGATGACGATGCGGACCTGTGGGCGCGCTTTACCCAGGACATTGCGCCGACCCGAAAGGTAGACCGGGTCCCTCCCGAAAAAGCTGCCGAGAAAAAAACGCCGGTAAAAGACGCGCCCGCGTCACCCACTGCCGCGCCGCCGCCGCGCCGGCGGGTGGTGCAGCCGGGCCCGGCCCCCAAGCCGCCAACGCCCAAACCGGTCCCGCCCCGCGGTCACGGCGATACGCCCGGTGTGGACGGGCGCACCGCTGCCAAGCTGAAGCGCGGCCTGATGCCCATCGACGGCACCCTCGACCTGCACGGTGAAACCCGGGTCCGGGCACAGGCATCCCTGACCCGCTTTATCCAATCGCGTCAGGCCGCGGGCGCCCGCTGCGTGCTGGTGATCACCGGCAAGGGGCTGAACCAGGGCGGCGTTGGCGACTGGTCGCCAGGCGTGCTGCGCCAGTCGGTACCGGATTGGCTGAATGCGCCGCCGCTCGCAGACCGGGTTCTGGGCTTCAGCTTTGCTCAGCCGCAGCATGGCGGGTCCGGCGCGCTCTACGTGCTGCTCAAACGGCTGCGCTAGCCCGGGTCTGGCCCATGGCAATCCAGGAAACCGAACTGGAGGAGCTGGGCCCAGGCCTCTGGGTCAAACGCATTCCGTTGCGTTTCTGGTCCCTGCCGATGGGCACGCGCATGACCGTGATGCGCCTGACCACCGGCTATCTGATGGTTCATTCACCCACAAATATCACTCAGGAAATCAAGGACCAGCTGAGCAGGATCGGCCCCGTCGGCTATCTTGTGGCCCCCAATCGGCTGCACCATCTCTATATCCGCGACTGGCATGACGAATACCCGTATGCGGAACTGTGGGGGGTCAGAGGCCTGCATCGGAAGCGCAAGGATTTGCCATGGAGCGGTGCCCTGGGCCACGCGCCGGAACCTGCATGGGGCGCGGATGTGGACCAGGTGCTGTTCCAGACCGCCTACCAGGACGAGGCGATCTTTTTCCATCGCCGCTCCCAGACGCTGATCGTCACCGACCTGTTGGAATCGGTCTGGCCCGAGGACGCGTGGCATTACCGTCTGTTCGCGCGGCTCGCTGGCACTTGGCGTTTCCCGACCCTGACCCGCGATCAACGCCTGTCGGTTCTCAAACGCCGCCGTGCCCGGGAAATTGCCTGCCGAATACTGCTCTGGGATTTCAACAAGATCGTCCTCGCCCACGGCCGTTTGGTGACCGAGGACGCCAAGGATGTTTTCCGCGACGGGATGCAGTGGCTGCTGAAAGATTAGGTGGGGTTAGCGCCCTGTGTCAGACCCAGTCCTCCTAAAGGCGGGCTTGCCGCGGTGGCCAATTTTGCCGCCACCAGCTACACCTCGCCGTGGATCAGGAAGACATAAACCGCCCAACCCAACAGCACCCCAAACGGGCAGGCCATCAGCATGACAATCAGGTTGCCCGGGGTTAGCAGCGGATGCTTGATCCGTTCCTGACGCCGGCGCGCGGCGCTCCGGTTTTCCCGGCCGACGATAAAGGCAAAAAAGATACCGAGCAGCGTAAAGCGCAGGTTGATTGGGAAACGCGCCGGCTCTTCGCCGGCAAGTGCCCTCCCAAGAGCGTGGCGCTGCACCGGGCTGAAGCTGTCGCGCACCTCCGGCGGCATCCGCCTGAGTACGCGATCAGCGCTGGCCGGACTAAGTGCGCCTGGCTCGCTGCCGCCCGCGGGCGCGGCATCGCCGACAATCTGGTCCGCGGATATCGAATGCTGATCGGTCATGGCAGTCTCCTAACTCCAGCGGCCTCAGGAAATGGCGCCGGGGTCCAGGCTCAGGAATAGACCAAAGGCATTGCGGCAACATTGACGAGCGGCGTTAACCAAATGGAAATCCGGCATTGGTCATGATGACGGGCGCAGACTAGGGTGCTATCCGCCGCGACAAACTCGCTGAAATGCGACGCAAATTGTTGAATTACTTGACAATGTCGGCGCGGTGCCCCAAATGTCTCGCATATATTTTCTCGCGATTGCGCGAAACGTCGCCTTCCGGCGGCCTCTTGTCCCGAGAACATTTTCCAAAAAATCAACCTGCACTGGGCGCGCCCGGGGGTGGGCCAAAAGCAGGACTCCGTCCGCACGCAAACACAGCGGCGGCGAACACCTGCGCATAAAGGACTCTTTGTGACTGACTGTACTTTTGACGAGCTCGGCCTGGCCGAGCCGCTCCAGCGTGCCCTGAAAGGGCGCGGCCATGTTGTGCCCACGCCGATCCAGGCGGGCGCCATTCCAAAACTTCTCTCCCGCCGCGATCTGCTGGGCATTGCCCAGACCGGCACCGGAAAGACCGGCGCTTTTGCCTTGCCGATCCTCCATCATCTTTCAACGTCCAGCGGGCCACCAGCCAACGGCGAGGCCAGCGGGCAGACCAGCGAACAGACCAGTGCGCCTCCGGCCGATGAGGATCCTGATGAATTTCGGGGCCGTGGCGTCGGCCGCGGCAGGAACCGGGGGCAGGGAAACCGGCACCGGAAAGGGCAATCCCAAAATTCAAACGGTCGGCGGTCGAATAACCAGGGCCGGCCCCGGGCGTTGATCCTGGCGCCAACCCGCGAGCTCGCAATCCAGATCGGTGAAGAGTTTCGCGCCTACGCGACCCATCTGCGCACCCGGCAGACCGTTATCTTCGGCGGCGTCAGCCAGCACCGGCAGGTCATCGCGCTGAGCCGGGGCGTCGACATCGTAATCGCCACGCCGGGCCGCCTGCTTGATCTTCTCAATCAGGGGCACATCGTCTTGGACGGGGTAGAGTTCCTGGTCCTCGACGAAGCAGACCGCATGCTCGACATGGGCTTTGTCCGCGATGTGCGGAAGATCGTGGCCAAAACGCCTTCCACCCGCCAATCGCTTCTGTTCTCCGCCACCATGCCGGCAGAAATCGCCCGGCTGTCCGGCGACTTGCTCCACGACCCGGTGCGGGTTGAGGTGACGCCCCAGGCAACGCCGATCGAACGCATCGAACAATCGGTCCATTTCGTCGATAGTGGCGCCAAGCTCCGGCTGCTCACGGATATTCTGGACGATCAAGACATGTCGCGGGTGCTCATTTTTACTCGCACGAAGCATCGCGCCAATCGGGTGGCCCAGACCCTGGAGAAGCAAAACATTCCCGCCGAGGTGATCCACGGCAACAAGTCCCAGGGTGCGCGCCAGAGGGCGTTGAAGAGCTTCAAGTCGGGCAAGTGCAGAATTCTCGTGGCCACCGACATTGCCGCCCGCGGGATTGATGTCGAAGGCATCAGCCATGTGGTCAATTTCGAGATCCCGAATGAGCCGGAAAGCTATGTGCATCGGGTGGGACGAACCGCCCGCGCCGGCGCGAGCGGAGTCGCGATCTCATTCTGTGATGGCACGGAAGTGGCTTATCTTCGGGACATCGAACGGCTGATCGGTTGCACGCTGACCAAGATTGGCGACGCGCCTGCAGCAATCGCCCCCGCCAAACGCGGCAACAACCGTAACCAGCCCCGTGGCAAAGCCGCAGGTAACAGAGGTGGCAACAGGACAGGTAACGGGGCGGGCAAGCCCGGGGGTGCCGGTGGCGCAGGGAAACCTGGCGGCCGCAGCCATTCACGGCGCAGGCCTTCACCTGGTGGGCGCAGCAGGTTCAAACAGGCAGCCTGACCGGCTTCATCGCCACCGGGGCGTCACATCTCCATCGGCGTGACGGGTTTCCATCAATAGCGTCGGCAGATCGTTGATCTGGCCGACGCGATGGACACCGCATGGCCCAGGGCCGTTACGCCCGGGGGTCGATGGGCAGGTCACTATCCAGGTGGGCCTCTATCACCTCGCCGGCTCTCAGGCATAATTCCTCGCCAAACCGCGGGCCGACAATCTGTACGCCCGTGGGCGCGCCGTCGCGAACGCCCATAGGGACGGCCAGGCCGGGCAGGCCGAGCAGGGATACCGCCAGCATCGGATGGTGGGCGTCGAGCATTCGGCGGACCGCGTCATCGCCACCCTGATCGAAATCAATGGGCCAAGGCGGTTGCCACGACACGGGCATGATGATGACCGAATAGCGGGCCAGAAATGCCTGCCAGTCGCGCAGAATCGTGCTTCGGCGCGCCAGCGCGCGGATATATTCCTCGTAGGACATCCCGCCGGCATAGACCCGGGTCGACGCCCGGGTGCGCTTGACCGCGTCATCGCCGAACCGTTCGATACCGCTGTTTGACGCGTTGGTCTCCTTGTCGGTGGCGGCACGTTCCTCGGCCATCAGCACCGACCAGAACAGGCTCCCGGCTTCATCGAAATGGGGCGGTTCTGCCTCTTCCACCCGATAGCCGGCATCCTGCAGCCAGTGGCCCGCCTGGCGCACGGCATCCTCCACATGGGGATGCACATCTGTGCCGGATGCAGACGCAAAAATCGCGGCGGTTGGTGGCGACGATGTGTTTCCGATATCCAGCGGGGCCGGCACCCATAACGGGTCGCGCGTATCGCCCTGGGCCAGCGCTTCATAGCCGAGGCGAATGTCGGCGATACAGCGCGCCAACGGTCCCTGAATATTCGTAAGCTGGGAAGCCAGGCCGCGCTCTTCTGTTGTGCTGGGATTGTAATCGGCGATGCGGCCGGTTGATGAACGCAGGCCGAAGACGCCAGATGCGTAGGCTGGAAAACGCACCGATCCAGCACGGTCGTTGCCATGGCCGAGCGGTCCCATGCCGGTCGCCACCGCCGCGGCGGCCCCGCCGCTGGAGCCTCCCGGCGTCAGGCCGGGGTTCCATGGGTTCAGCGTTCGGCCATGCAAGGCATTGTCGGTGAAATAGCGGGTCGAAAAGGCGGGGACGTTGGTGCGGCCGAAAATGATGGCGCCCGCCTTGCGCAGGTTCGCCACGGGCACGCTGTCTTGATCGGCGATCGTGTCCTTGAAGGCGACAACGCCGTTGGTCGTGGCGCGGCCGGCCACATCCACATTGATTTTCACGGTGATCGGGACGCCATGCAGCGGGCCAACCGCCTGGCCGTCGCGCACTGCCTTGTCGGCGTCATCGGCGGTGGCAAGGGCTTCTTCCGCCATCACGTCTACAACTGCATTCACCGTCGGATTTACGGCATCCAGCCGCGCCAGGCAGCTCTCGACCGCCTCGCGGCTCGATACCGCGCCCGCACGGATCGCCTTTGCCAGGTCAACCGCCCGCCAGCGCCACAGTTCATCAGACTGTGCATCAGACTGTGCATCACCCATCGCAACCCCCGTCCCGTCCTGTTTCGTGCGGCCGCAGTCTATCCATATCCGGGCATCGCATAAATGGTTCACGCCCGCTGGTGTCTTTTAGGCAGCCGCCATGCCGGATCTGTGCCTGCGTTTCTGTGCTAGGATCAGCCCGTCAAAAGACGAGAGCCATTCGGGGCAAGCAGGGGGAGTAGGCGAAATGGATGTGATTTTTGAGCAGGTGATGCCGCCGGCAACCGGTCTCGCGGTTGAGGTGGAGGCCGGGCAACATCTCCGGGTGATCGACATCGAGGGCCAGCAGGTCGTCGACATGGCCCTGTTCAACCGGGAAAACCTGCGGGAGAAGCTTTCCACCTCCTATTCGCGTACGCGCTATGTGCCTAAACCGGGCGACGAATATGTGCCGCGGGACACGCTGACGGTCGGCGACACCCTGATGTCGACCACTTGCCGGCCGATGATGACCATCATCGCCGATACGCCGGAGCCCAAGGGGGTTCACGACGTGCACAACCGCATGTGCAACCGCTTTCTCTATGACAGCCATGGGGTTGGGCCCAAGGACGGCTGTCACGAGATTATCGCCGGCGTTCTCGAGCCCTATGGAATCGCCTACGAGGATATTCCGGACACCATGGACCTGTTCATGAACTATCACCACGACTGCGCCGAGCGTCGTTGGATCATCGACTATCCTGTCTCGAAGCCCGGCGACTTCATCGAGTTCGAAGCGACGATGCCGCTTTTGGTCGGCTTCTCGAACTGCCCGATGGACGTGCTCGCGCCCTGCAACGCCTACAACTGCACGCCCATGAAGGTGGAAATCCGCGGCTGACGTCTGGCAGTGGCAGCGTGTTTGATCCTGGCCGTGGTTTGGGGTCACCTGCCAATTGCTCCATTGCATGCGAAATGATACCTCTCCGGCAGACAGGGAGATCCACATGAAATCAGAGAATCGCTGGCCCAGGAATTGCTGGTATGTCGCCGCGCACGCGCATGAAATTACCGAGTCGCTGTATGCGCGGACACTGCTGAACCAGGCGGTGATTTTCTGGCGCACCGCTGATGGCAACGTCGCCGCGTTGGAGGATCGCTGTCCGCATCGGCTGGTGCCGCTGTCCACCGGCAAGACCGTCAACGGCGTCGTCGAATGCGGCTATCACGGGCTGCGGTTCGACGCCGAGGGCGCCTGCGCCTATGTGCCAGGGCAGGACACCGTGCCCTCAGGCACCCATGTCAAAACCTTTCCGGTCGCCGAGCGTCACGCCCTGATCTGGATCTGGATGGGCGCGGCGGATCTGGCCGACGAAGACCTGATCCCCGATCTGCACTGGATGGATGCGCCCGGCTGGTCTGCCACCACCGGCTATCTGCATTTCAATGCCGATTACCGGTTGGTCAATGACAACCTGCTCGATCTTTCCCACGAGACTTACATCCACAAACACACCATCGGCAACGACGCGGTGGCGGATTCACCGGCCGTGATGAATGTCATCGGCCGCCGTGTTGTGCGCGTCCATCGGGAGATGCCGAATATCGAGCCACCGCCGTTCTTCGCGCTGGCACAGGGCCACGACGGGCGCATCAACCGCTGGCAGATCGCGATCTACATGGCGCCCGGCTTCAACATGACCGAAGTCGGCTTTCATGCGGTCGACACTGACCGCCTGCAGGATCATCTGATGATGCGGCCGATCCATATCATCACGCCGGAAACCGACCATACCGCGCACTATATCTGGGGCCTCACCCGCAATTTCCGCCTCGACGACGAAAAGCTGGACGCCGGGATCTATGATCAAACCATGGCGACGTTCAACGAGGACCGGGGCTTGCTCGAAACCCAGGACCTGCGCATGCAGGCGGAAGGAATGCCGAACCTGCCGAACCTCTCGGTAAAGCTGGACAGCGGCCCGGTTCAGGGACGCCGCCTGCTCGAGGCGATGATCAAGCGAGAGACGGACGATCCGAACTATTGCGAACCGCCCGGCCTGCTCGCCGATGACGATGTGGTGACGATGCCCTTCGCGATGGCCGCCGAGTAAGACCCTGCAAGGCGCTTAAAGAATAAACTTCGACAGGTCTGTGTCTTTGGCAAGTTCGCCGATCTGGTCGCGGACATAGGTGGCGTCCACGGTCACCGTGTCGCCGCCGCGCTCGCTGGCGTCGAAGCTGACGTCTTCCAGAATCTTCTCCAGCACCGTGTGCAGGCGGCGGGCGCCGATATTCTCGACGGTGGAGTTGATTTCGGCGGAAAGCGTCGCGATCTCCTCGATGCCGTCCTCGGTGATGTCGAGTTCCAGCTCTTCAGTCTTCATCAGCGCGCGGTATTGCTTGACCAGGCTGTTCTCCGGCTCGGTCAGGATGCGCACGAAATCCTCGCGGTTGAGCGCGTTCAGTTCCACCCGGATGGGCAGCCGGCCCTGCAGTTCCGGCAGAAGATCCGCCGGTTTGGCCAGGTGAAATGCGCCCGAGGCGATGAACAGGATATGGTCGGTCTTCACCGTGCCGTGCTTTGTGGCGACCGTTGTTCCCTCGATCAGCGGCAGCAGATCGCGCTGTACGCCTTCGCGGGAAACGTCTCCGCCGCCCACGCGGTCGGACCGGCTGGTGATCTTGTCGATCTCGTCCAGGAAGACGATGCCGTTCTGCTCCACCGAGTCGATGGCTTCACCCAGAACCTGGTCCTCGTCGAGCAGGTTGTCGCTCTCTTCCGCCAGCAGCACATCATAGCTTTCGGAAACCAGCATGCGCCGGGACTTGGTGCCGCCGCCGAAGGCGTTACCGAACACGTCGTTCAGGTTGAGCATGCCCATCTGGGCGCCCGGCATGCCGGGGATGTCAAAGGTGGGCAGGTTGCCGCCACCGCCACCGCCGCCGGAGCGCACCTCCAGCTCGATTTCCTTGTCGTCCAGTTCGCCGGCGCGGAGCTTGCGGCGAAAGGCGTCGCGGGTGTCGGGCCGCGCGTCTTCGCCCACGAGGGCGTCAAGCACCCGGTCTTCCGCGGCCAGCTCGGCGCGGGCCAGCACATCCTTGCGCAGCCGCTCCCGGGTCATGGTGATGGCGATTTCCACCAGGTCGCGGACAATCTGCTCCACGTCCCGGCCCACATAGCCCACTTCGGTGAACTTGGTCGCCTCGACCTTGAGGAAAGGCGCGTCCGCCAGCCGCGCGAGCCGCCGTGCGATCTCGGTCTTGCCGCAACCTGTGGGGCCGATCATCAGGATATTCTTGGGCAGCACCTCTTCGCGCATGCCGTCGTCCAGCTGCTGCCGGCGCCAGCGGTTGCGGAGCGCCACGGCGACAGCGCGCTTGGCGTCCTTCTGGCCGACAATGAAGCGGTCCAATTCCGACACCGTTTCCCGCGGCGTAAACGCAGCCTGCATTTTCGTCGGCTTGGCCGGCGTTCTGCTCTGCGGTGGGCCGGGTGTATTCCCTTCAGGCATCAGGCAGCGTCCATGGTTTCGACCGTAAGCTGGTCGTTTGTGTAAATGCATATGTCGGCGGCGATGCCCATGGCGCGGCGAGCAATCTCTTCGGCGCCCATGCCGTCCACACCGGCTAGTGCGCGGGCGGCGGCGAGCGCGAAGGGTCCGCCGGAGCCTATGCCGATCAACCCGTCCTCGGGCTCGAGCACATCACCGGTGCCGGTCAGCACCAGAGACACGTCCTTGTCCGCCACGGCCATCATGGCCTCCAGCCGGCGGAGGTAGCGGTCGGTGCGCCAGTCCTTGGCCATTTCCACGCAGGCGCGGGTCAATTGGCCGGGATGGGTTTCCAGTTTGCCTTCCAGCCGCTCAAACAGCGCGAAGGCGTCAGCGGTCGCGCCGGCAAAACCGGCGATCACGTCGCCCTTGCCCAGGCGGCGCACCTTCTTGGCGCCCGCCTTCAGAACAGTGTTGCCGAAGGTGACCTGGCCGTCACCGGCGATCACCACCTTGCCGCCGCGTCGGACGGAGAGAATGGTGGTGCCGTGCCATATGGGAGAATTATCGCTCATGGCTCGGATATGTGGCGACGCAAAGGCCACCCGTCAATGGTCTCCATTGTAACACCTGATGATATGGGGGCTGAAATGCGGGCGATTTCGCTCCCTTTTTTCAAAGCGTGATGGCCGTCACTGCGCGTCGGCGCGCTCCCGCCTACTCTCAGGGCAATCCTGCCGCTGTGGCAGTTCACACATTCATGGAGCGACACATGAACATCACCCTGATCCGCCGCATTTCCGCGGCCGCGGCCACCGCCGTGATCCTTTCCGTAGGTGCGGCCACCACGGCCAGCGCCACCAATGACACCAACATTCAGAACCCGTTCGGCCCCAAGGTCCCCTTCACGCCGCCGGCACGCACCGTGCCGGGCGACCAGGACCGCCCCTTCGGTAATCCGCCGGTCAAGCAGAAGCGGCGCTACAAGAGCGTTTCCCACTATCTGCTGGGCATGTGGAACGGCCGCCTGAAAAACGGCGCCGTGGTGCGGATTTCCTTCAGCCGCGACGGCAAGTTCTCGCTGATCAACGTGCGCCGGGGCATTGCCCAGGTCGGTTACTGGCGCGTCCAGGGCCTGAAGATCCAGCTGATCGCCGTCGGCCAGTGCAACCGCGGTCGCTGTGTCCGCTATCCGCAGCAGAAGCGGGTGGTTTTCGCGATCAAGCCGCTGAACGCCAACGCAATGCGCACCCCGGGCGGCAGCTTCCGCCGGGCCTAACCCTCAACCCGAACCAGAACCCTAAGACCCCAATCCCCTGATTGCGGGCACCCCCGCGTCCTCCGGACGTGGGGGTTTTTTTATTCGGGGCGCGCTCCCTGTGAGCGCGCCGTTTCTGTTTTTAGGGTGCAGGTCCCGGAAAGACGCGGGTCGGATTTGCCCTCTCCGCCCTTCACGTCTTGTTAACCATATTGCCGTCATTTGCGGGAACGGGTTGGGCCGCCTATATATGCCCCAACCTCTGTTTGTCCCTTAGTCGCCTGTGGCGAGGACTGACCCATGAATGAAGCCATTGTTGGCCCAACGTCTGGCCCCGCGGCTGCCGACACGGCCCCCCGCACGGGGTCAGTTGCACGCAAGACTAAAGAGACCGAAATCGCGGTTCAGGTAAATCTGGACGGCTCCGGCACCTATAACATCTCGACCGGCATCGGTTTTCTCGACCATATGCTCGAGCAGCTGTCGCGCCACTCGCTGATCGACCTCGACGTCTCGGCCAAGGGCGACACCCACATCGATTTCCACCACACCACCGAGGATACGGGCATTGCCATCGGCGAGGCCGTGACCCAGGCGATGGGCGACCGCGCCGGCGTCACCCGCTATGGCAGTGCGCTGATCCCCATGGATGAGACGCTGACCCGCGTGGCCCTGGACGCGTCGAACCGGCCTTATTTGATCTGGAAGGTCAATTTCTCGAAGCCCAAGCTGGGTGACTTCGACACGGAACTGTTCAAGGAATGGTTTCAGGCCTTTGCCCAGGCGGCGGGGCTGACGCTGCACGTGGAGAATCTCTACGGCGACAACAATCACCACATCGCCGAAAGCTGCTTTAAGGGCCTGGCCCGGGCACTCCGCCAGGCGGTGGAGATTGATCCGCGCAAGGCGGATGCCGTGCCGTCCACCAAGGGCGTGCTGGGCGGCAGCCTGTAGTTTTTACAAACGGACTGCTTGAGCGAACTGCGGCACACGGGCGGTGCCGGTTTTGCGCATGCCCATGTTATGAACCGGTCAACCCGTCATTTTTCCAGCCGTCCCTCTGACTGCCCATCATGTCTGCCCAACAATGACCGATTGCGTCGCCATCATCGATTACGGTTCCGGCAATCTCCGCTCGGCCGCGAAGGCCTTTGAGCGGGCGGTCGCGGAATCCGGCCGCGCCATGGCCGTCAAAGTCACCGCAGATGCCGCAGACCTGGCGGCCGCCAGTCATATCGTGCTGCCCGGCGTCGGCGCCTTTGCCGACTGCAAGGCCGGGCTCCACGCTGTGCCCGGCATGGTCGATGCGCTGACGCAAGCGGTTCGCCGTCAGGCCAAGCCCCTTCTGGGCATCTGTGTGGGCATGCAGCTGATGGCCAGCCGCGGCCTCGAACACGGGGTGCATGATGGCTTCGACTGGATCGCCGGTGACGTAGCGCCGCTCACGCCTGATGATCCCGCGCTAAAGATCCCCCACATGGGCTGGAACGACCTGGTGGAAAGCCGCGGCCATCCGGTGCTGGACGGCGTAAGGACCGGCGACCATGCCTATTTCGTGCATTCCTATGCGCTAAAGCCGGCGGTGGAAACCGAGCTGTTGATGACCTGTGACTATGGCGGGCCGGTCACCGCTGTCGTCGGCCGGGACAATATGATCGGCACCCAGTTTCATCCGGAGAAAAGCCAGGAAACCGGGTTCAAACTGATCACCAACTTTCTGGGCTGGCGGCCCTGAGGCTGAGAAGCGAATGATCCTCTTTCCCGCCATTGATCTAAAGGACGGGCGCTGTGTGCGCCTGGTCAAAGGCGACCTGGCCGCGGAGACCGTGTTCAACGACAACCCCGCAGACCAGGCGCAGGCTTGGGAACGGGACGGTTTTGCCTGGATTCATCTGGTCGATCTGAACGGCGCTGTAGAGGGCCGTGCGGTCAACGGCGCGGCTGTCTCGGCGATCCTGGACGCGGTCACCGTGCCGGTGCAGCTGGGCGGGGGTATCCGCGACCGGGCGGGCATCGAGCGCTGGCTGGAGGCGGGCGTCGCACGGGTGATCCTGGGCACGGTCGCGCTGACTGACCCGGATCTGGTCCGTGAGGCCTGCCGGGCCCATCCGGAACGCATCGCCGTCGGCATCGACGCCCGCGGCGGCAAGGTGGCGACCGACGGCTGGCTCAAGACCTCCGACACCGATGCGGTGGATCTGGCCCGCGCGTTCGAGGACGCCGGTGTCGCGGCGATCATCTACACGGATATCGACCGCGATGGCGCCCTCAGCGGCGTCAATGTGGAGGCCACGGCGGCGCTGGCCGAAGCCATCTCCACCCCCGTTATCGCTTCCGGTGGCGTCGCGTCGCTCGACGATCTGCGTGCGCTGAAAACCGTGGCGGGCAGCGGCATCATGGGTGTCATCAGCGGTCGCGCGCTCTATGACGGGCGGATTGATCCGGCCTCGGCCCTCGCGCTGCTGGAGGGCTGAGCGATGTTGAAAACCCGCATCATTCCCTGCCTGGACGTGAAGGATGGCCGCGTGGTCAAGGGCGTCAACTTCGTCGACCTGGTGGACGCGGGCGACCCGGTGGAACAGGCGAAGATTTATGATCGGGAAGGCGCGGACGAACTATGCTTCCTGGATATCACCGCCAGCAGCGACAATCGCGAAACCATCTATAACGTGGTCGGCCGCACGGCGGAACAGTGTTTCATGCCCCTCACCGTGGGCGGCGGCGTGCGCGTCAACGAGGATATCCGCAAGCTGTTGCTGGCCGGCGCGGACAAGGTGTCGATCAATACGGCAGCGGTGAAACGGCCAGAGTTTGTCCAGGAAGCGGCGAATAAGTTCGGCACCCAGTGCATTGTGGTCGCGATCGACGCCAAGCAGGTGGCGCCGGGCAAATTCGAAATCTTCACCCATGGCGGCCGGGAGCCCACCGGCATAGACGCGGTGGCCTGGGCCGAGCGCATGGTCGCCTATGGCGCCGGCGAGATCCTGCTCACGTCAATGGATCGGGATGGCACCCGGAAGGGCTTCAACTTGCCCCTTACCCGCGCCATCGCGGATGCGGTGACAGTGCCGGTGATCGCATCAGGCGGCGTCGGCACCCTCGATCATTTGGTGGAAGGCGTTCGCGAAGGCCACGCGGCGGCGGTCCTGGCGGCGTCGATTTTCCATTTCGGCGACTATTCCATCGGTGAGGCGAAGGCCCACATGGCAGCTGCCGGCATCGCCATGCGCCTGTGAAACTATGTGACGTGCCGCGATATGCCCGCGATATTACGGGGGCCGTGGAAAGCTGACTCCGTAACGCCGATCTGATAAGGCAACGCCCATGACAAAAAAAGCCGAGACCCGGAAAAAACCGCCACCGCAGGGCGCGGATATTCATGTGCTGGATGCGCTCTTCCGGACCATCCAGAGCCGCAAGCGCAGCAAGCCTGAAAATTCATGGACGGCCGCGTTGATGGCCCGCGGCGTGCCAAAGATCGCCCAGAAAACTGGTGAAGAGGCGGTTGAGACCGTCATCGCCGCCATGGCGGGCGATAAAAAGGAGATCGCCGCCGAAAGCGCTGATCTGTTGTATCACCTGCTGGTGTTGTGGGCGGCCACCGGGGTCAAGCCCAAGGACGTCTGGTCGGCGCTGGAAAAGCGCCGCGGCGTCTCCGGCATAATCGAGAAATCCACCCGCAAATCCTGACCGGGCGCCGCACGGCGACTGGAGAGACCGAGACGAACAAGGCGGCAACGGGAATGGCAACAGGAGGGGCCACATGGCCTATGACGACCAGAATATCTTCGCAAAAATCATTCGCGGCGAAATTCCGTGCAACAAGGTGACCGAAACCGCGCATTCGCTAGCCTTTCACGACATCAATCCGCAAACGCCGACCCATATTCTGGTCGTCCCCAAAGGCCCCTATGAGGATCTGGACGCTTTCAGCGCCAATGCGACGGAACCAGAGATCGTCGACTATATCCGTACGCTCGGCGACGTGGCGCGGCAGGCGGGGGTTGTGGCCGATGGCTACCGCACCCTGACCAACAATGGCCAGGATGCGCACCAGGAGGTGCCGCACCTGCATTTCCATATATTCGCCGGCAAGAATCTGGGTCGGATGATCAAGCCACTCGACAAGTAGGGCCTGTTTTTTCCCTATTTCAATCACCGGACGGTTGCCAGCTGATCGGTACATAGTCAGGTTGCGTACGTACGCGCTCAAACCAGCGCAATATCCCAGTATATCGGGATATTTCGAAGCCCCCTTCATCGGCTACATGTGTGTATGCGTACAGGCAAATATCCGCGATTGTGTAGGAATCTCCAACCAGCCAGTCGCTGTAGGACAGTTGTTTCTCCATAATATCCAATGCTGCGTAACCGCGGTCGCGCAACTCCGATTCGCGGGCTGCCATCTCCGGCGTCATGTTCAGATATTTGGTCCAGCTGCGTAAAACAGCCACATAGGGCTCGTGGCTATATTGCTCGAAGAACATCCAGCTCAGGACCTGCGCCCGCGCCATCTTGTCGCCGGGCCAGAAAGCGGTGCCATCGGCGAGATAGCAGAGAATCGCATTCGATTCCGCAAGATGACTACCGTCCGGCAACGCCAGTACCGGCACTTTGCCGACCGGGTTGCGCGCCAGGAATTCCGGCGTCCGGGTGCTGCCGTCGAAGGTATTGACCTCCACAGTCTGGAAGTCGTGGCCGAGCTGATGAAGCAACAGCCGAGCCTTGTAAGCGTTGCCGGATGTGGACTGGTCGTAAAGCGTAAACATGGGCGGTCCCGTCTGGCGAAGTTTCAGAGCCTTTACCCCATGCCGCTGCCGAGTCCAAACGGGTATCCCTCACGGATCCAAAAGACCCGCTCATACGTGGGACGCCGCCTTGTCCGCTCAGGTCACGGCGTCAATCGCCTCATCCGACAAATTACCCGGCACGATGGTGATGGGAATATCGATCTTGCTGTATTCCTTGCCGGTCAGATGACTGATCAAGGGGCCCGGCCCTTTGCCGCCGGTGCCCGCGGCCAGAACCAGAACGGATATCTGCGGCTCTTCATGTAAAAGTTGCAACAGTACATCGCGGTGGGTGCCATAGCGGATATAGATAATCGGCATTTTACCCGAGAGCACATTCACATCATCGGCGAATTTTTCCAGCCGCGCCTCCGCCTCCTCGCGCAACTCCTCTTCCATGCGTTCTTTCACAGCCTGCCAGTGACCAAAGTCCGATGGCTCGATGGCCGCAAACAGCGCCACCCGCCCGTCTGTGGCTTTGGCGCGGAGGCTGGCGAAGCGCAGTGCAACCCGCATCTCATCAGACTCATCCACGACCACCAAAAAAATCCGTTCGTCGCCCTTGAGGCGGCCGCTCTTGGATCGTTGCCGTTTAGAACTTGCCATCGGAGCCCTCCGATTGCGGTTGTCGCCCGGGCGAAACTGCCCGGACGGGTCGTCTAGTTATGCCGGCGCAGCACTACCGCACCCAACCAGCCGAGGAACCCCGCGATCAGCACGGCCAACAGGCCATAGAGCACCGACTGTTCATGGGCAAAGGCGGTCAGCTCCGCATTCATCCCGGTTTTATTGACATATAGCGGCGATGAAGAGCCGCCGATGATCTTGCCATCGCGCAAAAGATAAAAGCGCACCGTATAGGTGCCCGTCGGCACATTGGCCGGAAAATGAAGCGTCGCCCGAAACAGCCGATTACCGATCAGGGTCACTGGGAACACCTGTTTGGGGTAGAGCTGGTCCCGGGCGCGCAGGCGCACCAGCGCGGCACGGAATAACTTCCGCTCCCCTGGGCCCGCCAAACTGCCTTCCTTCAGCTTCAGGCGGAGATAGTCGACCCCTATCTGTTCCTGCCGCGCGATCGCGTCGGGCACGATTTTCGCCAGCGGGCCGGTCGCCGCCACCGCATAGAAAGAGGGCGCACCGGCGAAGGTCAGGGAATCGCGGTTGGCCCAGATGCCGGATACGCGTCCCTTGCGCCGCACGACCACATCCTGGCCCGGTCCTTGCACCACCACCACCACGTCACCTTTGCCCTCCACGGCACCGAACACCAACACGTCCGATCCGGTGAAGCCGGTGGTGATCGCCACCACGTGCTTTGAAAGATCAGCAATCAAAGGTTGCGCATGAGCAGGCGAGATCGAAAGCGCCGGTAACAACGCCACCACAACCAGGCTAGGGAGCATTCCTGGAAACCGCCGGCCCATCAGTGGCTCCCCGGTGTGCCGACAGAGAACAACTCCGACGGGGTCAGTACCAGATCAAGGGCAAGCTTGATGCACACAGCCAACACCATCAGCGCCAGCAATCCGCGCAACTGCTCCCCCCGCAGAAGCTGTCCTGCGCGGGTGCCGAACTGGGCGCCAACCACACCGCCGGCCAGCAAGATCAGCGCCAGCAGCACGTCCACAGTCTGGTTAGTCACCGCCTGCAGGAAGGTGACGTTGGCAGTGACGAAGATAATCTGAAACAGCGATGTGCCCACGACCATCATGGTTGGCATACCGAGCAGATAAATCATTGCCGGTACCAGCAAAAACCCGCCGCCCACGCCCATGATCGAGGCCAGCACGCCAACCACAAAGCCGATTATTATCGGTGAAATCGCGCTGATATAGAGTTTGGATTTACGGAACCGCATTTTCAGGGGCCACCGATGCACCCAATAGTGCTGGTGCAGCCGCCGCCGCGCACCTGACTGCCGCCGACTACGCAAAATTGTCCGGCTCGCCTCGAGCAGCATCAAAATGCCGATGATGCCCAGGAAAACCACGTAGGACAGGCTGATCACGAGATCAATCTGGCCGAGGGTTCTGAGCCAGGAGAACAGTTGGACGCCGGCAAACGAGCCAAGGAAGCCGCCAATCAGCAGCACCCCGCCCATCTTGAAGTCCACATTCCCACGCCGCCAATGGGCCATCACACCTGACATGGACGAGGCGATGATGTGGTTGGCCTCGGAGGCCACGGCCACGGCCGGCGGAATGCCGATAAAGATCAGCAGCGGCGTCATCAGAAATCCGCCACCCACGCCAAACATGCCGGACAGAAAGCCAACGCCGCCGCCCAGAAAAAGCAGCAGGAAGACATCAATAGAGACTTCGGCAATCGGTAGGTAAATCTGCATGCGCGCGTCGAAAACCAAACAGGATGGGCGGCCCCATGCCGCCCGCCCCTGTTCGTGGCAGGATCACCCTATCCCTCAGCCTGCGCGCTGCCAATGGCCGCCACGCCAGGCGCGCGATTTTTCCCTTCAGATGGGGTGGGCCGGCGGACTACTTCTTGCGAAACAGGACCTCGCCGCGCCGGGCGATCAGCAGCAACTCAAGCGACACTGGGTGGAAATAGGCTTCCACCCGCTGACCCTTGGGCGATGTGCCATAGACCTCATAACAGCCACCATCGACTTTGACGTGGCGCACCTTCCACCCTTCGGCGGAAATCTTCTTGGTAAGGTCCTGCTGGCTCTTCCAGGTTGAGCGGTCGCCGGACTTACAGGTCATCAAGCCAGTGGCCTGGGCGCCGCCGGTGAGAGCGAAGAATGTCAGGGCAGTCGCAAGTGCAATAAGTTTTGCCATGGGTAAATTCCTTTGGTTGGCCGGTATCAGGTGGTGGTCGAAGGCGCCGACCGCCGGCGCATGAAGTAAAAAATTCGGTAGGCCTGCAGCAAGGCCAACGGCGCAAAATGCACCAGCGCCGGACCCAGATTGTTGTGAACGAAAATCCAGTGCAGGAGCGTCAGCACGGCCGCCGGATAGACCCAGCGGTGGAGCGGCTGCCAGGCCCGGCGCAACTGCCGAACCGCCTTGTCGTTGCTGGTCACTGCGAGTGGAATAAAAATTGCGAAGGCAACCCAGCCGGTCCAGATACCCAGCGCCCAGAACTCCGCCAGCATGGCTTTGAGCGACCCCATGTCCACGACATAGAGGAGCGTGTGAAAGGCGGCGTAGCCGAAGGCGGCAACGCCAAGGGGTCGGCGTCGACGCATCAGCCAGCGGGTCCACCGCGCGCCCCGGAACAACAGTCCAAGCGGCGTCACCATCAGGGCCAGGATCAGAAAACGCCCGGAAAATTCGCCTGACGGGTGCAGCAGCATCTCCGCCGTGGCGCCGCCGGAGGCGAGGCCGGCGATCATCGGCACCGCCGGCACGCACAGCAGCAGCCAGAAAAACCAGGGATGGTTGAGAATGCGCAGCAGCATGAAGCGCTATGGTCCGATCACCGTCAAATGAGCCGTTGCCTGTTGAACGCAGCGATCACGGGATTCCGTTCCTCTACAATGGGCTAAATCCGGTTATGCCCGACCGCATCTACAAGGCGCACCTGTTCATGTGGGCCCACCCAACCCACAGAACCAATGACGATTGGCTATAACGGTTTTCCGCCAGCTGAAATTGCCGGGGCAAGCCTGTCTTCCGGTCCCCCCCTGGGCGCATACCGGACGCCCTCGCTGCCACACCGGCAAGGCCTCTGATCAACCCAGGGGCAGGCGGGCGAAATAGTCTGCCAGGTCTTCCGAAAAACGTGGTTCCCGCGCCAGACGGGCAAGGTGGCGGCAGACTGCAGGATGATCGGCCAGCTGTGGCAGCAAGGGCGGAAGTCCAGCCTCGTCAAGCACGGCACCCAGATTCACTTCGTTGGAAAATGAACTGACTTCGCAGGCGAAGGAGATATCGGCGAGGGTGATCCTGTCACCGACCAGGCAGCTATTGGATGACAACGCGTTTTCTAGTCCGCCCAGCCAGCTGGCAAGCGCGGTTTCCATTTCGGCATACAAGGGCGGCGTCATCGCCGTGCGGCCGCCCAGCATGTAGCGTTGGGAATCGCGGGCAAAGACCAGCGCCCGGTCCAGGAAGCTGTCTATGCGGGTCTGCTCCATCGGACCGTCGCCAAGCAGGCAGCCGCCGTTTGGCCCCAGCCGCGCGGCGGCACGCATGATGCTGTTGGATTCGAAAAACCCGACGCCGCCGCCCTCGGCGAAGCCCGCCGGTACGGCGCCGAAGGGATGGGCAGTCAGGAACGCATCCGTTTTGTAGAGCGCACCGTCGAAGCCTGTCTTGGCCTGCCGTGCGAAAGCAGCGAGGGTCTCCCGGTCGCCGTCGGTCAATTCCCGCGAGTCATAGTCCCAGAGCCAGTTCTGCAGCTCGCCCATCGGTCCGCCGAAGATCTCAACGGTCGCGCCGGAATAGCGTGCTGCAATGGTCGCCTTGTAGAGCCGTGGATTGGGAAGATAGGAGAAGACGCGCAGGTCGGCCACGGCGCCCGCCTCCCTACCATTCTTCGCCGAACGGGCGGATCATTACGTCGAAAGTCCAGGCCGAACGAGGCTGGTGGGCCACATGATAGACTTCCTCCGCGATGTCGGCCGGCTTGCAGAACCAGTCGTCGGGCTTGTCGGCAAAGGCCTCCCGCGCCCACGGCACGTCGATCGCCGCATCAATGACGATATAGCCGGCATGCACGCCTTCGGGGCCGAGGCGGCGGGCGATGCTCTCCATCAAAATCCGCTGCGCCGCTTTGGTCGGTGCGAAGCCGGCAAATGCGGCTTTGCCGCGGTATGTTGCAGTATTGCTCGTGGCCAGGATCGCGCCTTCGCCCTTCTCGATCATCGCCGGCGCTGTCAATTGCGCCAGATGCAAAAGCGCCATGGTGTTGATCTGGAAAGTCCGCTCCAGCTGGCGCGGCTTTATCTCCATGAAATCGCCGAAGGCAGCGCTGACCGCGTTGTGCACGACCACCGCAGGGTCGCCCAGGTCGGCCTTGATCTTCTCGATGGTTGCGATGAATCCGTCGGCATCCAGCACATTGCAGGGATAAGGGTGCGTGTTGGGGGTCTCGGCCGCCAGTCCCGCCAGTCGCTCTTCGTCCCGCGCGATCATCGCCACCGTGTAGCCGCCTTCGGCAAAGCGCTTGACCAGCGCACTGCCGGTGCCGGGTCCAACGCCTGTCACGATGCAGGTTTTACCGTTGCCCTCATTGCTCTCGCTCATGGAATTGTTCCCTCCTCGTTTTCGATCTCATCCCATACATCGCGGACGAATTGAGCCACCGCCGCGTTCTGGATCCTTGGCCACTGCCTGGCCCCCGTCAGTGCCTGCCCCCGACGTAAGACGGCGGGGTTGGGCG
>JAJFFJ010000053.1 GCA_021776685.1 Alphaproteobacteria bacterium
CGCGAGACCATCGCCTTCATGGAGCCGCGCGGCATAATCGCAGAATTTGCTGGCGGCCGCTTCACCCTGCAGATGGGCTGTCAGTCTGGCCATGCGCTCAAGCCGCTTCTCGCCGAGGTTATTGGCGTCGATGCGGAAGCGGTTCGTGTAATTGTCCCTGAGACCGGCGGCGGGTTTGGCGCCCGCAACGTGGCCTATCCGGAATTCATCCTGGCCATGTTTGCGGCCCGGGCGCTGGACCGTCCGGTCAAATGGATCGCAGAGCGAACGGAGGCCTTCCTCACCGACACCCAGGCGCGGAGCCAGGCGCTCACCGCCCGGATGGCGCTGGATGGCGACGGCATTGTTACTGCTGTCGACGTCTTCGCCAGCTGGTGGCATGGCGGCTATCTGGTCAGCCGCTCGCCGTTGATCATCGTGCAATGGATGTCGCCGATGATCTGCGGGCCCTATCGTATTCCCGCACATCATTTCACCATCGAAGGTGTCTTCACCAACACCGCGCCCATCGCGGCCTTCCGCGGTATCGCACGGGCGGAGGTGACGCTCTGCCTGGAGCGGTTGATGGACCTGGCTGCGCGGGAAACAGGCATCGACCGGGTGGACCTCCGCCGCCGGAACCTGATCCCGCAAGACCAGATGCCCTGGACCGCACCCACCGGCGCTGTCTATCAGGCGCAGGATTTCCCCGGCAGTTTGGACGCTGGGCTGGCCGCACTGGACTGGGACGGCTTCGACGCACGCCAGGCAGCCTCTGCCGGGGCAGGACTGCGCCGGGGCCGGGCGGTTACCACCTATATCGAGAACGCCGGCGGCGCGCTGACCGAGTTCGCCGATATCGCGGTCTCCGGCGACGGGCGCATCACGGCATTGGTGGGCAGTCAGGATTTCGGCATGGGCCACGCCACGGTCTTCGGTCAGGTGATGGCGGATGTGCTGGGCGTGGATCCGGATGTGTTCGATGTCATCGATGGCGATACCGACCGGATCAAAGAAGGCTATGGCGCGCACGGCTCTCGGGTCATGCGCATCGGCGGCGGCGCGGTTCACAATGGCGCACTCTCCGTGATCGAAGCCGGTAAGGAGATTGCGGGAGATCTGCTGGAGGCGGCGATAGACGACCTCGAATATACCGATGGCGCTTATCGGGTATCCGGAACGGACCGCACGGTGACGCTTTTTGCGGTTGCCGCCGAAGCAGAGAGCCGCGGCGGCGATTTGAGAATCGAGGAGCGGTTTCAGGTGCCGGGCATGAGCTATCCCAGCGGCTGTCACCTCTGCGAGGTGGAGGTGGATCCGGACACCGGAGTGGTACGCCTGGACCGCTATGTGGTGGTGTCCGACCCCGGCCGGGTGATCAACCCGCTGCTTGCCAGCGGCCAGCTTCACGGCGGCATCGCCATGGGCGTCGGCCAGGCGCTGATGGAGGCGACGGTCTATGACGGGGACGGCCAGCTGCTCTCCGGCAGCTTCATGGACTATTGCATGCCCCGGGCCGACGACATGACGGAGATCACCGCCCTGTTCAATCCCGTCCATGGTGACGACAATCCGCTGGGCGTGAAAGGCATTGGTGAAGGGCCGACCACCGCTTCGCCACCGACGATCATCAATGCCGTGCTGGACGCCCTGTCAGACGACGGGGTCACCCACATGGACATGCCGCTCACACCGGAAAAGGTCTGGCGCGCGATCAACCGTTCAGTCTGAGGACGCTCGCCCGGCCAGCCATACGGTGTGGCCGCCGCAATCCGGGTCATTCGCGATATGGCGAAGAACTGTCAGGCCGCGTGTGGCCAACAGGCTGCGGTATTCGTCGGGGTCGAGACTGGCGTGGTAGAGCGGATGGCCTTCAAAGTCGCCTACCGCCTCGCCGGCTTCCGGGCCCGAGGTGAACATGAGCAGGCCGGTTTCGCCCAGCAGGCGGTTGAAGACATCGAACATTGCCCGCTGATCGTCAGGCGGCAGGAAGAAGAAGCTGTCCCACGCAATGACAGCATCGAACCGGCCGTCCACCGGTGGCGCCCGCATGTCGCCGACCATCCAGGTGGACCCGGGAAATCGTTCCATACACATCGCAATCATCGCCGGCGCGGCGTCCACACCGGTCAGGGTGCAGCCTTGTTCGATCAGGTGCCGGGCGATGGGCTCGCCCATGCCGCAGCCCAGATCAAGCACCGCCCGGCGGCCGCTGAGCCGGTCGAGTAGGGCGTCGAGCCAAGCGCGTTCTATCAGGCTGCGCCCGCGGTCCCTGTCAAATGCCGGCGCATAGGTTTGATAGAGGCCGGTGATGGCCGCTGGGTCCGCATCACTCATGCCCCCCGTGATAGCGGACTTGCTCCTTGCCTCAAAGGGCGGTCAACGCGTTAGGCAAGGCAAATTGAGTATCAAACAGGTTAGTTGTGGCCTCCCGGGCACCTCTATCCACCCGCCCAAATGGGAGGGGTCGTCGATCGGTTTGAAATCCTGCCTAGGCGCCTGGTTTATGGGGCAAGCGCGTCGGAAATGGCCAAGACGATCTCGGCAAGGCCGCTGGCGCCGCCGGTTTCCATGGGATGCAGGCGACCGGTCGCAAAGGCCGCTTCGACGGCTGCCGTCAACGCCGCGCCGCAATCGATGGCGGCGGGGACGTCATGGCGGTGGCCCAGCCAGTCGAGCATCATGGCCGCTGAAAGGACCATGGCCGTGGGGTTGGCCTTGCCCTGGCCGGCGATATCCGGGGCGGTGCCGTGGCAGGGCTGGAACACCGCATGATCCTCGCCGATATCCGCGGAGGGGGCAAACCCCAGGCCGCCCATCAACCCGGCGCCTGCATCCGACAGGATGTCGCCGAACATGTTCTCCGTGACCAGCACGTCCAGATCCCAGGGATTGCGCAGAAAGGTCAGCGCCATGGCGTCC
>JAJFFJ010000054.1 GCA_021776685.1 Alphaproteobacteria bacterium
GACCTCTACCGATGGCCGCCGGCCGCCACAGCCCGTATGGCCGCGCTGCTGCGGGGCGTTGCCAACCCGGCGAAAGGCAACGCGTTGCGCCACAGTCCCTGAGGGACCGCAGACGATGGGTCCGGTCCAAGTCCAACGCAGCCGATATCGGGTCCAGATGCCTGCAAGGCGCCGGCGGTTGGGGGATAGTCTCAAGTTGAGAGGCGACCAGTGGACGCGGTAGTTGGGGCAGCGGCCTCGCGCAGTGCGCGGGCCCTGGGTGATCACCCGGGCATTCAGCCGGTTGCCATGGACCGTACCCCGGATGATGATATTGCCACGCAAGTCCTTGCCGATTAGCCCGCCGCCATTCTGGATAAAATCGACCGTGAGCCCAGAGCCGGTCCAGCGTCCTGCGAACTGGGCCTGCGCATTCGGCGCGCTTGCCAGCGCGGCGCCGACGGCAAATACCGCCGCCAGAATGATCCGTTGATGCTCGCGACGACGCGTGGCGCGTTGCTGATACATGGCCGGCCCCCTGTTTGAACCCTGCCAGCATAGCACATTATGGTAATTGCGGGGGGCTACCCCTTCGGCTGTGCGGTCAGGCGGTTGTAGGCGGGGCTGATCAGGATTTCGTTGACGCAGGCGTGGGCCGGCATGCGGGCGACGAACAGAATGGTCTCGCCCAGATCGTCTTCCTGAAGCATGCGGTCTTTTTCTTCCTGGGGCACTGGTACCGGCCGCTTGTCCAGGATCGGGGTGTTCACCTCGCCCGGGCAGATGGTGCAGGCGCGGATACCGTTCCTGCCTTCCTCGATGTTGAGGTGGGCGGCCATGGCGAGCACGCCGTGCTTGGTGGCGTTATAGGCAGGGCCGGTGAGGTAGGAGTCGTATCGCCCGGCCCAGCTGGAGATGTTGATGATCAGGCCGTCGCCCTTTTTACGCATCTGGGGCAACACCGCCTGGGTGATGTTGAAGGCACCGTTCAGGTTGATGTCGACCACGTTGCGCCAGCTCTCGGTATCCAGATCAGGCCACTGGCGGTTCGGAATATTCAGGCCGGCGCTGTTGACCAGAATGTCGAGTTGGCCGTGATCGGTGGCGATCTTGTCGGCCAGCGCCTGACAGGCAGCGGCATCCGCTACATCCAGGGGTTCGACCGACGCGGATCCACCTGCATCTGCGATCATTGCCGCGACTTCGGCCAATGGTTCCGGCCGCCGGCCTGACAGCACCACTGTTGCGCCGGCGCCTGCCAGCGCTATGGCGCCAGCCTTGCCGATGCCGCTGCCCGCGCCTGTGATCCAGGCGATGGTGTTGTCCAGTGCGCGCATGATCTTCTCCCCTCATTTGGCTCTGATTTGCTGCCTATATCCGCTCTTTGCCAGAAGGCCGTCAATGGCGCGGGCCTGAAGGGCTTCACAAACTGCGCCGTCCTGCCTAATTTCCGTTTACGTAAACGTTAGGGAGAGAGATGTGCCAGAGGGATCAAACTCACTCGCGACCATGGAAGAGGTGCAGGCCGCCATGTCTATGGACGGCTTTGGCTACGGCCAGTCCATGGGCATCAAGGTCACCGGCATTTCTTGGGGTGAAGTACAGGCGGAGATGCAGATTCGCGACGAGTTCCTGCGCCCGGGCGGCACCATTGCCGGACCCGTATTGATGGGACTGGCGGACGCGGCCATGTGGGGTGCGGCCATGACCGTCCATCCGGACGGCATACAGTCGGTGACGTCGGACCTGACCATGCATTTTCTCAGCCGCCCTGCAGGGCAGGTGCTGAAATGCGTCGCAACGGTGGTGAAACCCGGCAAGCGGCTGCTGGTGCTGCGGGCGGATCTCTCTTGCGATGACGACCCGCGGGTGGTCGCCGCCTGCCAATCCTCCTACGCGCTTCCTCCTCAACCCATTATCGCGTAGCCCGATTCCCGCTGATCGGGGCGCTGTTAAGGTTGAGGGTACATTCGGGAGCGAACGACGCAAATATGTCGCGGTGCAGCAGAATGGAAATCGCCGACGCTCCCTTGACAATGTGCCGGATTATGGCCTAACTCCGGCGTTTCGCGGGGCGGTGCCTTCAGGTGCCGCGCCCGATTGCTATTCAACCGGCATTTTGCGAGCGGACCGGTCGGGCAAGGCCCGGGCCACCCTCTGACGCCGGACGCCGCGTTGCCCTTCGACAGGTGTCTGAGGGCTGCGGGCATTGCTCGGAAACGGAAGATGAAAACCTATACGGCGACGCCGGCGGACATCGACAAGAAATGGTGGGTGATTGACGCCACCGACCTGGTGCTGGGACGCATGGCGGTGGTCTGTGCGGACTATCTGCGCGGCAAACACAAGCCCACCTTCACGCCTCACATGGACTGCGGCGACCATATCGTCGTGATTAATGCCGAGAAGGTGTATCTGACCGGCAAGAAGCTGGACGACAAGATCCACTACTGGCACACCGGCTATCCCGGCGGCATCAAGCAAGTCAACGCCCGCGATACGCTGGAGGGCAAACATCCTGAGCGGCTGATCGAGCGCGCTGTCAAACGGATGATCCCGCGGGG
>JAJFFJ010000055.1 GCA_021776685.1 Alphaproteobacteria bacterium
TAGGCACCGGCGCCGAACCCCAGTAGCGCCAATACCAGGTCATAGGCCGGCACCCTGTCCCGCGCGGTCTTCCGCCGGGCGGGGTAGTGCAGGAACACCAGCGCGAGGGCGACCCCCAGCATGCCGGCGAGAAATTGTTCGGGAAACAGCACCAGCCCCGCGTCGCGATACAGGTCCGCAGAATAGGCGAGCGATCCGCAGGTAAGCAGTGCTGCAAGAACCGGACGAACGTATCTCAGCACCAGGTCGTCTGGTGCGGAGATATCGTCCTCTGGATTTGTCGTCGGCGCCCCGGCTTCCGGGGTAGTCAGGTTTTCAGACTGTCCGGTCACTTCGCCGGCCAGATTCCGATCTCCTTATAAAATTTGATGGCGCCAGGGTGATAGCTCGCGACCGTAAACTTCTTGCCCATCTGCTTCTGCTGGAAGCCGAACAGTGACGGATGGCCTTTGCCCAGCGCGATCCGGTTCGGATGGACCGCCTTGACGAATTTGTAGACCACGTCGTTCGAGACATGCGCGCCCACATAGATAATCAGGTCTGAGCCCAGAACCCAGGTGGGCGCCAGCACACCGGCCAACCGCGGATGCGGTTTCACCTGCATCGGGAAGTAATCCTTGCGGATCGCTTTCATGCGGGCAATGCCAGCAGGTGAATTGTCGATGCCGAGCAGGCGGATGCCACCGACGGCAGAGTTCACCTCCGCCACCTTGGGCGCACCAACGGCAAAGAACAGCGCATCGGTCTTGCCCGCCTTGAAGTCATTGGCGGCGCGGATAATGTTGGCTGTGGGCACGCCCACAAAGTCTTTCAGACTGAGGCCCACGGTTGCGAAGGTGCCATTGGCCAGCGGGATCGCGTTCGGGAAGGCGGACCACCGGCTGGAAAATCTCTTGCCCTTCAGGTCTGCCAGTTTGGTGATGCCCGAGTCCTTGCGAACGAACATGCCCACGCTGAAAGCCAGCACCCGAAACGCGACCCGCAGACTGCCGTGCTTGCGGCCCTTGAAGCGCCCTGCGCCGGTGTAGGCGTCGGTCATTTCGACAATGTCGGAGATGCCGAATTCCGCGCGCTTGCGCTGCACGGCTGCCGCCACGGCACCACCACCGCGATAGGGTGTCACCCGGATCTTCAGGTCCGAGTTGGCCTGCACCACCTTGGCGATAACCTGCGCCTGGACATTGTTGATCGCGCCCGGCGGCAACGTCGCAAACCCAACGGTTTGCGCAGCGGCCATTGTTCCTGCAACCGGAACCAGCGCCGCGGACAGTATCAATTTTCTCAACATAGACTTTCTCCCTCGAATGGCTTCGAGCGACATTCCTGCGCCCGTTGGTATCGAAGATACAGAGACCTGATTTGGCTGGCAATTCTATAGAGCAATTGATTTTCGGTGAATGGTGCGCAACGGTTCACCGCCAACGGACCTGAATCCCATTGTGATACAGGCATGTTGTTTTCGGGAGGAACCGCCCAGTGAAAAATCTGTCTGGCAAGACCGCCGTGATCACCGGCGCCGGATCGGGTATCGGCGCGGGCCTGGCGCAGGCATTCGCCGAAGTTGGCGTCAACCTTGCCCTGCTGGACATCGAAGCGGATCGTCTGTCGCAGACTGAAGAAAGCCTTGCTGGCTGGGGAATTCAGGTCGCCGCTTTTCCGGTGGACGTCTCGGATCGAGATGACATGAAGAAGGCGGCTGCCAATGTGGCGGCGACATTCGGCGACATCCATATCCTCTGCAACAACGCGGGTGTGGGCTACGCCGGCGTACCGCTGGACCAGGTGCCGGACCAGGACTGGGACTGGGTTGTTGGCGTCAATCTGATGGGCGTTATCAACGGCGTGCAGGCCTTTCTCCCCCTGATCAAGGCGCAGGGCGATCCCGGGCATATCGTCAACACGGCCTCCATTGGTGGCCATCATGTCATGCCGGACTGGGGTCATGGCGTCTACTCGACAACCAAATTTGCCGTGGTCGGATTGTCGGAAGCGCTCGCCGACGACCTCGCCGATCACGCCATCGGCGTCTCGGTTCTCTGTCCCGCTGCCGTAGACACCGCGATTTATGATGGCGGCCGTAACCGCCCCGACCGCTTTGGCGGCCCGTTCGACAGGCCAGCCGATCATCCACTCGTGGGTGCGCTCAAGGACGGGATGACGCCGGTCGAAGCTGGACGCTGGGTGGTGCGCGCCATTGAAGACGAACAGTTTTACATCTTCACCCACCCCCACACCCAGGCCTTCATTGACCGCCGGCACGACCGGCTGCTTGCCGCCTACGACTGGGCGGCGCAGGTCGCTCCCGACATCAAGCGCGGCTGACGGAATCGCGGCATGAATCGGCTGTCGCATTCTTTGGATTTTCGCGGCCTCACAAACGCCACCGCCATCCTAACAAGGGGGCGAGTTCATGCCGGAGATTCCATTTTGTTTGGAAGCGACCGGTAAAGATCACTCAGGATTCCGCGGAGCCAGACGTGAGCAGGATCGCGATGAACGCGGTCGTGCCAGAACTGGCGAACTTCCGGCGTAGGGAGATCGAGGGGATGGCGCAGCACTTTGATATCTGCAGCATGCTGCATTGTATTGGCCAGCATTCCCGGGATCGTCGCAATCAACGTCGATGACGCGACGATCAATGACAGCGACAAGAAATTCGAGACACGCGCAACAATATTGGTCGCAACACCGGCGCGTTGAAGCGCGAGTTCGACTGCATGATGCCCCGTCCCCCTGACATCGGCAATCGCGTAACGGGAGCCAAGAAACTGCTCACGACTGATGGTATCACCGATGGTGGGATGGTTTTTGGACACCACGCACACATAGTCGGAATTGACCACGTGTCGCTGCTTGAGCGATTGGGAGATATCCGGAAAGTAGCCGATCGCCAAGTCCGCGACACCCTCCCGAAGGGCATTTTCAGTCTCCTTATCCGGCAACGCCCGCGTCGTGAAGTTCATGCCGGGCGCCTCTACGGCGCAGCGGTCGACCACCAGTGGAACCAGCTGAACTTCAGTTACAGGGGTCATTAGAATGGTGAAGGTGCGGGCTTCGCGGCCTGGGTCGAAGTCTTTTCTATTTCGTAGGCCGCCATCGATCATCGCAAGTGCGTCACTGATGCGGGCCCCGATGTCTTCCGCAAAGGGTGTTGGCTGCATCCCTGCCGCCGTTCGAATGAACAGCGGATCATCCAATTGCGACCGCAGTCGTCTCAATCTGTTGCTGAGCGTCGATTGCGCCAAATTAAGCTCAAGCGCTGCCTGGGTGATACTGCCGGTGCGGCGGATAGCGTCGAAGGCTGCAAGACCGTAAAGGTCGATATTTGGAAAATCCATAATATGAATATCAATAACCCATCTTTGCTCAATTGCAAATGATGGTGGTACGGCGTTAGCGTGAAGATTGAGGCGGATTTCCAAGAATGGAGTTCGTGCCAGTGTGGATCGAGAACGCTTGGTATGTCGCGGCCTGGGCCAGCGATATTCCCGAGAACACCCTTTTTGCGCGTACGTATCTTGGCGTGCCGGTTATCCTCTATCGTACCGCCGATGGAACGTTGACCGCGCTCGAAGACCGGTGTTGCCATCGTATGGCGCCGCTCTCGAAGGGACGGCTGGAAGGTGACGCCGTCCGGTGCATGTATCACGGGCTGAAATTCGCGCCATCAGGAGAATGCATCGACGTGCCGGGCGAGGAACGCATCCCTGCAAGTTTTCGGGTGCGCCGATTCCCGGTGGTCGAAAAGCAGAATCTTGCCTGGATCTGGATGGGTGATGCCGACCGGGCCGATCCCGAAGAGATTATCGACTGGCCCTATCTCGACGATCCAGCCTGGCCCTACAAGGGGGGCCACCTGCATTACAACGCGTCCTACCAACTGATTATCGACAATATCCTCGACTTTTCGCACCTGCCGTACACGCACAAGAATACCATCGGCACGTCAAACTATGATGAAGAGCGGCCCCACCTTGAGCATCCCGATTTCGGCATCCGCATCGAACACACCGTTGACGACACGCCGCTTGCGCCGATGAACAAGGCCTTCGCCACGTTCGAGGGCAACGTGGACCGGTGGAGCTTCTATGACTTCTACACGCGGGGAAATGTCCTGTTAGGCGACTTCGGCTCGGCGCCATTGGGCGCCGGCGGCCATAAGGGCAGCCGCGAGGGCGCGCTGCAATTCCGGCACTTCACGGTCATCACCCCTGAGACGGAGAAAACTGCGCATTATCATTTCGCCCATCCACGGAATTTTGGCATCGGCGTGGAGGGGCTCGACGACAAGGTCATCGAGTACATCTATGCGGCGTTTCACGAAGACAAAGACATCATCGAAGCGCAGCAAGCGCGTGTCGATCTCAACCCCCACGAGCCGATGATGGCGATCTCGGCCGACAAGGCTCTGAGCCATATAAGGCGTCAGATCGAGCGCATTGTTGTTACCGAACAATCACCACCGGCCGCGGCGGAGTAGCTGCGTAGATCAAAATGAAACAAGGACAAATGCTATGGCGAATGCCGTTCCCAAGACCGTTGTTACCCAGAAGATAAGCGCAGTGGCGAGTAGCCACTCTCGCACTGATATCTCGGTCCGCGACTTGAATGTGGTGATCGATGAGCCGACCGCACGTGGCGGCACCAACCAGGGCGCGACGCCAACGGAAACGCTGCCTTGCGCACTTGCGGCCTGCATCAACGTGATCAGCCACAAGGTGGCAGAAAGCCTGGATGTAGACCTGGGTGAGATGACCATCGACATTGCCACCCAATTCGACCGTCGCGGCGTCATGCTGGAGGAAGAAATCGACCTGCCGTTCCCGGCAATGGACGTGAACGTTATCGTCAAGACCAGCGCCAGCGAAGAAGATATCGCCCGCGTCCGCGAGGGGCTGGCAAGATACTGTCCGCTGTCCAAGGTCATCAAGGCGTCAGGCACGAAACTGAACGAAAACTGGACCATTGAGCGTCCATAGCCAGGCCCAATGGGGAGAAGAACTACGCTGAAAACCGGCAAGAATTATGTGGCAGGTCCGCACGACGGACGGTGACAATCCTTTTCGGTCAAATGCGCTGTCACCCTGGCCGCGCCGATACCAGCAATACCCTCTAATTCCAGGAACGAAAGATATCCATGAAGGCTGAACAGTTATTCGATGTGAACGGCCATGTTGCCTTTGTCACCGGCGCGGCGAGCGGCCTTGGCCTCGCCATGGCCGAGGTGATGGCTGACAACGGCGCCCATGTGGTGATGACGGACATCAATCCGGATACGCTGACCGAACACCGGCAACGTTTGGCCGATGGTGGCGGGTCGGTTGAGACGATTGAATTGGATGTGTCCGACCTGGCGGCGCTGCGTACCGCAATCGACGGTGTTGCCGCGACCCACGGCCGGCTGGACGCGATATTCGCCAATGCCGGGATCAGCGCCGGGCCCGGCTATCAAACCGACGCCGGCCAGATCAACGCCGTCGACCAGGCAAAGTGGGACGAGGTTCTGCACATCAACCTGAGCAGCGTTTTCACCACGATTCAGACTGCTGCGGCTCATATGAAACGGCAGAAATCGGGCCGCATCGTCGTGACCTCATCAATCGCCGGGCTCAAGGCGGAACAAATGGTCGGCTATGCCTATGCCGCGACCAAGGCTGCCGTGATCAATCTGGTGCGGCAGGCGGCCATGGAACTGGCGCCCTTCAATGTCTCGATCAACGCCATCGCCCCGGGGCCGTTCTACACCAACATCGGCAATGGCCGGCTCAGCGACCCCGCGGTGGCGAAGGCGTTTTCCGATGTGGTGCCCATGGGGCGCATTGCTGACACCAGCGAGTTGCAGGGGCTGGCCCTGATGCTGGGGTCGCCGGCGGCAAGCTTTATCACCGGCACCGTAATTCCCATCGACGGCGGATCCACCGCAGGATAGTCCCCCCATTCCCGCCGCAATCGATCCGACAAGGAGCAGAACCACGTGACCAAGCTTACAAAAGGCTCTCTGACAGTGAGGGACTGCACCGTCAGCGTCCTGCGCGGGGGCGAAGGTCCACCGCTGCTGTTTCTGCATGGCGCTGGCGGTGGCGGAATTGAATTACCATTCATGACCGCCCTCGCCGAATCCTACGAAGTCATTGCGCCAGAGCATCCCGGCTTCGGCGAGTCGGACGAGCCCGAATGGTTCGATAACATCCATGATGTCGCCTATTTCTATCTCGACCTGCTGAAAGAACTCGGTCTGGATCAGGTGCATCTGGTCGGCATGTCTCTCGGTGGCTGGATCGCGATGGAAATCGCCGTCCGCGACACATCACAGATCGCCAGCATGACAGCGATCTGCCCCGCAGGCGTTCATGTGGCGGGGGCTGCTACCGGCGATCCGTTTGCCTGGTCCCCCGAAGAAACTTTCCAACAAGGATTCTACAATCAGGATTTCGCAGCCCGGGCGATTGAAAATCTGCCCGAGGCGGTCGAAGCAGACGATACCTGGCTCAAGAACCGCATGTCATTTGCCCGACTCGCCTGGGATCCGCGGCTCCACGATCCGCATCTGTCGAAATGGCTGCACCGGATCGATGTGCCAACCCACATCGTCTGGGGTGCCCATGACAATATCCTGTCGGTCGATCACGCCGAGCCCTTGGCCGGGATGATTCCGGGCGCTGGCGTGACCATCCTGCCGGAAGCCGGGCATTTTTTGCATATCGAACAGGCCGACGCTCTCGTGCAGGCCATCAACAGCCACATCGGGGAGCGCTGAGCCATGCAGGTTTTTTTCTTTCACCTGATGCCCTACGCCGAAATTGACCTGGCGGAGATCGACAAAGTGGGCACGTCCTGGGTCAAGCTTCCCAACCGGCTCTATGATCCGGAAGTCGGGGCGACGCTTTATGACCGCTATCTCAACCAGCTCGAGCGCGCGGAAGAGCTGGGCTTCGATGGCGTCGGCGTTAACGAACACCACCAGACCGCCTATGGCATGATGCCATCGCCGATCGTCATGGCCGCCGCGCTGGCGCGACGCACTCATCGGGTGAAGATTGCCATCCTGGGCAGCGCCCTGCCCCTGCGCCAGCATCCGCTGACGCTCGCCGAAGAACACGCGATGATCGACAATCTGACCCGCGGCCGGCTAATCAGCGGCTTCGTCCGCGGTATCGGTGCGGAATACCACATCTTCGGGGTCGATCCCTCGATAAGTCACGAGCGGTTTCACGAAGCCCATGAGTTGATCATCCGCGCCTGGACTGAAGAAGGCCCCTTCGAATTTCACGGAAAGCACTACCGGCACCGCTACGTCAATATGTGGCCGCGCCCCTATCAGCAGCCCCATCCGCCGGTCTGGATTCCCTCACAGGGCAGCCAGGAAACCATCGACTTTGCGGCTCATCCCGACCGGAAATACACTTACCTGCAGACCTTCAGCCCGGCGGTCGCGGTCAAAAAGTACCTCGACGCCTATCGCGACCGAGCGGAGGAGTACGGCTACACCACCGATGACAGCAAGCTTGGCTGGGCCGTACCGATATATGTTGGCGAAACGGACGCCAGCGCCGTTGCGGAGGCGAAAGTACACTTCGAAAATTTCCGCAACCGGTTCGCCAAGATGCCGATCGAGTTCCTGCTTCCGCCTGGCTACACCTCCCGCGAGTCGATGAAACGGGTGGCGGCCGCCAAAGCCAGCATGTTCGGCGATCTGGCCATCGAAACAGCGATGGAGATGGGCATGATGGTCTGCGGCAGCGCAGAAACAGTGCGCCAGCGCTTTGAGGCCTATCACGCCGACATGGGCTTCGGACAGCTCCTGACCCTTCTTCAGTTCGGCACCCTGCCGCCTGAATTGACCGACGCAAGCACCGAACGGTTTGCCCGTGACGTGATGCCTACCCTGCAGGCGCTCGGGGACCGGGCCACGCCCGCGCTTGCGTCCGCATAGTCGTACCCAGGACCGCTTTGGCAGCGCTGCCAATGCCAAGTGTGCTCATCTAACCGAAACCCAAGGTAGCTTGAGGGAGATTCTATCGATGAAAAGACATTTAGCTTTGACAGCCGCGGGAGTTGCAGCGGCGACGCTCGCACTTGCGCCGATGAGCGCGGAAGCGAAGGACCTGGTCCTTGGGCTCAGCTTCGGCAAGACCGGACGTTTCGCATCCATCGGCAGGACAACCGAGGTTAGCGTTGACATTGCCGTCCGTGAGATCAACGCGGCCGGCGGCATCAATGGAATGAAGCTCCGCGTGGTCAAGTTCGACACCGGCGGCGATCCGAAGCAGGCTGTAGTCGCGGTACGCAAGTTTGCGCGCGATGATAAAGCGCTGGCCGTGATTGGCCCCCTAGCCTCGGCGGAAGCACGCGTGGCGTTTCCGGCTGGCGAACGGCTGGGCATCGTCCAAATGACCAACGCTTCATCCGCGCCCAAGCTGGCGGACCGCTTTCCCTATGCCTATCGGATTGGCGAATCGGAGGCTCTTCAATTCATACGCGTGGTCAAAACGCTGAAGAAGAAGGGCATGCTCAAAAAGAACGAAGAAGAAGGGCATGCTCAAAAAGAACACTGTCATCCTCTACGGTACCGACGACTTCATTTCGAAGGTCGTTGGCCTGAAAATCATGGGGCCGATCTTCAAGAAATTCGGCGTCAAGATGGCATCCGCGCCGATCGGGTTTTCCACGGAAGCATTTGATCTGGGGCCACAGGTCTCGCAACTCAAAAGCATGAAGCTGGATTACATCGCCTTTGCAGGCATTACGCCGGTGGCTATCCGCTTTCTCAAAGAACTGCGCAAGCGCGGGATCAAGACGCCGCTGATCGGTTCGACCATCTGGGCCGACCCACAGATCATCAAGGGTATGGGCAAGGACGCGGACGGTTCGGTATTCTCGATCGGCTTTTGGCACAAGCGCGATGCGCGAGCCATCGCATTCTCGCAAAAATTCGTGGCGGGCGCGAAGAAGGTCGGCGTTGACAAGCCCTTCCCGCATCAGGCCGATGCGGCGGCCTATGATGCTGTCTACATCCTTGCAGCAGCGATGAAGAAGGCGAATGTCACCGGCGACCCTTCCAAGCTCAAAGCAGAGCGGACCGCGATCCGGGATGCGCTTAGGAACATCACGGTTTCCGGGGTGATGGGAAATATCTGCTTTGAAAAGAACGGGGACTCCCAGTTGCCCGGATATGTTCTCACCATGAAGAACGGGCAATGGCATTTGCTTGAGACGCACAAGCCGCTGCCCTGCAAGTAGCGGGCATGGCAACAGAACGTTAGTTGATGCCAGGATACCGGGAGAGCATAGGGCGCAAATCTCAAACGACAGCACCATATGCTCTCCACTCTTCTGCCGCGTTGAGAACCAAGAGCATCCCGGCATCACCAGCCGTAAGGATTGAGCGCGTCTGGCGCGGTTAGTCTGAGGTTGACGAATCTGAACGTCCGTTCAGCGGCGCAACGCCAAGGACTGCGATGACACCCAATTGCCTTCAACGGAGATTGGATCAATAAGGAGCCCCCTGTGACTGACCAGCCAACGCCACTTGATTTCGCCCGTCTCGGACCGCAGCCCGGACAGCGCATTGTCGTCACCGGAGGATGCGGGGGGATCGGACGCCGACTGGTTGAAGCCTTGTTGGATTCTGGCGTGGAAACTGTCGTCCTGGACCTTCCCGAAGTTCTGGCACGCCTGCATGCCCCTGAACGCGCCGTTGCAATAGAATACGATGCCCGATCAATCGACGGCACCGCCCGGGCATTCCAATCTGTCGGCGAGGTATGGGGTGGTGAAATTGACGGCGTCGTACATCTGCCAGGCTTCTTGTCTCGCAACGTGCCCATCGACCAGATCTCCGTGGAGGAATGGGGCGAAACAATGGATGTTAACCTCCGCTCAGCATATCTGATGGCCAAACATCTGCTTCCTATGATGCGCAAGGCAGGACGCGGCGCGATTGTGCTCACAGCGTCAGGGCTGGCAAATGTGGTCGAAAAAGGGACCGGCACCTATTCTGCGACCAAGGCAGGTGTCATCGCGCTGACCAAAGGGCTGGCCAGGGAAAATGCTCCAAATATACGCGCCAATGTGATCGCACCAGGCGCCGTTGAAACGGCCTTTCTTCGCGGCGGAACCGCTCGCAGCGGCGGCGAAACCAACGAACTGCAGGTTATGAATGAAGATCAGTTTGAAAAAATATTGGCGACGGTTCCGCTCGGCCGAATAGCGGTCGTGGACGACATTGTTGGATCAATTCTGTTTCTGTTGAGCGAAAATTCTCGCTTCATTACCGGCCACACACTGCACATCAACGGCGGCCGATTGATGGTGTAACGGACGACCTAGGACCATCCGGTGAGCGACCTGTCTTTTGATTTTGGATGAACCAGGTTATCGCTAACGCGCCTATCGTTGACCATTTTCCGGGCCGTTAATCCACAAAGCCGGCAAGGCCCACACCAGCACCCAACGCGTCGGATATTTCAAAGCGGGCAGATATACCGGGGTAAGCGGCCGCGGCGGTGGTGGTGTCGGTGGTCGTCATCGTAGTTGCTCCTGTTTCCATCGTTTCGATGCCGGATCATCGCCGCGGAACTTTTCTGGCGAATGTCTGGAATCACAGGAGTTTGTTTCAATTGTTTCAGGGCTGAATCGATCCACCAAATTGAATGAAGGATGATGGCTGGAAGGAAACGATGGCGCATGAAGCCGATTAGGTTCATCCAGTCAGGCCAACCGATCTATCCGCCGCAGCTACCGTGACGATGCCGGCATTGGAAAATGGGTGCCGCATTCTTCTGTCACCCCCACTTCCGAACAGGTGTTGCCAATATTGCCTTGGCTTCCTTCTCAAATTCGAACAAGTAGCCTAAGTTATCAGATCTGAAACACACCAATCGGCCGCTGTTTGCCGAGGGGATATCGCACATGACTACCAAGCAAGCGGCGTTTGTTCTGAAGAATGGACATCTTGTTGATCCGTCCCAGAGTATCGACCGCGTCACCGATATCGTCGTCGCTGATGGCAAAATTCTCGGGCTTGGGCCCGAAGCGGTCGCCAACGCGCCTGCTGACGCCGAAACGATCGACCTGTCCGGGCATTACGTCAGCCCAGGCTGGTTCGATATCCACATTCACGCATACGGCACGCTCGGCTTCGCGAACCCGGACAGCATCGGAATCAAACACGGCGTCACGAGCTACGTAGATGCGGGCGGTCCCGGCATCGGCGTGATGGACGAGTTCGCCGCGCTTCTCGAAGGACAAACCATCACCGACCTGTACGCCGGTCCGTACATTCGACCGATGGGCATAATCGGCGCGCAATTCATTGAAGGCGACATCCGCAGCCTGATGAACTTCCCGGTCACCCAGTGGGTCGATTTCATGGCGGAGCATCCAGGCCTGGTCCGATATTTGAAAGTAGCTGCGCTTGGGACCTACGGCACCGGCCCCCTGAAAATGGCCAAAGGGTTGGCTGAAATCATCGGCGTACCCCTCTATGGCCATATCGGCGAGTACCAGCATCAACCTGCCGATCCTTGCGTCTACGAGATCTTCAATATCTCGCAGGCGGGCGACATCATCACCCACGTCTATCACGCCAACGACGGACCGGTGCTCGACGATGATGGCAAGGTGTTTCCGGTTGTCCGTGATGCGATGCGCCGCGGTGTGATTTTCGACGTCGGCTTTGGCGCATTCAATTTCGGATGGGATCTGGCGGAGAAATGTTTCCAACAGGATCTGCGCCCCCACATCATCAGTTCCGACCTGCAGCAGTTCAACGTGCTCGGGCCCGTGAAGTCGCTCGCCAACATCCTGGGGATTTTTCTGCATCTGGGCATGAGCGTTTACGAGGTGATAGAGACGATCACCAATGTGCCAGCCAAGGTATTGGGGCTTGAAGAGACCGTTGGCAGTCTGGCGCCGGGTATGCCGGCGGACATTACCGTATTCGACATCGAGGACGGCGATTTCGAATCTCCGGACACTTATGCAGTGACCCGGCAAATCGAGCGGCGCTTCCTGCCGGTCCTCGCATTCAAGAACGGCGAACGGCACGAAATTGATATGGACCTGTGCCAGGATGATCGAAACTGGATGATGCAGATCGCTGAGGATCACGTTCCGGAAGCAGCGGAGGCACTGACGGGCCATCAACGCGAATTTCTGGGAATGCTGCGTACGGCGCTTGAACCCTATGAATGGAAATTCGTGCTCGAGGACATAGACCTTGCGATGGCGACCACCCTGCAGGGCGTTTTCACGGAAACCACAAAACGTGCCGGTCTCCCTCTGCGGGACGGATTGATGGCCCTGTATGGGACGTTTCTCGACAGCCCCTTCACACTTCAAAGCGGCTTACTGCTGTTGCAGGTAAACCGTGATCTCGCCATGGCGCGGCTGGACGCTGTCGCCGGCGACCGCCAAGCTGCCGCCTAGGCGCCAACGATGAGTCAAATGGACACTACTGACGCCGAATGGCACGTGCTCGAGGGCATTGATCCCGCCAGCGCCGAATTTCCGGTCGAAGCTGACCTGGGCGGGGAGCCAATTCTCGTCTTCAAGACGGCGGATGGCTACCGGGGTACAGAACCGTTGTGCCCCCACCAGAAGGTCCCTCTGAAGACGGCCGTCCTGATGAACGGAGACACGATGATCCGCTGCTCGCGGCATCACTTCATTTTTCGGCTGGATGGCGGGGCCGGCGTAAACTGCACGGGCATGGTGCTGAAAACATATGCGATTCGCTTGGCCGATGGGCGCCTGGAAGGGGCAACTGACCCATCCGCGACGACGGAATCACCCTCCGACGTTTGACTCCGGGCTGACAGGCGCTGACCAAGCGCGCATTCCCCATGACCAAACAACCTGGCGCACGCGCCAGTCCTAGCTCATCCAGCCACTGGCGATGCGATGCCGTCGATCTGCACGCGAAACCCGGAGCGCACGTTTGGCAGATAGTCTGAAACGGCGAAATGCTGGGCGCAGCGGTTGTCCCACATGGCAAGGGAATGGGGCGCCCATCGGAAGCGGAAGCTCCACTCCGGGCGGGCGCAGTGGGCGCAGAGAAATCTCAACACCGCGTCACTTTCCTGCTCGGGCAATTCGTTGATGCGCTTCGTGAAAGCGCCATTCACATAGATCAGTTTGCGGCCACTGTCCGGATGCCTGACCACCACCGGATGGGATGCGCTGGGGGTGCCCTCGCCGAAGATATCGCGCCCATCGTGAAGGGCGGTCAATCCGTCGAGGTAGACCTTCATCCCCTCGGACAAGGCTTCGTAGGCCCTATACATGCTCGCGAATATGGTGTCGCCACCACCCTGCGGCGGGATCGTATGGATATAAAGGAGGCTCGCCATCGGCGGCACCTCCGCGCAGGACTGGTCCGTATGCCAGACATCGCCCGATACCCGGGGGGTGTTCTCGTCGGCATGGAACTTGCGCACCCGCGGATCTTCAGTGGTCTGGCTGATGGTCTTGGCGCCCACATGAGCGCCGATCGGGCCGAAATATTCGGCCAGCCGCACATGATCCTCGAAGCCTATCTGCTGGTCCCGGAAGAACAGCACCAGATATTGGGTGAACGCCTGCTTGAGTTCGGCCGCTTCGCTGTTGCTGAGCGGTCGGGTCAGATCGATATCGCCAATCTCTGCGCCGATGTGCGGACTGCACGGCGTCACCGCAATTGCACTGTAGTCGGTATTGGGTGGCTGACCGTCCATGGGTGCAACCCTCGATTCTGTTGATTTCCGGAATGTTAGGCAAACCGGGTTGGCCTGTCTAATATCAATGGCCGATCACTCCTTCGGCGATTGGCGAGGTGGTGATGGACGATCATGAAACCTTAATGGACATCGCCCTGGCCGAGGCGAGGGCCGGGCGCGAGTTGGGTGAACAACCGTTTGGCGCTGTGATTGCGAGCCAAGGCAGGGTGATTGCCCAAGCCCGCAGCCTCAAGGTGTCGAGCAGCGACTCCACTGCTCACTCAGAACTCCTCGCAATACGCGCGGCGACGACGGGACTGGGACGCCGGACCCTTGATGACTGCATCTTTTACGGCACCTGTGAACCCTGCCCCATGTGTCTGGGTGCGATGTTCAACGCGGGGCTAAAGCACCTCATCTTGGGCGCGCGACTGCGCGACCTCGGCGACATCGCCTTTGCCTTCAATGACTATTCAGTCGAGCGGTTCGCTGAACTGGTCGGTTGGGACCTGACCCTTGTTGAAGGTGTCCGGCAACAGGAATGCGAAGCGCTCTACGCCGACGCTGCTGTCAAATTTTCCCGGTAGGCTCTTTGCCTTGAAAACCACAGGGTGGCCATCCTTGTGTTGGGCCGACCCTGCTATTTCCAAACGGGTTCTGTCTGGTGCGCCACGCGTGCCGGTTCTTCAAGCAACACCTGACCGTTTCCCAACTTTGGTTTTGGGCCTATCCTTGTGACGTGAAACGGGTGGGATGGGGAGCCGGGAAAGTTTGGCCAATTTTTTGAAGAATACGCGAGGCTGCCTTGGCGATTGACCCTCTGGTTTTAGGGCGCAGGGATGTTGAAGACCTGATGCCGCCTCTCACGGATATTGTCGATATGGTCGAGGGGGTCTATCGCGAGGCGTCTGAAGGACTGGCGGATGTCCCCACGAAGATCGGCGTTCGCCCCGACCGCCCCCTCAGCTTTCTGCATGCGATGCCAGCCTGGCTCGGCGGCCGTCGCGAATTGGGCATGAAGTGGGTGTCCTACTATCCCGGCAGCGGCGCTGTTCCTGATTCAGACGCAACGGCGCTGATGATCTTGAACGACCCGGACACCGGCGTCCCGGTGGCAATCCTCGAAGGCATGCATTTCACCAATGCACGAACGGCGGCGAGCGGAATATTCGCCGTCGCCTGTTTGGTGCGCGGTACTCCTGAATCCGTCGGGCTGATCGGATGTGGCGGCTTGCAAGCCTGGACGTTGCCTGAGCTTCTCCGGCGCTTCCCGTCCATACGCGATGTCCAGGTGACGTCGCGCCGACGCGAGAGCCGTGCCCGGTTTGCAGAGGATCAGTCAAAGGAGACGGGCGTAACGGTCACGGCCGTCGATACCGTTCAGGAAGCAGTTGAAGGCGCGGATATTGTCCTCTCCGCCATACCGCAGGGGCCGCCGCCGATTGCGCAGGGCATGTGGCTGATGCCCGAAGCCTTGGTTATTGCGTTCGATATCCTCGGTACATGGGACGACGCGGCGCTGGCCCGATTCGGTCTTCTTGCCACCGACGGACTGCCACGGTTGCAGAACATTATTGCGACCCAACCCGACAGCGCGGCGTTGCCGGCTCAGATTGTCCAGTTCGAAGACCTCGCCTCCGGGCACCCGGCGCCGTCTTGCCCTGGCTTGCCAATTCTGGCGGTGCCAACGGGAGTTGCCACCCTGGATGTGGCCCTGGCGTGGGAGATTTATCGCCGTGCAGAGGCAGCGGGCCGTGGACAACGGCTTACCCTGCTCTAACGGCATGGATAACCGCCGCCGATGTGCTAGAGCATGTTTGAGGATGACGGAGGGATAATGCTGGAAGAGTTTAACATCGAGCGTGTGCCGATGAGCCGTGCCGGGAGCGTCGATTTTCGCGCCCTTAAGTTTGGCACCGTCTTTACCGATCATATGCTGACCCTCGACTTTGCGGACGGTGCCTGGAGTCATCCCGAAATCCGTCCCTATGGGCCGCTCGAAATTGAACCAGGCACCATGGTTCTGCATTACGCGCAATCCATCTTCGAAGGGATGAAGGCCTATCGTGACGCCGACGGCGGTGTACGGCTCTTCCGCCCCGACATGAATGCGCAGCGCCTTCAGAATTCCGCGCGTTTTCTGGCGCTGGAGCCTTTGCCCGATGGCGTTTTTGAGGCTGCGCTCGAAGCCTATCTGCGAGTTGACAGCGCCTGGGTCCCCGACCTGCCCGGACACGCGCTGTACCTCAGGCCGATGATGTTCAGTGCCGAAGAACATCTGGAAGTGCGGCCGTCGGTCCGATACCGGTTTGTCATCATCGGTTCGCCCGTAGGCGCCTATTTCGATGCCGAGTCGACCGGCCTCAACCTGATGGTTGAAACGGAGATGTGCCGGGTGCCGCCGGGGAGTGGCATGGGCGCCGCCAAAGCAGCCGCCAACTACGCCATCAGCCTGCGCGCGTCCCGGCGCGCGCTTGAGCAGGGTTTCGATCAGGTGCTGTGGCTCGACGGTACAGAGCGACGGTATGTGGACGAAGCAGGGTTGATGAATTTCTTCGCCGTGATTGACGGGATCGTGCAGACGCCTCCCTTGAACGGCGATATCCTGCCGGGGGTGACCCGGGACAGCATCATTCAGCTTCTGGCCGATCGGGGGACGCCGGTTTCCGAATCACCGATTGCCGTCGACGAAATCGTCACCGCAGCCGCTGGTGGCCGCCTCTCCGAGATGTTCGCAGCCGGAACCGCCGCAGTGGTCACGCCCATTGCTTCCATCACTTATCAGGGGCAGCGAATCGAGCCGGGCGAACATGGTGCCGGGCCGGTCGCCGCGTTGCTTCACGAGCAACTCACCGGCATCCAGTATGGCAGAGCGCCCGACCCTCACGGCTGGTCGCGGCTGGTTGTGCCAGGTGCCTCGGCGCAGGCCGCCGAATGATCTGGGATCATATCATCGTCGGCGGCGGGTCCGCCGGCTGCGTGCTGGCTGCCCGGCTGAGCGAAGATCCAGCGCGCCAGGTGTTACTGATCGAGGCAGGCCCGGATCATGCACCGGGCGAGGAACCCTGGGATATCCGGGACACCTACTACACCACCTTTTTCCGCCCGGATAATTTCTGGCCCCACCTTCGCGCCTATTTCGGACCGGTGCCGCACAATGACCGCGATAGCGCCATACCGCGCCGCTACGAACAGGCGCGAGTAATGGGCGGCGGCTCCAGCATCAACGCGATGATCGCGCTTCGCGGCCATCCTGGCGACTTTGCTGAATGGGAAGCAGTCGGTGCTGCCGGGTGGAGCTGGGAGGCGGTCTTGCCTTACTACCGGAAGCTGGAGCGCGATCTGGATTTCGACGGCCCCCTCCATGGCAGTGAAGGACCCATCCCGGTACGCCGCCACCGGCGGGATCAGTGGCCCGGTTTCTGCGAAGCGGTGGTGGAAGCGGTCGAGGACCTGCACGGCTACAGCCATGTGGCGGACATGAACGGCGATGTGGCCGAAGGCTATTGCTCTGTGCCGATCAGCAGCCTGCCGACGCAGCGGGTCAGCACCGCCATGGGCTACCTGACCGCAAACGTGCGACGCCGCGAGAACCTGCGCATTCTGGACAACGCGCGCGTGGGCGCAATTGAGTTCGACGGGATGCAGGCAACCGGCGTACAGGTCCGCCGGGGTGACAACGAAGAAAGCCATACTGGCCGTGAGATCATCCTCTCTGCGGGTGCGTTGCAGACACCAGCGCTTCTCATGCGCAATGGCATTGGCCCCGGTCCGCAATTGCAGGAACTGGGGATTGAAGTGCGCACCGATCTGCCCGGCGTCGGAGAGAACCTGCAGGACCATCCGGCCGTTTCCATGGCCGCCTATCTGAAACCGGCAGGCAAGCAGCCGCGCTCGCTCAGGGCCGCGCCCAATGCGGCCATCCGCTACTCCTCCGGCGTTGAGGGCTGTGCACCAGCGGACATGTATGTATCGGTCACCAACAAATCGTCCTGGCACCCTCTGGGGCAGCGGCTGGGGGGATTGGTCAGCTGTATCTACAAGCCGGCATCGCGCGGGCGGGTCACGCTCGACACCCCGGACGCCAACGCCTCTCCCCGGATCGAGTTTAACCTGCTGTCGGATGAGCGCGACGTCACCCGTCTCGCTGGCGCATTGCGCATGTCCTGGGGCATCTATCAACATCCCGCGCTGGCCAAGGTGATTCACGAATATTTCCCGGCGAGCTACTCCGAAAGGGTCCGCGACCTGAACCGCTATGGACGGGTCAACTGGATGCGCTCCTGGGCGGGGAACCTTTTGCTCAACGGGCCTGCGGCCCTGCGGCGAAAACTGATTCGGGACGTCATTGCGCCGGGCGACGACGCCGCTGCGCTTATGTCAGATGATGATGCCATCAATGCCTGGGTCAAGGCGCGTGCCGTGCCATTTTATCACCCGGTCGGCACCTGTCGCATGGGCGGCGCGGATGACTCTGCCGCCGTCGTCGACGCCGAATGCCGTGTGCGGGGGGTTAAGGGTCTGCGCGTTATCGATGCGTCGATCATGCCGACGATTCCGCGCGCCAATACCAACCTCACCGTGATCATGATCGCAGAGAAAATGGCTGCCGCGATTTCTGATGGCACTTCCTAGCTGGGCACGCGCCTTAGAAGATTGCATATGCAAACGAGAAGGTTGCATATGCAAACGCTCTCCCCATAAGGTAGGGCCACTGGTGGAGGGGTCTGCGCTGGTGCCGGTGCAGATGATTAAACGGGGATAGGCATTGAGTTTTCTGCTGGTCGCGGAGCAGCTTCTTAACGGCGTTCAGTTTGGCATCATGCTGTTTCTCATGGCGGCTGGCCTGACGCTGATCTTCGGGATCATGGACTTCGTCAACCTGATCCACGGCTCCCTCTACATGTTAGGCGGCTTTTTCGGCGCGAAATCGATCGAGTTGCTGCTGGCCCTGACCGGCTGGGAGGACATGTGGCTGGTCACGCTGCTGTTCGTTCTCGGTGTTATTCTCGGAGTCTGTATCACCGTCATTGTCAGCGGCATTGTCGAGCTGACTATATTCAGGCGACTCTATTCCGGCACCCACCTTGATCACGTGCTGGCGACGTTCGGTCTTCTCCTGTTCTTCAACGAATTCGCCAAGATCCTTTTTGGCTCTGAGCCGATGAATGTCCCCAAGCCGCCGACTCTCGAATCGCCGGTCGAGATCATTCCGGGAATCACCTATTCGTCATATCGGTTGGCGATCACCGTCGTTGGCGTGGTGGTGGCCATTGGCCTGTACCTTTTGATCACGCGCACGCGGATCGGCATGTTGATACGTGCCGGCGCCAGCAACCGCGAGATGGTCACAGGCCTGGGCATCAATATTAACAAGCTCTACACCATCGTATTTGCAATTGGCGCCGGCCTGGCAGCCCTTGCTGGCGTAATGACGACGCCGCTCACCAGCGTACAGGTGGGCATCGGCGAAGAGATCATGATCCTGACCTTCGTCGTCATTGTGATTGGCGGCATAGGCTCGATCCGCGGCGCCTTCATCGCGTCGATTCTGATCGGCATCATCGACACCATGGGCCGGTTCCTGCTGCCCAGCGTTCTCGGCTACACCGCGGGACCCGCGGTCGCCTCCATGGCGATCTATCTGGCGATGGCGGCGGTTCTCTTTTTCCGGCCCAGCGGCCTGTTCGCAGCAGGAAGGGGCTAGGAAACCGCCATGTGGCCATCCCGCCTGCTCTTCGGCGCTTCGCGCTTCGACCTTCGCCATCTTGTCGTACTGGCCGGGCTCGCAATCCTACTTCTCGTGCCGATTGTCGGTGATGCCTACGTGATGCGGGTAGCATCGCGGATTGTGGTACTGGCCATGATCGCCATCAGTCTCGATATTCTTCTGGGATATGGCGGGCTGATCAGCTTCGGCCACGCAATGTTTCTCGGCTCGGGCGGCTATGTGGTGGGCGTGCTGGCATTCTTTGGGTTCCAGAACGGCTTCATCGCTTATCCAGCGGCCATCATCCTGTCGGTGATCCTCGCGGGCATTGTCGGTTATCTGGTGCTGCGCACGGTTGGCGTTTATTTCATCATGATCACCCTCGCCTTCGCCCAGATGCTTTATTATGTGGCGAACGGCGTGCAAATCGGCGAGGACTATGGCGGCGATGAAGGATTGCCGCTCAGCGAAAGAAACCCGCTTTTCGGCTTGCTCGATTTTGGAGATCCGGCGATCTTCCATTATTTCACCGTCGTCATCCTGGGCGTCATTCTTTATGGCAGCTACCGGTTGGTGAACTCGCGGTTTGGCCGTGTGATCCAGGCCTGTCGGGACAATGAGCGTCGGGTCAAATCCCTCGGCTACAACACCTTCAGATACCGTCTTGCGGTTTTCATGATCTCCGGCGGCATTGCCGGACTCGCCGGCGCACTGCACATGAACCTGCAAAAGTTCGTCAGTCCCGACGAACTGCATTGGATCATCTCAGGCGACCTGTTGATCATGGTCATTGTCGGCGGGGCCAATTCCCTTATCGGACCGATCATCGGTACAGCCGTATTTGTTCTCCTGGAAGAGGTCATTTCCAACCTGACAGAGCACTGGATGGCGATCTTCGGACCGCTGCTCCTCATTGTCGTGTTTTTCGGCCGACAGGGAATCTACGGTCTGATTCGGCCAAAGGCAGATGACGGATGAGTGGTCCGGTTCTCAAGGTCGAAGGGCTGACAAAGCGCTTCGGTGCGCTGATTGCCAATGAGGATATTGACCTCGAGGTAATCCCCGGGGAGCTTCACGCGGTGATCGGTCCGAATGGTGCCGGCAAAACGACATTTGTCTCGCAGTTGGCCGGCGAACTTCCACCCAATCAGGGGCGCATATTCTTCGACGGTCAGGACATCACGTCCTTACCGGTGCACACGCGGGCGCTGCGCGGACTTGCACGCTCATATCAGATCACCAGTGTCATCCCGTCATTTACGGCTCTCGACAATGTTGCCCTCGCGGCGCAAGCCGCCGACGGCCACAGCTACCGGTTTTGGCGGCCGGCAAGATCCGTCAGCGGGCTCAACGACAAGGCCGCAAATGCATTGGACGAGATCGGGTTAGGCGCGCGCAAGGATGTGCTGGCCAGCAACATGTCCCATGGCGAACACCGGCAGTTGGAAATTGCCATGGCGCTGGCAACCGACCCAAAATTGATCCTTCTGGACGAACCTGCAGCGGGCATGGGACCTGCGGCGACAGAGGGGATGATCGAATACCTGCGCTCGCTAAAGGGGCGCTTTTCCATTTTGTTGATCGAGCACGATATGGATGTGGTTTTTTCCCTGGCTGACCGGATCAGCGTGCTCGTCAGCGGCCGCCGGATCGCCACCGACGCGCCCGATAACATTCGGCAGAATGCCGAGGTCCGCAGGGCCTATCTGGGCGACAAGGCCGACAGCCTGGTCCGGCATCGGACGGACGGCTGAGATGCTCAGGGTCGAAGATATCACCACCTACTATGGGAACAGCCAGGCGCTGTTCGGCATGTCGCTTGAGGTCAACGATGGCGAAGTTGTAACGCTTATGGGCCGTAACGGCATGGGCAAGACCACGACCGTGCGTTCCATCATCGGCTTCACGCCAGCACGTACCGGTGAAATTTCGTTTGAAGGTCACCGGACCGAGAAGTGGCCGGCCTACCGCGTCGCCCAGGCGGGGGTCGGACTGGTCCCGGAAGGAAGACAGATCTTCCCAAACCTGTCGGTGCACGAGAACCTGTTCGCCACGTCCGCAAACCGTCGTGAGGTCGACAGCCCGTGGACGCTCGAGCGGGTCTATGACCTGTTCCCGCGTCTCGCAGAGCGCCGGAACCACATGGGCGACCAGATTTCCGGGGGCGAACAGCAAATGGTGGCCATCGGCCGGGCACTGGCGACCAACCCGAAGCTTCTAATTTTGGATGAGGCGACCGAGGGCCTGGCCCCGCTGATCCAGGAAGAAATATGGAACGTGCTTGAGAACCTCAAGCGCGCGGGCCAATCCATCCTGGTGATCGACAAGGATGTGGATGCCCTGATGATGCTCGCCGACCGGCATTATTTCGTCCAGAACGGAAAAGTAGGCTGGTCGGGCACCAGCGCCGAGCTGAGAGACAATTCTGAAATTGTCGAAAAATATCTCGGGATCTGACCGAATTGGCTAAAAATGAAGAGGCCGCAGCGTCGCCGCTGCGGCCTCTCCCATTACACATTCAGGCAAATTACTTCGACATTTTGCACAGCGCTGCGTAGCGGTCACCCTGGCCGCTAAACGGCTTGCCGATCACCTTGTGGGTGAGCTTGCCGCCGGCCTTAACAACCTGGCCGATGTAGAAGTCCTGAACCGGGAAGTGGTTCTTGTTGAACTTGAAATTGCCCCGGACAGATTTGAAGTTGGCGTTACGCAACGCCGCCCGGAACTTGTTCTTGTCCTTGATGCCACCCGCTTCCTTGACGGCGGCATTCAGCAGATTGACGACGTCGTACATGAAGGCTGCGTAGAAAACCGGGTTCCGCTTGTGTTTGGCGCGGAATGCCCTGACGAATGCCTTGTTGGTCGGGTTGTCGAGCTGCGCCCACCAGGGATTCGAAAGCTCGGCGCCGACAGCTGAGTCGCCAACAGCCTTGAAGCTGTGCTCGTCAGCCACCCAGGAACCGCCGTAGACCTTGATCTTGCCAAGAAGGCCTGCGCCCTTCAGCTGCTTCAGAAAGCCGATACCGCCACGGCCGGGCAGGAACATGAAGATGGCCTGGGGCTTGGCGGCGCGAATACGTGCAATCTCGCCGGCATAGTCGTTGTGGCGGCGCGGCACGTAAATTTCGCCGACCCGTTTGCCTTTGTAGTAGTGCCACACGCCCGCGACATGATCCCGGCCGGCAACGTAGTTCTGACTGATGGCAAACACGCTCTTGACGCCGCGCTGGGTCATGAACTTGCCCAACGCTTCGCTCGGCCCTTCATTCTGCCAGGAAATGGCGAAGAAGTTGGGGTTGCACTTGGCGCCTGCGAGCGGCTTCGGTCCGGAAACGCCGCTGACCACGAAAATGCCGCGGTCGGTCAATGGCTTGGTGATGGCGATTGTCTGGTTAGACAGAAGCAGGCCCGTCAGGATATCGATTTTGTCCTGTTCAAGCAGTTTGGTTACAGCCTGATTCGCAGTGGCCGCGCTCATGCGGCCGTCCTGCTTGAAGACCTTCACGGTAAGGCCGCCGAGCTTGTATTTCAGCTGCTCCAGAGCCAGTTCCATACCCATGATCTGTTCCCGCCCCAAGAAGGTCAGCGGACCAGAGAGCGGGCTCATAAAGCCGAGTCGGATCTCTTTTTGTGCCAGGGCAGGATAGCTAGTTGCCACCATGCCAACCGCTGCTGCGGCAATCGTAAACTTTCGAATCATACTCTCCCTCTTTCGCTTGTCGACGGCTGTCTGCCGTCATGTTGTGGACGCTAACGCCCAGTTATTCATTGCAGTCAGTGGTTCATGCCTGCTGCAAATCGTACAATCGTTTGAATTCGCGGCGGGCCAGTAACCCGCCCTGGTCCGCATTGATATCGACCCACTTTGGTGCGCCGCCGTTCGCGGCGGATTCGTGATCGATCATCGTCTGTTGTTTTTCCAGGATCCCGACATCTTCACTGAAGGCGCGCACGCTACCCTCATGGAAGGCCTCTGTGACTTCTTCCTCTGGTGCGAAGTTTCGGGGCGTCGCCCAGAAGTGGTGTGTGCTGCCCGCAGTTGCGGGCGTAATTCCGTTCAGCACCCGGTATTCCAAGATCATATCCGGGTCATTTGAGCCTGATGGCATGGACCGGGATTCGATGACGATATTGGTGGGCGGCGTCCAGGTAATGTTCTGGGTGCGATCAATATCGCCGGTGAAGTCCTTGAGGGCCACGTAAAGGGGCGGCGCAGGTTGACCGTTGATCTGGCGCAGGACCCTTACTTCGTTTTCTTCGTGTTCCGTGCGAACCGGAGTCTCGGCCACTGCCGCGTTGCCGATGGTCGTCGGGTGAACAAAGGTCTCGTGGGACAGGTCCAGCAAATTGTCGACCAGAAGACTGTAGTTGCATTTGATATAGAAATGGCCGCCGGTGGGCGTCCAGTCCGGGTCGTCGTTCCAATGAAAGTCCGGGATATCTGCGGGATCGGCCTTTTCCGCGTCGCCCATCCAGATCCACAGCCAGCGCCATTTCTCTACCAGGGGATAGGTCTGTAACCGACATCGGGGGGGAATGTTCACCTGACCAGGAATTTTCGTGCAGACTCCCGAAGAATCGTACTCCAGGCCATGATAGGCACACTGAACGGTATCGCCGATCAGCACGCCTTCGGAAAGTGGCATGTTACGATGGGGACAGGCGTCCTTCATCGCCACGGGCGTGCCATCCTCCTTTCGATAAAAAAGAATGGCTTCGTCCAGAATAAACCGCTGCAACAAGCTGCGGCCGATTTCCTGTGGCATTGCCGCAATATACCAAAAATTGCGCAAATACATGCCGTTCCTCACCACTGGAGCGTCGGTCAACAATTCTATAGACCAATTGATATCTTAGCGGAGCAAAGTCAGATTTGAAAGCAAATCGCCCCGAATTACCGCCATGTCACCAGCCGGAATTTTCACAACATGCTGCCAGCCCCAACGTCTGAATATGAAAACCGAATCAGTTGCGCACGGACCCTCATGCAGGACCAGGGCGCTGATGGCCTCCTCGTCACAGACCCTGTCAGCTATTTCTATTTTACGGGTCAGAAGATGCCAGCGCGCTTCACGGGCCGGCCGAGTGCATTTTTGCTGCCGCTTTCTGGCGAACCGATCCTGATCGCCTGGTCTGGGCCGGAGATGTTTGCACGGGTCTCTGGCCGGGACTATCCCTCCTGGGTCGAGGACCGCCGGATTTATCCGGAAGTGCCATATGCCCGCTGCGCAACAAATGACTGGGGCTTGGTCGACGCGCTCCGCGACCGGCACCTTGAAAATGCAACGATCGCGATCGAACTGGGCCGGGAAACCTGCCTCGGCCTGCCGCACAACGACTTTCTGGCCATCCAGACTGCCCTGCCACAGATCAATTTCGTTGAATCGGGACCGATCATCTGGGGGTGCAGGATGATCAAGTCGACGTGGGAGATTGATTGCGCCCGGAAAGCCTGTGAAATCGGCGGCATTGCCTTTAGCCGAATTTTTGAGCTGCTCCGCCCAGGCATTTCGACCCGGGAGATACAGACCACAGCGTTGAATCTATTCTGGGAACTTGGCGGGGACCTGGATAGCGGACCACCCACCGTGCTCGGTGCGACGGGAGAAGGGGCCACCTTTCAGGCTGGTGACGTGCTCTATCTGGACGGCGGGCCGGCCTACAAAGGGTACAAGATGGACTTTACCCGCCGGGCCGTGTTCGGGCCGCCGTCAGAGCGGCAACAGGACGAGCACAACGGCATGTGGGAGGTGCTGTTCCAGCTGATGGACCGTATCAAGGCAGGCGCCGCACTCGCCGAATTGTTTGAATACTCGCAGTCAATGCTGGCGCGCCGTCCGGAATGGACCAACTATTCCGACCATCCGGCCAAACGCATCGGCCACGGCATCGGCCTCGAGAACGAACCCCCCTCAATGAACGCCTTCGACGACCGTGTGTTGGAGGCGGGCATGACCATTACGCCCGAACCGAAGATCGAGAGTGTCGATGGGCTGGTGAATCCCGAGGAACACATCGCTGTCACCGAGACAGGCTACGAGCAGCTGTCCGTATCGCCCGGCTGGGAACTGTTTGTTGTCGCCTGACATCATCTGCCGGACCACGCAGAGATACGGCTGGGCCAATTTCCAAGTCCGTTAGTAGCCAGCAAAAAGGAATTGAAACTAGGGTGCGCCCATGCCGAGATTGGGCGGGTAAATCAGTTAGATTGGGCCGCTGCCTGGCAGCAGGTTCGCGGCGCTTAGGATGGATGTCGAGGCACGCTGCGCACCGCTAATGACGGTTTGCCTGTCCAGCCCCAGCATCGTTCCGTCGCGCACCCGGATCTGCCCATCGATGATGACAGTTCTTACGTCCGTCGACTTCGCACTGTAGACCAGATGGGCATAAGGTTGGGTCGGGTCAGTCGGATGGAACGGGGCAAAGTGCGGCTTGGTGGTATCGACCAGGATCACATCCGCCAGGTAGCCCGGTGCGAGACGGCCCAGCTCGTCGCCCAAGCCCAATACGTCTGCGCCGGCGCTGGTCGCCATGGCGACCACTTCTGCAGCCGGCATGGCTTTCGGAACGTGTCCCACGCCTTTCTGCAGCAACGCGGCGATCTTCATATCGGCCATGATATCCAGT
>JAJFFJ010000056.1 GCA_021776685.1 Alphaproteobacteria bacterium
CCCTGGCGACGCTGGCGCCAGACCTTTCCCGGTCGCGCCTCAAGAGCTTGATTCTGGCCGGCAACGTAACTGAGAGCGGCGGCCGGCGGCGGACGGTAACGGACCCGGCGGAACGGGTCAAACCCGGCCAGCAGTTTGAAATCACCGTGCCCGATCCGACGCCTGCGGAACCGGCCGCCCAGGCCATGCCCCTGGACATCGTCCACGAGGACGCGGCGGTGATCGTCATCAACAAGCCCCCCGGTCTTGTGGTTCATCCGGCCCCCGGCAACCCGGACCGGACCCTCGTCAACGCGCTCCTCGCCCATTGCGGCGACAGCCTGAAAGGCATCGGCGGCGTCGCACGGCCCGGCATCGTCCATCGCATTGACAAGGACACCAGTGGCCTGATGATCGCCGCAAAGACACAGACGGCGCATACCGGTCTGTCTTCCCAGTTTGCCGACCATTCGATTGTCCGCGCCTATCAGGCGGTGGTGTGGGGAATGCCCCGTCCAGCCAGCGGCCGCATTGAAGGCGATATTGGCCGCAGTCCCACCAACAGGAAAAAAATGGCGGTGGTCCGCAACGGAAAAGCCGCCGTAACACGTTATATGACCAACAAGACATTCGGAGACCTGGCCACCCTGATGACCTGCCGACTGGAAACCGGACGCACCCACCAGATACGTGTGCACATGACCCATATCGGTCACCCGTTGATCGGCGATACCCTGTATGGCCGCGCACGCCGCCTTCCCAAGGCGACCGATCCCGACATTCGCAAGGTGGTCGATGGCTTTCCCCGACAGGCATTACATGCTGCCGAACTGGGCTTCGAACACCCGGAAACCGGCCAGAATATGATCTTCACGGCAGAGATGCCTCTTGATCTGCAAGAATTGGCGCAAGCCTTAGAATCTATCTAATTTGAGCCACAATCTACTGGTAAACCCCGTATTGCTTGAACAAAACCCGGAGAATCCCAATATGTCCTCTGCCGCCCTTGCTGACGACACCCAGGAGGGCGCCCAAAACACTGGGGATCCGGCGCCCGAGGGGCCGGAAATGGATGAAGGAACAAAGATGACGAAAATGGCTTTGACGGCGACGATGCCGTCCATCCCGTCGATCGGCTCTGAAGGCAACCTGTCCGGGTATCTCTCTCAAATTCGCAAATTCCCGATGCTGGAACCGCAAGAGGAATACATGCTCGCCAAGGCCTGGAGCGAGCATGACGACACCCATGCCGCCCATCGTATGGTCACCAGCCACCTGCGCCTGGTGGCGAAGATCGCTATGGGCTATCGCGGCTATGGCCTGCCCGTCTCGGAGCTGATTTCCGAAGGCAATGTGGGCATGATGCAGGCGGTCAAGCGCTTCGATCCGGAACGCGGCTTCCGCTTGGCTACCTATGCCATGTGGTGGATTCGCGCCTCGATCCAGGAATACATCCTGCATTCCTGGTCGCTGGTGAAGATGGGCACGACCTCGGCGCAGAAGAAACTGTTCTTCAACTTGCGCAAGATGAAGGGCCGTCTGAAAGCGTTCGAGGAAGGCGATCTGTCGCCGGAGAATGTCACCAAGATCGCTACCGAACTGAGCGTGACCGAAAACGACGTTGTCCAGATGAACCGCCGCCTGGCTGCTCCCGACCATTCGCTGAATGCGCCTCTGCGCGCCGACAGCGAGGGTGAGTGGCAGGACTGGCTGGTGGACGAGCAGCAGCCAGACCAGGAAACCCTGGTGGGCGACCAGGAAGAGCTCGACCTGCGCCGCAGCATGCTGAAAGAGGCGATGAAAGTCCTCAACAAGCGCGAGCTGCACATCCTGACGGAACGCCGGTTGCGCGACGAGCCGCTGACCCTGGAAGAGTTGAGCCAGGAATACGGCATCAGCCGCGAACGGGTCCGTCAGATCGAGGTTCGCGCCTTCGAGAAACTGCAGAAATCGATGAAAAACATGGTCATCGAGCAGCAGATCGAGGCGGACGCCCCCGCCTAGCCCTGGCCTAAGCTTGTGCGTCAGGTGGCCTTCGGGCCGCCTGCCTCGCGCATCGCGCCGCTAATCTCCGTGACAAACGCCAGCGCGCCTGGAATCGATCCCTGACCGGGGACCAGACGCTCCGCAATCGCTGTGCCCACCGCCAGGCCGTCCGCCTCTCGCGCCAATGCACCGGCGGTTTCGACAGACCGGATGCCAAAACCGCAGACCACTGGCAAATCCGTCACCCGCCTGAGGCGCTGCAGCCGGGCGGCAACCTCAGCCACATCGGGCGCAGCGCCGCCGGATTTGCCGGGCGATGCGACGGCGTAGACGAAGCCGTCCGCTTCAAAGGTATCCCGCATCCAGCCAAGTTCACCGTCCTCCGCATGCGCGATCGGGATCAGCGGAATGCCATGGTCACGCGCCTGTCCCCGCCACGCCCGCCAGTCATCCCCGGTCGCATCGACGATCAGCGCGGCATCAACCCCTGCTTCCGCCGCGTCTGCGAAGAAGCGGTTCAGCGTGTGCCGGTGCAGCGTGTCCGCATAGCCCATCGCGACAACCGGGGTGCCCTGATTGGTCTCCCGAAATGCCCGCACCAGATCCAGCGCCATATGCGCGTCGCCACCGGCGGCGACGGCGCGCTGGTGTGCGCCCTTGATTACCGGTCCATCCAGCCAGGGATTTTTCGACGGCAGGCCCAATTCGATGATGTCGGCCCCCGCTGCCGGCAGACCGCGCAGGAGCTCCAGACATCCATCCCGGTCGGGATCGCCCGCGGTCACGAATGCCAGCAAGCCTGCGCGCCCTTCTTGCTGCAGCATGGCGAATCGCCGATCGAGGCGGGCGCTCATCGCCGCGACCCTGCCGCCGCTTGGCAGCCCCCGGTGCGCCTGCTAAACCCGCAAAAACCAGCAATGGAGACGAACCAATGACCGACCGCGCGATCCAACCCCGGCGCAGCCTGATTTTCGCGCCGGGCACCCGGCCCGATATGTTCCCGAAGGCGCTGAAGACAGGCGCGGATATCGTGACCGTGGATCTGGAAGACGCGGTGGCGCCGGCCCTGAAGCCCGAAGCGCGGGACAAGACCATTGCCATGTTCGCCGAACGCAGCGCCGACGAGATCCCGGACGGCGTCGAAGCGGTCGTCCGTATCAATTGTCTGCGCACCGCCGACGGCATGAAAGATGTGATCGCCGTAATCGACAGCCCCAATCCGCCGCCGGCCCTGATGATGACCAAGGTCTGTTCGGCGGACGAGGTGCTGATCCTCGACGACGCGCTGGAAGAGGCCGGACACGCCACGCGCCTCCACGTAATTATCGAAACCAATGATGGGCTGAATGCCTGCTATGACATCGCACAGTGCAGCGACCGCGTCGACTCCCTGCTCTTCGGCGGCGTCGACATCTCCGCAGAGCTTCGGGCAGACCAAACCTGGGAGAACTTGCTCTACGCCCGCAGCCGCGTGGTCAATGCCGCCGCTGGCGCGAAACTGGACCTGATCGATGTGCCCTGGCTCGACCTTGAGCAGCCCGCCGGCATGACGGAGGAAGCGCGGCGCAGCAAATCACTTGGTTTCACCGGCAAGGCCGCAATCCATCCCAAACAGATCGCGGAACTCAATACAATCTTCTCGCCTCAGCCGGATGAAGTAGCCAATGCCAAAGAGATCATTCAGGCCTTTGAAGAGAGCGACACCGGCCTCGTGGTGATCAACGGCAAATTGATCGAGCGGCCCGTGGTTCGTTCCATGTACCGTATCGTCGCTATTGCCGAGCAGATTTCGGCGCGCGGCTAGTGCCGCTGGCCGCAGGGGACATCGGAATGGTCTCAAAATGACCACGCGGGCTGACGCCCTGGAGGGCCGGTACGTCAAGATCACCGCCCTGGTGCTTGCCCCTTTCAGCGCCGGCTATTTCCTGTCCTACCTGTACCGGACAGTGAATTCGGTCATTGGCGACCTGTTGCGTGCCGAGTTCAGTCTCAGCAACTCTGACGTAGGCCTGATGACGGCGGCCTATCTGCTGGGCTTCGGTCTGTTTCAGGTGCCCCTGGGACTGCTGCTGGACCGCTACGGTCCGCGGCGGGTCAACTCTGTGCTGTTGATGATCGCCGCGACTGGCGCGACGATATTTGCGCTCAGCACGTCGGCCGTTGGTCTGTTCATCGGTCGGGGACTGATCGGCATGGGCGTCTCCTCGGCGCTGATGTCATCTTTCAAGGCGGTCAATCAATGGTATCCCGCCGACCGGTGGGCGGCGATGAATGGCGTCATTCTGGTGATGGGCGGCCTTGGCGCCGTGGTTGGCAGCGAACCGATACAAGCCGCATTGACGGTAACTGACTGGCGCACACTGTTTTTTGCGCTGGCCGGAATAACGGCCTTCGTCTCACTGATGATCTTCATTGTCGTGCCGGACCAACGCCAACAGGGCGAGCCGGAAACGCTTCGCGATCTCTGGCGCGGAATGGTCAAAGTCTACAGCAGCCGGGCGTTTTGGGGCCTGATGCCAATTGCGTTGACCACCATGGGCATTGGCCTGGCGATCCAGGGATTATGGGCGGGGCTTTGGCTCAGCGATGTGGACGGCCTCGACGCGGGCGCCAAGGCGCGGATCCTGCTGTATCTCAACCTGGGCCTGATGGTGGGCTATTTCGGCACCGGCTTCGCTGCCCAATATGTCCGCCGGCTGACCGGCATCGGCGCGGGTCCCTTCATGCTGTTCCTCTTGCTGGTCTATTGCGCGGACCAGGGGCTGTTGGTCCTCAACATCTGGCCGGCAAACGGCGTCTTGTGGTTTATCTTTGGCTTGGTATCCGGCGCGGGGTTACTGTCCTTCCCCATGCTGGCCGCGGCGTTTCCGCTGGCGTATGCCGGTCGCTGCAACACCGCGATCAACCTGTGGATATTCGTCGGCGCCTTCGCGGCCCAGTTCGGGATCGGCGCCCTGACCGACATGTTTGAACGTCAGCCAAATGGCGCCTACGCGCCTGAAGCCTACCAAACCGCATTCGGCGTCGTTTTAGCCATTCAAGTCCTGTCCCTGGTCTGGTACCTCCTGATCTACCGGAGTGGACCAAACATCTCCGGATCGAGCTCCGACGACGCATCGTCCAACAAGACCGAGACCGCCTGAATGAGACAAATACGATGAGCGACAAGGTCAAGGTCGCCGTGGTCGGTGTGGGGTATTTCGGCAATCTTCATGCCCAGAAGTTCGCCGCCTGCCAGGAGGCGGACCTGATTGCAGTATGCGATACCGACCCGGACAGGGCCGCAACAGCCGCTCAATCACACAATTCCCGGGCCGTGGCGGACTTTCGCGACATCATCGACGAAGTCGACGCCGTCAGCATCGTTGTGCCCACCACCGCTCACTTCGAGGTGGCACGCATCTTCTTGGAAGCGGGCAAGGACGTGCTGATCGAAAAACCGATCTGCGAGACCCTGGAACAGTGCGACGCCCTGATTGAGATCGCCCGGGCCAAGGATCTGATCCTGCAGGTGGGGCATCTGGAGCGGTTCAGCCCCGCGATCAAAGCGATCAAGGAGGAAGTGGGCGTACCCGGCTATATCGAAAGCGCGCGCATATCGCCTTTCCGCGGCCGCGGTGCCGACACCACGGTCATCCTGGACATGATGATCCATGATCTGGACCATGTGGTTTCCATCGCCGGTGCACCGCTGGAAAGCATTGATGCCGTGGGCGTGCCCGTGGCGACGCCGGAAGAAGACATCGCCAACGCCCGGCTGCGCTTCGCCAATGGCTGCGTCGCGACGGTGACAGCCAGCCGCATCAGCTGGGGGATCAAACGCAACCTGCGGGTCTTCCAGCGCGACGCCTACATTGTCGCCGACTTCGCGGAAAACAAGATGGTGGTGATGCGCAAGGTCGGCACTGGCGACGGTCCGATGACGTTCAGCGCCGAAGAAAAAACCTTCGACCAGGTCGACTTGCTGCAATTGCAGGCCGACGCCTTCGTCAAATCCGTCCGTGACCGGACGCCACCGATTGTTTCCGGCGCCGATGTGCGCCCGGTTTTGGAAGCAGCCCTCTTGATCACCAATCAGCTGCGCACCTGGCGCAGCAACGTATTGGACAACAACACCACCGCGACCCTGCCGTCCCGCTGGTAGCGCGGCAGGCAGAACCGGCTATTCGGCAAAAATCAGCGAAACTTCAATTCCGCAGGCGGTCAGCCGCGAATATCCCACCAGATGATCGAAACCCTCAGGCCTGCCCGCCGGGCTGCTGGATGATTTGACATGAAGGTGCGGCCAGTGCTCAGCGCTTTACCATCTGCCTTGCCAAGCTTCTCCGGCCAGTTGAGTCGAAGGATCAGATCACGCCCTGCAGAATGATTGCGGGGCGGCTGCACGGTACCACCGCCGTCGCGGCCGAATGTAGAAACCGGCACCGGCTTGCCAAAGATTTTCTGCACCTGGGCCAGACCGGTGCCGACCCGGATGCCCTGCACCGTCCGCCACTGGCTACGGCTGCGGCTGACGATCACCCACTGCACGCGATCGCTGCCCTCGCGAAAATAAACCTCGACCTCATTGCGGGTGCCCGCGTTGATCACCGCGCCCCGCTGTTTCGGCAGATCGCCATGGGGCGGCTGCAGCTGTTTCACCTGAACATGGCGGCGGCCGTAGATGCGGATCAGGTCTTTCAGCGTGGTCCGGGCGGTAATCGGGCCAAAGCTTTTGCCCGGCACGATCAGAAAACTCTTCTCACTGGCAGCCTGGGTGGCGGGTGTGGCTGACACGACCAAGAGGGCCGTCAGGACGGGGATGAACAAACGCATCTATGTAATCCTTGGTAAATTGCAGGATGAACAGCTCGGGCGAAAACGCCAACGTTATGGAGACACTGCAGGCGAATCGGGGCGATTTTAGGGTCTACAGGTAAAATCAGGCCGCCGCCAGCTGGTCCCGAAAGAAGGCAACATTTGTGACAAGTCCTGGCAGAAGCCATTGAAACAGGCGAACCACCTCAAGCACTTCCTCATCGGCAGAAGCTGCGGCCGCTGCGCGGCGCAGCGCATCCCCCGAAAGCCCCCCGGGGTTGGGCAGTCTACGTGCGAGATCCTCGGCGCGGGCATGAACGGTCGCCACAAGCGGCTCATATTCCGCCGACTGCACGACGGACTTCAAGTCACTCCAGGCCAGCGCGAAATAGGCTGGCCAACGGGCAAAGGCGCGATAGTCGGTGTTGACGAAGGGAAGCCCCAGCGTCGCCATCACGTCGTCATAGACTGCCTGGGTCTCCCCGGTGCCATGGTGATATTCCATCAGCACGAAGGGCACGGAAACATTCGGTGCGTGGCGACCGGTGAAGGGCGTCGCTGCGTCGTCCGCACCTACCTGACCATCTTCGAGCAGAAGGCGGGTCAGGGTCGCCAGCATCAGGTAGGGGAAGTTGCCGTGGGAAAAAACCTCAACGGTTTCGGAAATCGCCTGCCGCTCAAGTGGCGCAAAGCCCGCAGCTGCCAACCGTTCTGAGACAGGCGGCGGCGCAAGGGTTCGTGCCTGCTCTTCCGCAAATGTCCTGAGGTCTGCGCAGGCCGCCACCCATTCTTCCGACGCACACAATTCGCGGGCGCTGGCCCAGAGCACATCGAAGAAATCGCGATAGTGGGCAAAGGCCATCGTGACCACGCCCATCCACGGCACCTGAAACACCGCTTTCATGTCTTCATAGCGGGTGCGCAGATCCGCGTCGGCGAGATATTCCGGCACCGGGCGGACTGGCGGCAGGGGATCCGGTTTCAGACGTTGCATGCTGGATAAACCAAAGGGGAGCTCCTCGCGCTTTTCGCCTGTTTAGACCGGCCGACGGCATCCGTCGAGCCGCCCTTGGCGCAACCCCGCGCAATTGTGTAGAAGACGAAAGAGACACCCCGGGAGGTCAGGTCGATGAGTGAGGATTGTTTTGTCATTGTGGGCGCGGGTCATGCCGGTGGCCGGGCTGCGCAGGCCCTGCGCGCCGCCGGCTTCGATGGTCGCGTGGTCCTTGTAGGCGAGGAAGCGCATGTGCCCTACGAGCGGCCGCCGCTCTCCAAAGAGCTGATCGTCACCGACGCTGGTCTGGAAAAGGTCCGCCTGCATGAGGCCGACTGGTATGGGGAGCAGAAGATCGAATTGATCACCGGCAATCCCGCAACCGCCCTTGACCCCGACACCCATACAGTCACGCTGGCAGACGGAGCCACCCTGCCATTCACCAAATGTATGCTGACCACCGGCGCCCGGGTCCGTGAACTGCCCTTGAAGGGCGCGGATCAGGACGGCGTTTTCTATCTGCGCACCATGGACGACAGCGAAGCGATCCGCAGCCGTCTGGGTGAAGGCGTGAAGGTCGTCGTCATAGGCGGTGGTTTCATTGGACTGGAGATGGCCGGCAGCGCCTGCAAACTCGGCTGCAATGTGAGCGTGCTGGAGGTTGCCGACCGGCTGATGGGCCGGAGCGTCGCGCCGGAGATCGGCGAGTGGTTTGCCGCAATGCACCGGGACCGCGGCGTCAATCTGCGCCTGGGCGTGGGAATTGACCATATCGAAGGCGACGGGAAGGTCTCCGGCGTCCGGCTTAGTGATGGAGAAACCGTCGCCGCCGATATCGTCGTCATCGGCGTCGGTATCATTCCAAACGTCGAATTGGCGGATGCCGCCGGCCTGACCATAGACAATGGGATTGTCGTGGATGGGCAGGGGCGGACGTCCCACCCGGATATTTTTTCCGCCGGCGATGTCGCCAACCAACCGAACGCCTTCACCGGCCGGCGCCTTCGCCTGGAGAGCTATCAGAATGCGCAGGACCAGGCCCAGGCGGTCGCCCGCAACATGATGGGCGGAGATGAGACCTATGAGGATTCCCTGTGGGTCTGGTCGGACCAGCACGATGTCAACTTGCAGATGACCGGCGTGCCGGATGGGTGGGACGAGCTGGTCTGGCGGGGCGATGTGGACAGCGGCAGCTTTATGGTCTTTTACCTGAAGGCCGGCCATATCGTTGCAGTCAACACGATCAACAACGGCCGCGAGATGCGCCCGGCCCAACGGCTGATGCAGAGCGGCAAGACATTTACCGCCGCAGAGCTGTCCGATCCGGAGGTCAAACTGCTCAAGCTGGCCAAATCCTGAGCCAAATGGTGTGTTTCGACCGATAGTCGCCGGTGAATCTTGTGGATTGCGGGGAGAAGCTACAGATTTTCGGCTAACCGGCTTTATGGAAACGAAATTAGGGTGGCTGCGATCGCGGCGGGCGTGGATAACACCGTTGCCAACCCGGTGGACAGCACCACATCTATCACGACAGCGCCGATTGGGCGCTTGCAGGCGAGAGAAACCTTCCGGCATGTTCAACCTACGAGGCTCGCCGCTGAAGCACCGCCCAGAAGGCGCCCGATGACCGCTCTGCGTTCTCCTCCCAAACCCGCAACGCGAGCGACGGGCATCCTCCCAGCGCAGGCCCTGCTGCGTGCCGTCAAGGCGGGACAGATCGCGTCAAGGGCGCCGATCGACGACCCCCAGGTTCAGCCGGCGAGCCTCGACCTCAGACTAGGCGATGTGGCTTACCGGGTACGGGCAAGTTTCCTGCCCGGCCCCGGCGCCACGGTCGAAGACAAAGTTGACCTCTACGGCCAGTATGAAATTGACCTGCGCGACGGCGCCGTTCTGGAGCGGGGTGGCGTCTATATTGTGCCGTTACAGGAGGCCCTCGACCTGCCGGAAGATCTGTCCGCCATTGCCAATCCCAAGAGTTCAACCGGGCGGCTCGACATCTTCACCCGGCTGATTACCAACAACTCCGCCGAATTCGACACGGTGCGCGCCGGCTACCAGGGCGGTCTCTATGCGGAAATCTCTCCCCGCACCTTCTCCATCAAGGTGCGCACGGGCACCCGCCTCAGCCAGCTTCGCATCCGCCGCGGATCACCAAGGCCCAGCGATGCCGCGCTCAAGCGCCTGCATGAACGTGACCCACTGGTAGACCGCGCGCCGGACGAAACCAACATCACCGAGGGTAAGCTGGGGGTCAGCATCGACCTCTCTGGCGATCCAGCCACCGGCCTGGTTGGCTATCGCGCCAAACGGGATGCTGGCGTCATCGACTATGACCAGCCGGGCGCCTACGACCCATTTGAATTCTGGGAACCGATCTACACCCGCAAAACCAAGTCGATCGTGCTCAATCTGGATGACTTCTACATCCTCGCATCCAAAGAGGCGATTTCCGTGCCGCCGGACCATGCAGCAGAGATGGTCGCCTACGACACCATGGTCGGCGAATTTCGCGTCCACTATGCGGGCTTTTTCGACCCCGGATTCGGTCACCGAGAATTTGGCGGCGAAGGCAGCCGGGCTGTGCTGGAAGTGCGCCCCCACGAAGTGCCGTTCATGGTCGAAGATGGACAACTTGTGGGCAAACTGATCTACGAGCGGATGACAGAGATACCCGACCGCCTCTATGGTCAGGATCTCGGATCCAATTACCAGGCTCAGGGCCTGCGGTTGTCAAAGCACTTCCGGCAGGATTGACGGGCCACCGCCGAAAAGGCCCTTTCCATGACCGTCACCGATGAAGGCCATCTGGCGCTGTTCTGCGACTTCGAGAACATCGCGCTGGGCGTGCGTGACGCCAAATACGCCAAATTCGACATCAAACCGGTTCTTGAGCGGTTACTGCTGCGCGGCAGCATTGTAACGAAAAAAGCCTATTGCGACTGGGAGCGTTACAAGGATTTCAAGCGCACCATGCATGAGGCGGCGTTCGAGCTGATCGACATCCCCCATGTGCGTCAGGCGGGCAAGAATTCTGCCGATATCCGCATGGTCGTGGATGCGCTCGACCTCTGCTACACGAAGGAGCATATCGACACCTTCGTGATCATCTCAGGGGACTCGGACTTCTCGCCGCTGGTCTCAAAGCTGCGCGAGAACGCGAAGACCGTAATCGGCGTTGGCGTAAAGAATTCCACGTCCGACCTGCTGATGAGCAACTGCGACGAGTTCATCTTCTACGACGATTTGGTACGTGCAGAGGAAGCGCGTCAGAAACAGCCGGCACGCCAGGCCAAAAGCAGCAACCGAACCAAAAAACCGGCAGCCGCCAAGAAGGCGCCTGCGGATTCTGCCAGCGCAAAAGACAAAGATGCCCTGCTGCAGGAAGGCATCGACCTGGTGCTGACCACGGTGGAGGCGCTTCAGGCGGACAAGGGTGACACCGCGCTCATGTGGGGCTCGATGGTCAAACAGACCCTGAAGCGCCGCAAGCCGGGGTTCGACGAGTCCTATTATGGCTACAGGTCTTTCAGCGACCTGCTGGAGGAAGCCGAGGACCGCGGGTATCTGGACCTGGAACTGGACGAAAAATCCGGCGGCTACGTCATCCGCAAGCTGCATCCAGAAGAGTAGCCGGCGAGAAATCCGGCAAAAAAAGCCCCGCCGGAGGGAACCGGCAGGGCTGAAGGCTCGGGGAGATCCAACAGGATCGGGAGACGGCTGTGTAAACAGCCACCCACACCCTAGCCCTGTGACGGGGCGCAAACTGTGATGGCCGTCACACCTTGCCAAATAAAATTGAAAACCCCGAATATCCGCCGAATTTGAGCGCAGAGGCGCCTGATTATGGGCAATTCATGTCCGCCCACGCCCAAAAAAAACCCCGCCGGAGGGAACCGGCGGGGCTGAAGGCTCGGGGAGATCCAACAGGATCGGGAGACGGCTGTGTAAACAGCCACCCACACCCTAGCCCTGTGACGGCCCGCAAACTGTGATGGCCGTCACACATTGGAAAATAAATAAAAAAGACCCCGCCGGCGCGATGGCCGGCGGGGCAAGTTCCGGGGGAGGATCCAAACGGATCGGGAGACGGCTGAATGATCAGCCATGCACACCCTACCAAGATGCAGCCCGGCCTTCAGTGACCCGGCGCACACAGGTTGATTTTTTCTGAAGGCCCACAGGATCCAGGCAAAAAGAAACCCCCGCTCGATTGAGCGGGGGTAAGGGAGATATGAGGTTCCAATTGAGGTGAGCCAAACCTACCCCCTTCGCGCCTCCTGAACTGTGACGGCCGTCACACCTGAGCGACTATTTTCAACTGCGTTCCAGCCGGATCAGACTTTCTCAAGCACCATGGAAATGCCCTGCCCTACGCCGATACACATGGTGCAAAGCGCATAGCGGCCGCCACGCTCCTGCAGCTCTCGGGCCGCCGTTGTCACCAGGCGGGCACCGGACATCCCCAACGGATGGCCGAGAGCGATTGCGCCGCCGTTGGGATTCACATGCTCGGCATCGTCCGGCACACCCAACATGCGAAGAACCGCCAGGCCCTGCGCGGCGAACGCCTCGTTCAGCTCGATCACATCCATATCGCCGATTGTGAGGCCGAGTCTGTCGAGCAGCTTCTCCGACGCCGGCGCCGGGCCGATCCCCATGATCCGCGGCGCGACACCTGCGGTCCCTGCCCCCAGTACCCGCGCCATCGGCGTCAGGCCATGTTTTTCGACAGCGGCGGCTGACGCCACAAACATCGCCGCCGCGCCATCATTGACGCCGGAGGCGTTGCCCGCAGTCACCGTGCCGCCGTCACGGAAGGGCGTGCCCAATTTTGCCAGCTTGTCGATAGTGGTATCGCCTCGGGGGTGCTCATCCGTGTCGACCACCACCGGATCGCCGCGCCGCTGCGGCACGCTGACGGCCACGATCTCCTTCGCCAGGCGCCCGTTTTCCTGGGCGGCCACGGCCCGTAATTGGCTCCTCAGCGCGAACTGGTCCTGATCTTCCCGGGACACCTGGAATTCCTCGGCCACATTCTCAGCCGTTTCGGGCATTGAGTCAGTGCCATACTGCTGCTTCATCATCTTGTTGACGAAGCGCCAGCCGATGGTCGTGTCGTGGATCTCCGCATTGCGGCTGAAGGCCGCCTCCGCCTTGCCCATGACGAAAGGCGCCCGTGACATGCTTTCCACACCGCCCGCGATTGTCAGTTCCGCGTCACCCGCTTTCACCGCATGGGCGCAATTGGCAACTGCATTCATGCCCGAGCCACAAAGACGATTGACCGTCGCCCCCGGCACCTGCTCCGGCAGCCCCGCTAGCAACAAAGACATTCGAGCCACATTGCGATTGTCTTCGCCTGCCTGGTTCGCACAGCCATAGACAAGGTCGTCGATGTCTGCTGCCGAAACCTGGGGGTTGCGCGCGATGAGTTCGCGAATCGGTACTGCGCCAAGGTCGTCTGCCCGTACTCCGCTGAGCGCGCCGCCATACCGTCCGATGGGCGTGCGGATCGGATCACAGATAAAGGCGTCGGACATCGGACAAGTTCCTTCTGGAGGCAGAGTGAAAAAAATTGGTCAGCTACACAATATTCCCCGCCCTGGCCCTTGCGGCAATGGGGCGGCTCGACGCCCCCGAAGCTCTGGTCGCCTTGATCTAATCCCAGATAGCGCAAAACCCCGAGATTTCTTTGATAGGTGACAAATCAAACGTTTCAACTTGGCGATAACTGTCAAACAACCCTGCCTTTGATGGACAAAGCCAGGGATCGCGATTGGGTGAGCCACCTCTGATTCTCAAAGGCGCCTTATAGGCTCGACCCAATACTGACCCCACACAGCGCGCTTGGGGAAAACGCGCAAATCCAATTTGAAGGTGGGGAAATGATTAGACTGGATTACGGCTTTATCTTGTTCGGCGTTCTTGTGCTGATGGTGGTTTCCGTCAACGAAGGTCTGCGTGCAGATCCTGCGAGGCTCGGCGCGACCGCCACCGGCCAGGTGCGTATCTCTCTGGTCGTGCCGCCAAAATCTCAGCGCTTGCAACGGACGGAAGCATCAACACCAACTCTGACCGCGGCATCGAACAAGTCGGTTACAGTCGGGCTCAACGACCGGCCGGTCTATTGTTTGCAGGTACCGTCTGCTGGATTTCGGGTGGGCTTTGTCAGCGCGACGCACCAGGATGGTCTCTATCTCAGCGGTCGCGCAGGCAGGGTCGCCTATCGACCCACTTACCGTCACCTGCCTGCCTCCGGCCAATGCCGTGGACAACGGGGCGAGGTTCGGTTGAACGTCAGATCCGGGGGACGCCGGCAACTGGAGGAGGCGCCCCATGCCGACGTTCTCGTGATGGTGGTTCAGCCAAATTGACCGGCAGTTTCGATTGATCCGGGGCTGAACGGTTCTAGTCGAATGATAGTTTCGAGGCCGGTGTTTCCGGCGCAGGATCGACATGGGCGATCAGGTAATCCAGAACCCTCAGGAATGTGCGCAGGTCCTCTGTCGGCAATTCATCGATCATTTCGTCGTTCCGGCGGCGCAGCACAGGATAGATCTCTTCCCACTTGTCCTCGCCCGCTTCCGTCAGCGTCAGCCACGAAATCCGCCGGTCATGCCGATCCGTAAACTTGTCGACCAGGCCGTCCTTTTTCAACTTGGTCAGTGTGCGGCTGACCTGCGCCCGGTCCATGAGCGTCTTTTCCGCCGTATCCGAGATCGTCTGCATCCCGTCCTGGCCCAGCGTTGCGATAATACGCAACTCGGGAACTGACACGTCGAGATTATGCTGCAGCGTTTCGAGCATATTACGCCCGAGCATCAGAGCCACGCGCTGCAGGCGGTGGCCGATAAACGACTGGTACCGGGGCCGAACGCGCCACTTTCGGCGCTCGCCCGGGGTGGCCTCGGTCTCCTCCGCAGCGCGCAGAACGCCGGTCCGAAACGCCTCCAGATACGGCGCGATGCCTTTCAGGAAACTTTCGTCATCCTCTGTGGGGAGAAGCGCGAGCGAGGCAGCGACCTGAACATCAAGCCGGCATTCGATGATGCGCAACATATGCTCTGGTCTGCGCCCCATGTTCACCGAAAGGCCAGCCCGTACCTTGCGGAGCATCGGGGCCAGCGCCATGCAAAACTTGGTGTCATCAGTGGTGGCTTCGGTGGCAATGAAATTCTCGATGGAGATCGGCGCGCCTTCGACTTCCAATCGGATTTGCAGCGACTCGGTGGGCCCGGCATCTGATTGCTTTCGGCTGGCACGAACAGGTACGTGGTCCGGCAGGGCATCATCGTTTTGCTGAAGTTCGTCGCCCCAATAGATAATTCCAAGGAGCACTTCGTTGCCGTCGTCGTCGACAACCGGGACCAGGACGCGCTCGGTGACTTGCTCCGTCGCGCCGCACGGGGATAATTCAGCTTGCTGAAAGCTGGGGAGTCCCTCGATCAGGGCCGTGCTGAACATGGCCCGGGACAAGTCTATCCGATGGGAGGGAAATACGTCTTCAATCAGCTTTCCCGCAATTTCCCGCTGCCAGACTTCCGTGTGCCTGGCGCCATGCTCGCGCATGCGAAATGTGGGATGCCCTTCGGGCGAAACAGCCCGTTCAATAAGATAGTAGCGTTCAAGGAAATCATCTGGCGCGAGCGCAAGGATCTCCGACAAGGTCGGCAGCGCATTGCTCGACTCGTAGCAATTGTACCACAACGCGGTGAACGCCGAGATACGCGGGTCTATATCTGCCCGGCCAAGAAACTCGAGTATCTCGTCGCGATTAAGTTGCGACGCCATTCTCCGGCTCCTGCTTGGCGCCTAGATATTACCGGCGCAGGTTGGTGGGAATCCTCGTAACATCTCCTGATACAAAAACCACAAATCCTCCCAAAACCAACATGTCTGCTTCTTGGCGCACTGAACCTATTCATATAGAAACGTCGCGCACATACGCGTTTAACGGGTAATTAGTTAATAAAAGGTTAATCACCTATTAGTAGTTACATTTTGTCCGAAATCATTCGCCTTGGGCGCGGATTTCCCGGCTGAGGTTCCGCAACACGGCGATTGTCGCGCCTTCTTCATCGCGCAACACCACATCGCAGACAGCGCTGCGGCCCTCGACGCTCACAACATGGGCTTCCGCGGTCAGCACAACCCCCAACATCGCCGGGCGAAGCCAGTTTATCGATGCCTGTTGGGCGACAAAGTTGCGGCCACTGGACCATGCAGCGGTCCCGGCGGCACTGTCCGCAAATGCAAAAACCGCCCCGCCGTGGCACACGCCATTGCCGTTGACCATATCTTTGCGAACCGTCATGCGCAGGACAGCCTCGCCACCCTCTGCGCGCAGGGTCTCAATGCCCAATTCATCCGCGAACCGGCCACCGGCATGCACGTTCAACGGAACCGTGGGAGCCTGAGGCTCAGACAAGGTCGACCTCGAGTTCCACCTGCGATTCACCCGCCGCCATCCGGCGGAGCAAGGGCGACACCCGGTACCTGGGGTCGTGATAGAAATCGAACAGCGCGTCGAGGACATCGACAATTCGCTGACAGCCAACCTCTTGCGCCCAGGCAAGCGGTCCTTTGGGGTAGTTGAGACCCTTGAGCATGGCGGTATCCGCATCCGCTTCAGTACAAACACCGAAATAGACCGCATCCGCCGCTTCATTCGCCAGCATGGCGACGATCCTGGTCAGAACCAGCCCGGGCACATCGCGGACCACGGTAACCGTCTTGCCAATCGCCTGGAAAAAACCGGCCGCGGCCAGGATCGCCGTCCGGGGCGCATCCTGGGCGGCAGCGATGGTCACTCTGGGCGTGGCTGTATAGTCGAGGCACAGATCGTAGAAGACTGTTGGGTTTTCATCCGGTGCGCCCCAACTGTCGGCGTAGGCGGCCACGCCCCGCGACGGCTTCAGGATGGCGCCATCCAACTGGATGGCGGTTTCCTCATCCGGCCGGTATTCCCGCCAAGGCGTCTCCATATCGAGGTCATCGCTTTCCCCGTTTTGGCCTTCCCCACCCATCTCATCGAGGTTGATATCGTCCATGTCGAAGGGCAACTCGCCGGCATCATAGGCAATCTCGATGCCCGCTTTTTCCGCCAGCTCCGCCAGTTGAGATGCCGGGTCGAAAACCGGCAGGTCGAGCAACTGACCAATGGAAGGATCCTGGGTCAGGGTGATCCGCTTTGGCCTGGGCCCCTGGGGCGCAACGGCAACCTCGGGCTTTTCCGCGCCGTCACGATAGTCGTACCAGCCGACGCCCGTTTTCCGGCCAAACCGGCCAGCCGCCACCATTTCCTCCTGCAGCAAGTTCGGCTGATAGCGCGGATCGTAGTGGAACGCCTCCCAGACCGAGCGGGTGACCAGCAGGTTCACATCAACCCCGATCAGGTCCATCAACTCAAAGGGCCCCATACGAAAGCCGCCGGCATCCTTGACGATGGTGTCCAGGGTCGCCGAATCGGTGATGCCCTCCTGAACAAGCCGGAGCGCTTCGCTGTAGAAGGGGCGCGCGATGCGGTTGGCGATAAATCCCGGTGTGGAAGCCGCATAGACCGGACTCTTGCCCCAGGCGACTGATGTGTCGAACAGGGTTTCCTTGGTGGCGTCATCGGTGGCGAGACCGGTGACCACTTCCACCAACGCCATCACCGGCGCTGGGTTAAAGAAATGCATGCCCGCAAGACGCTCAGGCCGGTCGAGCGCAGCGGCGATAGCCGTGATCGACAGGGAAGAGGTGTTGCTGGCCAATATCGCCTCGGCCCCTACGATGCCTTCCAGGTCGCGAAACAGCTCCTGCTTCACATCCAGCCGTTCCAAAATCGCTTCGACAACCAGACCGGCCGGCGCCAGGTCGGCGAGCGCCGCGGCCGGCTGAACCCGGGCGAGGATCGCATCCCGCTCCGCCGCCTCGATCCTGCCGCGCTCCACCGAGCGGTCCAGCACCTTGGCGATACCGGCGATACCTTTGTCCACCGCCTCTGCCGCGACATCGAACAAGAGCACCGGATGGCCCGCGGTGGCGGCCACCTGCGCGATGCCTGCGCCCATGGTGCCGGCGCCAATTACCGCAACGGTCTTGTCAGCCGAAAGTGCCGTCATTTCTGTATCCATCCTGATGGTTGCCGCCCGTTTTTAGGGTGTGGGCATGACGCCTACAAGCATCACCCCGCGGCTGCGCTTTGATGACCCAAGCCATCCCTGGCGCTATAACCCATACATGTGCGGACGATTCCTGATTACCGACCCCGACGAGGCGCTGCGGCAGCTTTTCGACTATGACGGCCCACCGACGGGGTTTGACGCCAATTACAACGTCGCGCCCACAACCCTGATGCCGATTGTGCGGCAAGGGACCGAAACCCGGCACCTGCTGTCCCGTGCGCGCTGGGGCCTGATCCCTTCCTGGGCAAAGGATGAGACCATTGCCAGCAAGCTGATCAACGCCCGGTCGGAAACTCTACTGGAGAAACCATCATACCGCACAGCCTTTCGCCACCGCCGCTGCCTGATCCCCGCCGAAGGGTTCTACGAATGGCAAGGCCAGGGCAAAGGGCCGAAGCAGCCCTATATGATCGCGTTTGAAGATCGCCAGCCCTTCGCCTTTGCTGGTCTTTGGGAGCGATGGGAAAAAGGGGACACGCCGGTAACCACCTTCACGATCATCACGACAGAAGCGGCGCCCGCGATCCAGGACATTCACCACCGGATGCCGGTGATCCTGGCGAAAGATCAGTTTGCAGATTGGCTGGACGTGGGGGGCGTACCCGCGGAGGAAGCCCAACAGCTGCTTGGCCCCTGGGCGGAAGACGGGCTGACCGCATGGCCTGTGAGCACCAGGGTCAACAATGTGCGCAACAATGACGCCGACCTCGTAGAGGTGGCGGCGATTTAAGTGCCCTTGAACGCCGGCTTCCGCTTTTCGAGGAAGGCGTTGACCCCTTCCAGATAGTCATCGGTATGGCCGCAGATAAATTGCAGGTCGCGTTCCATATCCATCTGGGTGGCCAAATCGTTTTGCAGGGAGGCGTTGAGCGATTGCTTCATCAGCCCCAGCGCAACGGTCGGCATGGTCGACAAGCGTTCCGCCAAGGCCTGGGATTCGGACATCAGGTCGTCATCATCGACGCATTTCCAGATCAAGCCCCAGGCCTCTGCCTGCTCGGCGGGGATCGGCTCCGCCAGCATCGCCATGCCCCGCGCCTTCGCCAGCCCCACAAGGCGCGGCAAGTGAAAGCTGCTGCCGGCGTCAGGCACCAGCCCCACCCGGGCGAAGGCCTGCAGGAAGGTCGCGGACCGTGCGGCCACGATGATGTCGGAGGCAAGGGCGATACCCATCCCGGCGCCAGCCGCCACGCCATTCACCGCCGTGATCACGGGAATGCGGAGCTCGCGCAAATACTTGACCAGCGGGTTGTACCATTTGTCCAGAAACTGCCGCAGGTCCGGGCGGTTGTTCGCGTCCGGCGGTTCACGCTCCTGCAGGTCCTGACCTGCGGAAAAGCCACGGCCCGCCCCTGTCAGCAGGATCGCGCGGGTGCCGCCTTCCACCGCTTCCGCCAGGGCCGCACGCAATTCCATGTGCATGGGCACATTGAAGGCGTTCATGCGATTGGGCCGGTTCAGGGTGATCTGGGTATAGTCACCCCTCGTCTCGCACAGGATCGTCTCGTAAGTCATCACAGGCACCGGTTCAGCGATTGGAAGAATCTGCGATAGCATAGCGGCAGGGTCGTCGTCACGCCCCCCTGCCTGCCATAAACCCGTCCAGGAAGGAGACAATGTTGGCGCCGATATCCGGCACATTGTAGCCGCCCTCCTGCACCAGCACTGTCGGCAGCCCCAATTCGCCCAACGCCTGGGCAATGCGGGCAAAGCCGACCGTGGTCAGCTTGAAGCCCTCAAGCGGATCGTGCTCGTACCCATCCAGCCCCACTGACACGAACAGAATGTCCGGCGCCCAGGCGCGTACGGCCTGGAGCGCATCATCCAACGCCGCAAGATAGGCGTTGTCGCCTGTCCCCTCAGGCAGCGGTAGATTCAGATGCGTTCCGGCGCCATCACCCTCCCCCCGTTCCTCCGCATAACCGGCGAAATAGGGATAGTAGTCGTCCGGGTCGCGGTGGAGCGACACGGTCAGGACGTCGCCCCGGCGATAAAAGATGCCCTGCGTGCCGTTGCCCGCATGCAAATCCATATCGACAATGGCCGGACGGCGGCCCTGCGCCACGGCAGATTGGGCGGCAATCGCGACATTGTTCAGAAAACAGAAACCACCGGCGGCGTCATCGAATGCATGGTGCCCGGGCGGACGGCAAACCGCATAAGCCTGGGGCGCGCCCTCCAGCACATGGCTGGCAGCCGTCAGCGCGACGTTGGCCGCGGCACAGACGGCGGTCCATGTGCCTGGACCAATGGGGCAGGCAAGGTCGGCTGTGTAATAGCCCACCTGGCCCAGCAGGTTTCCCGGCAGGCCGGACATGTGCCGGCCCGGATGCACGTTGCCGAAGACGTGCTCGGAGGTCATGCCCGCGTCCACCCAGCGGCCATGAACTGTTTCCAGAAATCGCAAATAGTCCGCAGAATGGACAGCCGCCCGGGGCGCGGGCCCAAAGTCCCGGGGCGCATCCAGCATCTCCCCACGGCTCCTTAAAGCCGCTGCAATGGCGTCCGCCCGCTCCGGCACTTCGGGGTAAGGCCTGAATTCACCACCACGGAGAAACTCCCCAGGTGCGTGATGTGCATGGTCCTCGGCGTAGATGATCTTCATCGTGTGGGCAATTGCTGGTGGATGCGACTGCACCCTGATACCGGACGGTGCGGAGGGCGTATACGCCCGCGCGCTTACAGCAGGTCCCGCAGCATCGGGATCAGCGGCGCATCCGCCGGCGGCATCGGGTAGTCTCGCAGTTTCAGGGGCGGCACCCATTTGAGAGCCTGGCCCTCGCACGGAGTGACCACGCCTTCCCAACGCCGGCAAACGAACAGCGGCATCAGCAAATGGAAATCGTCATAGGCGTGGGACGCGAAGGTCAGCGGCGCCAGACAGGCCTCGGTAACGTCGATGCCCAGCTCTTCATTAAGCTCGCGGATCAGCGCCTGTTCAGGCGTCTCGCCTTCAGCCACCTTCCCGCCGGGAAACTCCCAGAGGCCAGCAAGATGCTTCCCTTCCGGCCGCTGGGCAATCAGCACCCGCCCATCCACGTCCACCAACGCGGCGGCGGCAACCAGCAACACGTCCCGGGTCATTGCTGACCCGCCGGACGCTGGCATGTGGTGACCCCATACCACGACGGTGTCGCGGGCCAAGGTCCGTCAGCTGCGATAATCGGCATTGATGGTGATATAGCCGTGGGTCAGGTCGCAGGTCCACACCGTCGCCTTGCCCCCACCAATGCCCACATCCACGGACAGATGGATTTCCTGACCTTTCATGTGGGCCGCCACCGGGGTTTCGTCATAGTCCTGCACCAGTTGGCCATCGCGGGTGATCTGCACGCCGCCAATTTCGACGGACAGCTTGTCCCGGTCCGCTCGCTCGCCTGCTTTGCCAACAGCCATGACGATGCGGCCCCAATTGGCGTCCTCGCCAGCAATCGCGGTCTTGACCAGGGGTGAGTTGGCAATGGAAAGGCCGATGCGTCGTGCGGCGGGATCGCTCTCTGCGCCTGCGACTGCGACGGTAACAAATTTAGTCGCGCCCTCGCCATCGCGCACGATCTGATGCGCGAGGTCGATCATCACGGCCTCAAGCGCGCGGCGAAAGTCCGCGAGCGACGGGTCATCCGCGGAGCCCGGCTCAGCATTTCCGGCCGCCGCCGTCGCGCAAAGCAGGACGGTGTCGCTGGTTGATGTATCGCCATCGACGGTGATTGAGTTGAACGACCGTTCATTCACATCAGCCAACAGCGACTGCAGCACCGGAGCCGGAATTGCGGCGTCGGTGAAAATAAAGGCGAGCATGGTCGCCATGTCCGGCGCGATCATGCCGGAGCCCTTGGCGATACCGTTGATCGTCACCGCCACCCCGCCAATCTCGGCCGTGGCCGTCGCGCCTTTCGCAAAGGTATCGGTGGTCATGATCGCCTGGGCGGCATCAAGCCAGGCATCATCGGACAGGGTCTCGGCAAGCCCCGGCAGCTTGTCGCCGATGTGGGTGGGCGGCACAGGCACGCCAATCACGCCGGTCGACGCCAGATAGGCTTCTGCCTCATCACAGTCGAACAGGCTCGCAACAGCGGCCGCGGTTACAACGACAGTCTCGTTGCCGGCGTTTCCGGTGAAGGCGTTGGCATTGCCGGAATTGACCACAATCGCCCGGCCCCGGCCTTCAGCCAGAATTCGGCGGCACCAGTCCACCGGCGCCGAGGCGCAGAGCGAGCGGGTCAGGACGCCCGCAACTGCGGTGCCCGGCGTGAGTTCAGCCAGGAACAGGTCCTTTGCGCCGCTGCGTTTCAGACCGCAGGCCCCGCCTGCAATTCTCACGCCCTCGATCGGCGGCATCGCCGGAAACCCATCCGGCGCCAGTGGTGATCTTTCCATTGCGCAGCCCCCTGCCGGCAAAGCGCCGGCTGCGCTTCCCGACAGTTTTGTGTTGTGCCTACTTCTTCTTAGGTGGCGTCATCGCTGAACCATCCAAGTTGAAACGTTCGATCTTTGCCTTGGCGCGAAGCCCTTTTACCGCCTCGCCCTGCAGACGTCGCGCCTCGCCACTGCGCAACCGTTCCTTGACCTGCGCAAACGGGGGGGCGGACTTGCGCCGGCGGTCGACCAACTTGATGACGTGCCAGCCGAACTGGGTTTTCACGGGCGCCTTTGTATGCTCGCCCTTCTTCAACGCAAAGGCTGCAGCGGCAAAGGGTTTCACCATCTGGCCCTGCTGGAAATAACCGAGATCGCCACCCTGAGCCTTCGACGGTCCAGTGGAGTGCTTCTTGGCCAAATCGGTGAACTTCTCGCCTTTGTCCAGCTTTGCGATAATTTCCTGGGCCTCTTTCTTGGTCTTGACCAGAATGTGAGAGGCACGGATTTCCTCGCCGCCCTTGAAGGTGGACTTGTATTTCTCATAGGCCTTTTTCAGCACGTCGTCTGTGACCAGCTTAGCGGTCATCCGGCGCAGATAAATCTGCGCCACAATCCGCGTGATATACTGGGCGACAAGCTGTTTGACCTCTTTGTTGTCCGCAACACCGGCAGCGCGGCCGGCTTTTGCCAGCAGGTGCGTGGTGATGGCGTAGTCCAACAATGGCCGATACAGACGCTGAATTGGCATCCGGCGAACCCGCGCCGGGAGCGATGCCTGCAACGCCCGCAGATCGGAAAGGCGGATTTTATCGCCATCAACGGTTGCGACGACAGGGTTTTTCTTGTCGCCTGATGTCTGGGCGCTCACGGGCCCGGCGGCGAAGAGCGTGATCGCCACGGCGGTGATCGCCGAACGGAAAATAGTCATTTGCTGGGGATCCTTTAGTGATTTGCGGTGAAAGCGCCGTCCCTGACGCCCGCCTGATCTGACTTCGCGGCCCGCATGGTCGATAATGCACAGGGAATGTGGCGATACAAGGAGATCGACGCAATTCACGGCTTCGCGAGAGTGTTGAACCGGCGAGGCTGTATTCGCCTCCAAATCGCCCCAATCCGCCGCGGGAGCGGTCGTTGACACCCCTGCCACATCCACCTATCTGTGATCGTAGTCACTTCAGCAAATCGGTGTGTCTGCGAAGGTGCGCTCCGGTCGGGCCACGCGCGCCATTCATGCCTCCACACCCACATCAAAAACAGGGGTTCCCTCATGCTGGGAAATCTTGCCAAGAAGGTCTTCGGCTCAGCCAATGAGCGCTTCATCAAGCGCCTGGATCCACAGGCCGATGAAATAAACGCTGCCGAGGAAGAGGTTGCCAAACTCTCGGACGACGAGCTCAAAGCCCGCACCGACTGGCTGAAGACCCGCTACCAGGATGGCGAAACCCTGGATGATCTGCTGGTCGATGCCTTCGCAACCGTGCGCGAGGCCGCCAAACGTGTTTTGGGGGAACGCCACTATGACGTTCAGCTCCTTGGCGGCATGGTGTTGCACAACGGCATGATTGCGGAGATGAAGACGGGCGAAGGCAAGACGCTGGTCAGCACGCTGCCGTCCTACCTGAATGCGTTGACCGGCAAAGGCGTCCATGTGGTGACGGTCAATGACTATCTGGCAGAGCGCGATTCCGAATGGATGGGCCGAGTCTACAGTTTCCTTGGCATGACCGTCGGCTGCATCACAAATCAGCTGGACGACGAGGAACGCCGGCAGGCATACGGCTGTGACATCACCTATGGCACCAACAACGAATTCGGCTTCGACTATCTGCGCGACAATATGAAGTTCGAGCTGGAGGAAATGGTCCAGCGCGAGTTCCAGTTTGCCATCGTTGACGAGGTGGATTCGATCCTGATTGACGAGGCGCGGACGCCGTTGATCATTTCAGGTCCGGCCGAGGACAGTTCCGATCTCTATACCCAGATCGACAAACTGATGCCCCAACTGGTCGAAGGCGACTACGAAAAAGACGAAAAGCAGAAGACCGTCGCCCTGACCGACCAGGGCATGGAGCATATCGAGCAGATCCTGAAGGACGCAGGCCTCATCAAGGAGGGTAACCTCTATGACCTGCATCACGTGTCACACGTGCACCACGTGAACCAGGCGCTGCGCGCCCACACCCTGTTCCAGAAAGATACGGACTATATCGTCAATGACGGCCAGGTGATCCTGATCGATGAGTTCACCGGTCGTATGATGGAGGGCCGCCGCTACTCTGAGGGCCTGCACCAGGCGCTTGAGGCAAAAGAAGGCGTCACCATCGAGCAGGAAAACCAGACGCTCGCATCGATTACCTTCCAGAATTACTTCCGCATGTACCCAAAACTGGCGGGCATGACCGGCACGGCCATGACGGAGGCCGCCGAATTTCACGACATCTACAAACTGGAAGTGGTCGATATCCCGACCAACCGGCCCATGGTTCGCCAAGATCAGGACGACGAGGTCTATCGGACGGGCGCGGAGCGCGATGAATCGGTCATCGACCTGATCGAGGAATCGCAGAAAAAAGGCCAACCGGTGCTGGTCGGCACCGTCTCGATCGAAAAGTCGGAAGAACTGGCCGACAAGCTGCAAAAGCGCAAAATCACCCACAAAGTGCTGAATGCCCGTCACCATGAGCAGGAAGCGCACATTATTGCCCAGGGCGGCGGGCCCGGCGCGGTGACCATCGCCACCAACATGGCCGGCCGCGGCACCGACATCAAACTGGGCGGCAACGCGATTATGCTGCTTGAAGAAGAGGCGCAGAAGTTCGCGACCGACGAGGATCGGGAAAAGCGCCTCAAGGAACTGGACGCCAAGGTTGAAGCCCAGCGTCAGGAAGTGCTCAAATCCGGCGGTTTGCTGGTGATCGGCACCGAGCGACACGAGAGCCGGCGCGTTGACAACCAGTTGCGCGGCCGCTCGGGCCGTCAGGGCGATCCGGGCGCTTCGCGGTTCTTCATCTCGCTTGAAGACGACCTGATGCGGATTTTTGGATCGCAGCGACTGGATGTGTGGCTGACGCGCCTGGGCCTGAAAGACGGTGAGGCGATTATCCACCCCTGGATCAACAAGGCCCTGGAAAAAGCCCAGCGCAAGGTGGAAGAGCGCAACTTCGAAATCCGCAAAAACCTGCTCAAATACGACGACGTGATGAATGACCAGCGCAAGGTCATCTACAAGCAGCGGATCGACCTGATGCGGACAGACGACTGTTCAGAGAACGTGCAGGAAATGCGCGAACAGGTCATCGAAGACCTGGTCGAAAAGCACATTCCCGAATCCGCCTATCAGGAACAATGGGATATAGAAGGCCTCCTGACCGAATCGCTCGCGACCTTCGGCCTGGAATTGCCGATCCAACAATGGGCCGACGAGGAAGGGGTCGCAGACCAGGAAATCTATGACCGCATGCTGGAAGCTGTGAACCAGCATATGGCTAAAAAGACCGCCGAGGTCAGCGCCGAGATCATGCGCATGGCGGAGAAGAGCCTGTTGCTGCAGATCATGGACCATCAGTGGAAGGAGCACCTTCTGCAGCTGGACCACCTGCGCCAGGCGGTAAACCTGCGCGCCTATGGCCAACGGGATCCGCTGATCGAGTACAAAAAAGAAGCCTTCGACATGTTCAACAAGATGAACGCGGAGATGCAGCAAATGGTGGTCAGCGCGCTGGCCCATCTGGAGATCGATCTGGAGGACGAAAACGCGCTGGAGATGCCGTCGCGCGAGCAGGCCATGTATGAATCGCGGATCGACCCCGCGCTGCTGGGCGTTGGGTCGGAAGGCATGCCCTTCGGCATGGCCGACTATGGTGACCTGCCGCCGCCGGAAGGCTGGCCGGAGGACGGCATGCCGCCGCCAGGATATGGCGAAGGCAACGGTGAATATCATGATGCGCCGACAATTACGCCGGTGCGCAGCCGTCAAGCGTCAGACATGGTGGATCCCAACAACTCCGCCACCTGGGGCAAGGTCGCGCGTAACGCCCCCTGCCCCTGCGACAGCGGCAAGAAATTCAAGCACTGCCACGGCAAGGTGTCGTGACCGGCTCGCTCCGGCATGACCTGGCAGGCGGCGTCCTCACCGTCACATTTGACAACCCACCCGATGGCTATTTCACCGGCGACATGGCCGCGGCGCTGCTCGGCCTGCTGCCGGTCATGGCGGAAGACGATGTGCGGGCGGTCGTGCTCACCGGCGCGCAGGACGGGGTCTTCATCCGGCACTATTCGGTTGAAGAACTTGCCGGCCTGTCGAACGCGCTGCGGGCCAAGGGCTTCAGCTTCGATGAAACCACCCCGGTCGATGACCATGCCATGAACCAGGTGGCCCAAGGACTGGAAGCCTTGCCCAAACCGGTGATCGCCGCGGTCAACGGCACAGCGATGGGCGGCGGCTGGGAACTGGCGATGGCCTGCGACATCCGTATCGCAGAAGCCGGCGCCTACAGTCTGGGCCTCCCCGAGGTGAACCTCGGCATCCTACCGGGCGCAGGCGGCACCCAGCGGCTGGCCCGGCTGGTCGGTACAGCGCGCGCCCTGGAGATGGCGCTGTGCGGGCGCACGGTGACCCCGGACGAGGCCGCGTCGCTTGGCATGGTCCACGAAGTGGCGCCCGATGCCCGGGCCCGGGCACATGAACTCGCCACCGAACTGGCCGGCAAGCCGCCCAAAGCGGTCGCGCATATCAAGCGGCTTGTCCGTGCATCCTGGTCCGACATTGACGCCGATACCCTGCAGTTCGAAAGCCGGCTGTTCATGGAACTGGTGCTGACCGACGAGGCCAACACCCGGATGGCGGAATTCGTCGATGGCAAACGGGACATTCGCGACCGCTGAGGGGCGGCAATCCGGGCAGGGCCCTGGCTGCCTCGGATTCTGTCTGTAACCGAAAGCCCGCCAGGCAATCGGCCAGTCGTCTGCCACCTGCGTTTTCGCCGGTTCGGCTGTCTTTGCAAAGCCAGTTCCACGAGAATCGCAGAAATCTTGACTGACACCTCTTGTAAATCAGAGATCCGTCATATATTAGAATTATTCTAATTCTTAAAACACTGATCATTCACCCGCGAAGGACCCCGCGACATGTCCGCAGACGCCAAAAAGCCCGACACCATGACCACCACGGGCGGCAACCCGGTTGCCGACAATCAGAACAGCATGAGCGCCGGCCCGCGAGGGCCCCTGTTGATGCAGGACTATCAGCTTATCGAAAAGCTGGCCCATCAGAACCGCGAGCGGATTCCGGAGCGCGTGGTTCACGCAAAGGGTTGGGGCGCCCACGGCACATTCACGGTCACCGGCGACATCACCCCCTACACCCGCGCCAAGATTTTTTCAGAAGTCGGCAAGAAAACCGACCTAATCACCCGCTTTTCGACTGTGGCGGGCGAAATGGGGGCTGCCGATGCGGAGCGTGACGTTCGCGGATTCTCGGTCAAATTCTATACCGAAGAAGGCAATTGGGATGTTGTCGGCAACAACACACCGGTCTTTTTCCTGCGCGATCCGCAGAAATTCCCCGACTTCGTGCACACCCAGAAACGTCATCCCAAAACCAACCTGCGCTCGCCGGTGGCGATGTGGGATTACTGGTCACAGTCGCCGGAAGCGCTGCACCAGATGACGATTCTTTTCTCGGACCGCGGCCTGCCGCAAACCGTCCGGCACATGAATGGCTACGGCTCGCACACCTTCAGCTTCATCAATGCGGCGAACGAGCGGTTCTGGGTGAAGTTCCACTTCAAATCCATGCAGGGCCACAAACACTGGACCAATGACGAGGCGGCTGAAGTAGTCGGCCGGACCCGGGAATCAACCCAGGAAGATTTGTTCGGCGCGATCGAGCAGGGCGATTTCCCCAAATGGCGCCTGTGTGTCCAGGTGATGCCCGAGACCGATGCCGAGACGACCCCCTACAATCCCTTCGACCTCACGATGGTCTGGCCCCATGCCGACTACCCGTTGATCGAGGTGGGCATCATGGAACTGAACCGGAATCCCGAGAATTATTTTGCGGAACTGGAGCAAGCGGCCTTTTCGCCGTCCAACATCGTGCCCGGTATTGGCTTCTCACCGGACCGGGTATTGCAGGCGCGCATCTTCTCCTACGCCGATGCGCACCGCTATCGCCTGGGCACACACTATGAGGCGTTGCCGGTCAATGCGCCCCGATGCCCGGTGCACCACTATCACAAGGACGGCGCCATGCGGTTCTTCCCCAGCAATCCGAATCCGGACGCCTATTACGAGCCGAACACAATGGGTGGACCAAAGGAAGATCCGGCTTATGCGGAACCGCCACTGAAGATCTCCGGCGACGCGGACCGCTATGACCATCGCGACGGCACGGATGACTATGCCCAGCCCCGCGACCTGTTCAACCTGTTTGATGACGGTCAGAAAGCACGTCTGTTCGCAAATATCGCAGGGGCGATGGCTGGCGTGCCGGCGGAAATCCTTGATCGTCAGCTTGTCCATTTTGACCGGATCGATCCGGCATATGGCAATGGCATCCGGGATGCGCTCGGCAAAGCCGGTAATTAGGTCACCGGCTGGCCCGCCCGGCTGGGACAGTAAAGGGAGCCTTCACTCCCCCTCGTGTTGGCTCTCAGGCTGGCGGTGGGCGCAGGCAATGCGCAAACCGCCAGCACGGGGCCTTCACCACAGAAATGAAAGGTGACGGTCATCCGCGCGAAACGTAATCAGGATTTCAGTTGAGGGGGCGGCCCCCTAGGACAGGCCCTTTTTGCCCATCTCAAGGAACTTCTCGCGCCGCTTTGCGCGGAGGACGCCGCCGTCAAGGCCGACCAGCTCCTGGAGCGCTGGATCGAGGGCGTTGTCGAGAGCCTCGAAGATTTCATCGCGGTTGCGGTGGGCGCCACCCAGAGGCTCCGGGACGATGCTGTCGATGACGCCGAGTTCTTCCAGATTCTGCGCGGTCAGCTTGAGCGCATCGGCGGCTGTCTCCGCCTCATCTGACGTGCGCCAGAGGATCGATGCGCAGCCTTCCGGCGAGATCACCGAATAGACCGCATGCTCCAGCATCAGGACCGTGTTCGTCGCCGCCAGTGCCATGGCGCCGCCTGAGCCGCCTTCGCCGATGACCACCGCCACCGTCGGCACACGCACGTCGAGACATACTTCGATCGAGCGGGCGATAGCTTCCGCCTGTCCGCGCTCCTCTGCGCCCTTGCCAGGATAGGCGCCGGAGGTATCCACCAGGGTCACAATCGGTAAACCAAAACGCTCGGCCAGACGCATCAGCCGCTGGGCCTTGCGATAGCCTTCGGGCCGGGCCATGCCGAAATTGTGCTTCAGCCGGGATTCGGTGTCGTGGCCCTTTTCCGTCCCGATGACCACCACGGACGCGCCCCGATACCGGGCGAGTCCGCCGACGATGGCATCATCCTCGCCATAGTTGCGGTCGCCGGAGAGGTGTATGAAGTCGTCGAACAGAGCCTCGATATAGTCGAGCGCATGGGGCCGGTCAGGATGGCGGGCGACCAGCACCTTCTGCCATGGCGACAGCTTGGAATAGGTGGTGCGCAGCATGCGCTCCACCTTCTCCTGCATGCGCGTGACCTCTTCGGAAATATTGAGACCTCCGCCATCGGACAAATGGCGGAGCTCCTCGATTTTCCCTTCGAGCTCGGCAATCGGCTTTTCAAAATCCAGGAACGTGGGCATGCGCAGCATGTATCACAATCCAACAGGCGAAACCAAGAGGCCGCAGCGCATAAACACCGAAAAACGCGGCGAAACCCACACCCGCCTAACCTAAGGCGAATGACCTAAGAAAACGCCAAAATATGGCGGCTTTTAGGACGCCTTATGGAAATATTTCGCCAAAAGGCCGGATCTCCGGCGTCAGGGCCTGAGGATATCCATGGCGCCTTGCCGCGGATCGGCGCCCAGCACGTGTATCTGGTGCCATACTGCGAGGAAGAGCAACGTCCAAGCCGCCATCGCAGCATGGCCGCCTGCGCAATCGCCGAACAGGCGCTCCACATCATCTGGTTCGCAGAGGCTGCGCACTGCCGGCTGGGCCGCCACCAGCTTTCCAACCTGGGAATTGCGGCTGATCCACGGCCCCACGGGGACAGTGAACCCTTTCTTTCGGCCGAACGCATCGGCGGCCGGGCAATTGCCTTGCAGCCAGTGGCGCAGGACCATCTTTCCCTGATCGCCCGAGACTTTCAAATGGTCCGGCAGGCCGAGACCGAATGCGACCATCCTCCGGTCCACGAAAGGCACCCGACCTTCCACACCGTGAGCCATCAGGCAGCGGTCCAACTTGAGCAGCAGGTCATCGACCAGCCAGCCGCCAAGATCCCACCGCTGTGCGCCCTGAAGCGGCGTCCGCGCGCTGCGCAAGGCATGCCGTTGCGCTGCCGCCACCGGCTCTCGCCACTGGTTGCCCAGATGCTTTGTCAGCGCCAGTCGGGCGAGCCGTCCTCTCACCCGGGGTTTCCGTCCGCCCCGCCACCAGGGCCGCTGCAGATAGCGATAACGGCCATAGCCGGCGAAGACTTCGTCGCCGCCCTCGCCGGACAGCACCACCTTGAGCCCCGCCTTGTTTGCGGCCTGGCCCAGCTTCCAGGTCGGCAGGATGGCGTAGTCCACGGTGGGATCGTCCAGCGCCCAGGCCACCTGGGGCAGCAGGCTCCAGAATTCATCTTCAGAGAACGCCACCTCGGTATGCTCCGCGCCCAACGCCTCCGCCACCCGGCGGGCTGCAGGCCGTTCGTCATGCACGTCGCCGCCGTCAAACCCGCAGGTAAAGGTGCGCACCGGCCGGTCGTTCAGACGCGCCATCATCGTGAGCACCGCGGCCGAATCGAGACCGCCCGACAGGAACAAGCCGTAGGGCACATCGGCCCGCTGGTGGATGCGGACACTTTCCTCGAACAACCCATCGAATTGGGTGACCGCGTCGTCCATGTCGGCGGGCGGACTGACTTCTTCCGCCGCGTGCTGGACGGTTTCCAGTCCGTCAGCTTGCAGCTTTTCGCCCGCAGAAAGCCGACGTATTCCGGAAAAAACTGTCTGCCGTCCGGTAGTGTGACCAAGTTCAACCAGCTGACGCAATCCGTCCGGGCAGACCTCGTTTTCGCTGATATTTGCTGCCTTGAAGGCCCGCGGTTCGGAAGCAAAGGCCAGAAACCGGGCGTCCTCCCAAACATAGAGGGGCTTAATGCCAAAAGGGTCCCGGGCCAGCCATGTACCGCCAGTGCCCGGCCGATGCAGCGCGAGGGCATACATACCCCGAAGCGCATCCAGCGCCTCCGAGACACCGTCCCCGCCGTTTTCAAATCGGGCGGCCAGATGAAGAAACGGTTCCAGATCGGATTTTGTCACGCGCTGGGTATCCGGCGGCAACCCGGCGTCAATTTCCACATAGTTGTAGATTTCACCATTGGCGACCATCACCGCCCCGTCAGGGCCATAGAGTGGCTGATCGCCGGTTGCCAGATCGATGATCGCCAGGCGGGTATGTATGAGGCCTACGTGGCCGGCCACATAGATGTCAGCACCGTCCGGTCCGCGATGGGACAGCGCGTCGCGCATGGCCTCCAGCGCCGTCAGGTCCGGCGCCGTGCCGTCTTTGGTGATGATGCCAGCAATCCCGCACATGGAGCCGGGTGATACGCCAAAGCCGTCGGCGGCCCAAGCGGGAAGTTGTCCCTGCCGCGGGTCGTAGTGCTCGTCCTCGCGCCCGTTCTCGTGCCCGTCCTCATGCCAGGCGTGGCGTCAGTCGGTGTCCTTGCGGCCCTTTGCCAGTGGGTGATGTTCCTGCACCAGGCTCTTCAGCCGGTCGTCCAGAACGTGGGTGTAGACCTGGGTTGTGGAGATATCCGCATGACCCAGCATGCGCTGGACGCTGCGCAGATCCGCCCCCCGGTTCAGCAGATGGGTCGCAAAGGCATGGCGCAGCACGTGCGGCGAGACCTTGCGCGGATCAAGCCCGGCTTCTACCGCCAACTCCTTGAGCAGCTGCCCAAAGCGATGGCGGGTCAGATGGCCGCTGCCCGCCCGCGACGGGAACAGGAATGGTCCGTCGTCGTCCCCTTTCACATAGCGGGCCCGAACGGACAAGTAGCTCTCGATGGCGCGGCGCGCCGTGTCGTTCAACGGCACCAGCCGTTCCCGCCCGCCTTTACCCAGGACGATGATCGCGCGCGGATCGCGGCGCACGGCGGCGACCGGCAGGCTCACCAGCTCAGAAACCCGCAGGCCTGAGGCATAGAGGATTTCCAACAGCGCAGCGAGGCGCAACCCCTCGGGGCCGGTCCGGGCATGGGCCCGTTCGAGCAGGGCGTCCACATCCGCCTCCGCCAGGAATTTCGGCAAGGGCCGGGTCTGGCGCGGGGAATCGATGGCGGCAGAGGGATCGTCAACACGGGCCCCTTCCGCATACTGAAATCGGAAAAACTGGCGCAACGCCGACAACCGGCGGGCGGCCGTGCGCGGGCTCATGCCGGCCGCTTCCTGATCTGCCAGGTAAGCCCGAATGTGTCCGGAATCAGCGGACCCCAGATCACCGCCATTCTGCTGCACGAAACCAGCGAAATTGCCCAAATCGCGTCGATAGGCTTCCACGGTGTTGCGCGCAGCGCCACGTTCGGCGACCAGCATCTCGAGGAATGGCTCGATCTGCGGCGCATGGAGGGGTCGTCGGGGAATCTCGTTCATGATCAAAGTCCAGCGTCGAGGGCCGCTTCCACCGCGAGCCGTCGGGCTTCGCGGACCAGGCCGACATCCTGCAAGGCGCGGATCGCGTCATGCAGTTCGGCGGGCGGCACGTGTTTCAGTCTGCGCTCCCCCAGATGCACCAGGGTTAGCATTACTGTCTCCCCGACCTTTTTCGCTTTGGCGATGGCGCGAACCCCGCGCCATACATCAGACGCCGGTGCCGGCGTCGCATTGCCCCCACTGACGGCCTGCCAGACCGCCTGATCTTTTCCCGCATCCCCCAGCGCCAGCACCAGACGATGCAGACGCACGACCTGCTGTCGTGGATTTCCACTGTTATGGCGGCTCTGGGCCCGGACCCAGCCCGCCAAATCCTGCCGTGTCAGGCGCACATCCGCGCCCCGCGCCAGATGCATCAGAACCCGCAGACGGGCGTAGGCACGCAGGTCGCGGAACGGCGCGTCTCTCAGCAGCTTGAACCAGGGTAGAGCGGCGGCATAGCCACCGGTGGCGAGGTGTACGCGCGCGATAAGGGCGGCATAGCGGCGGTGCCGTGCAGAAGCCTCAAATTTCTCGATCAATGGCACGGTCAATGCAGCGGTTGCCTGCCAGTCGCCCGCGGCGAGAGACAGACGCCACCAGGCAGCAAGCACAACCAGGCGCTTGTCTGCGTCTGTGGCTGATGCGGCGGCTTGATAGAGGGCTGCCCGCGTCCCTGGCCCATAGCCGCTCAGGCTTGCCCGCAGCGCTCCGGCCCGCCGGGCGGCAGGGACTTCCTCCAGCTGGTAAATCCGCGCCATTTCCACCGCGTTCAACGCCCCCATCCGATACGCCTTTTCCGCAACGGCAATTCGCCGTTGGACCGGTTTTGCGTCTGAAAGTGCGATGGCGCGGAGATATGCCGGATGCCGCAGGCGCCGCACTGTTTTTGGCAGGGATATCTTGCCACTGGCAAGCAACGCAACTTCCAGGGCATCCATCCGATTAAGGCGCAGGTTTTTCACGCCTGAGGGATCGTCCTGGGCCGCCACCAGCATACGGAAACGGCGCGACAGCTTAACGCCCCGCTCAGACAACATGCGCATCGCACCCAACGCCCGAAAATGATCGCCGCTCAGCGCGTAGCAGACCGTCAGCGCCCGTTCGGTGAAGGCGCCGGCGCCTGCCTTCAGCCTGGCCTCCAGTTCCTGGCAACCGGGGCGCGCCTTTTTTGAGAGCATGCGCGCCGACAATAACGCCCGCCGGGCCAAACCATCCTTGAGCGGGGTGCGCTTGCCCAATGCCACAGCATCCGGCAGTGCCCCCATGGCGTAGAGCAGTTCCAGCCGAAGGCCATTGAGACCTACGCTTCCCCCGTCGCCTCTGCGTGCTGGAGGTATCGCTGCATGACTGAGCAGCAGACGCCGCGCCAGGTCACGCCGCACCTGTGAGTAAATCGCGACGGGAATATGGGGCAACAGGTTCCGGATAACGCGGCGGGAAGTGCCCCGCCACATGCCAGCGCCAAATCCGCGATTTCCTTCCAGCGTGCCTGAGCCTTCGCCGCCGGGATTGCCCAGCGGGGTTTCCCTGATGCCACGCCCGGAGTCGTCGCCCACTTTCGCGAGACGCAGGGGGCTCGTATTCTCCAACGGATCCGCGGTGGCGGGCACGCTGGCGAACGCGGCGCCCAGGGCGCCGGCGATGGCAGAAGTCAAAAGGCGGCGGGGATTCATTGAGTAACGCGCACCTGTTAGTGTTATCCCAGCAATTGGGCTATCAATTGGTCACCCGACCAGTCTCGCCCAGGCTGAAAAAATCCGTGACTAATTTACGTGCCGGACTAGCTGATCGTTTAACATTCAGAATCATCGGACTACTATGTGGCTATGGCGAGATTGCGGCGCGCGCACAACCGGCGCGAAAATTCAGTATGGGATAGGCGTCTTAGGGGCGCGGCATGACACCTGATCTGCCGCGGATTCCGTCGTCGTTGGTGTTGGTCGGCCTTATGGGCGCGGGCAAGAGTTCTGTCGGCCGCAGGCTGGCGCAGAAGCTCGACCTGCCCTTCGTTGATGCGGACCTGGAAATCGAGAATGCCGCCGGCTGCTCGATCGAGGATTTCTTCGAGCTTTATGGCGAGGATGAATTTCGCGATGGCGAGCGGCGAGTGATCGCGCGTCTTCTGGATGGGCCGGTACAGGTGATCGCTACCGGTGGTGGCGCCTTCATCACTGAAGAAACCCGCAACAAGATTTCAGAGACCGCAATTTCGATCTGGCTGAAAGCGGATATCAGCACCCTGGTCGACCGCGTGTCGCGCCGGGGAGGCCGGCCGTTATTGAAGGACGCCCCGCCTGAGGACGTACTGAACGACCTGATCGAGAAGCGCTACCCATTTTATGCATTGGCCGACATCACCGTGGAATCCAGTGATGGCTCCACCTGGGATACTGTCGACCGCGCACTGGACGCGCTGGATCACTATCTGAGGACGACCGGTGCGCAACGCAAGTGGGCCACGCGCCCCGATGCCTGATGACCTATCTCCGGCTGGCGCTGTCCAGGTCGGTCTGGGCAGCCGCAGCTATGAAATCCGGATCGGACCGGGTCTGCTTGCGGACGCTGGTTCCGCGATCGTCCCCTTCTGCACGGGTCAGAAGGTCGTCATCATCACTGACGAGACTGTGGCCGCTCTTTATCTCGAGCATCTGACCGACACTTTGGGCGATGCGGGTATCGCGCACCGGACGATTACCGTCCCATCCGGCGAGGCGAGCAAGGACTTCAGCACCTTCGAGCGTGTCGCGGAGGAAGTCATTGGCGGCGGCGTGGAGCGTCGCGATCTCATTGTCGCCCTGGGCGGAGGGGTTGTTGGCGACCTCGCTGGCTTCGTCGCCAGTGTGGTGTTGCGGGGGATCGACTTTATCCAGATCCCGACCACACTCCTGGCACAGGTAGACAGTTCCGTTGGCGGCAAGACAGCAATCAACTCCAGCCACGGCAAGAACCTGATCGGCCTGTTCCACCAGCCACGGCTGGTCATCGTCGATACGGATACATTGGACAGCCTGCCCCGGCGTGAGCTGCTTGCGGGCTATGCAGAGGTGGTCAAATACGGCCTGCTGGGTGACCAGGACTTTTTCGCCTGGCTGGAATCCCATGGCGATGCCCTGCTTGCCGGCGACCCTTCGGCCCGATCCTACGCGATCCGCGTCTGCTGCGAGGCCAAGGCCCGGATCGTGGCCAAGGACGAAAGGGAAGCGGGCATCCGTGCTCTGCTCAACCTGGGCCACACCTTTGGCCATGCGCTGGAGGCGGAAATTGGCTATGGCGGCGGACTGCTTCATGGGGAAGCTGTCGCCTTTGGCATGACGCTGGCTTTCGATCTGTCCGCCCGGTTGGGCCGTTGCAGCACGGGGGACGCCGACCGCGTTCGTGCTCACCTGGCTGCCGCCGGGCTGCCAATCTCCCTTAAAGAAACCCCCGTGCAAAATCCCGCTGACGCCGCCGACCGTCTGATCGGCCACATGTGGAGCGACAAGAAGGTCGCCGGCGGCAAGCTCACATTCATCCTTGCTGACGGCATCGGCCAGGCGGTCGTAACCCAGGATGTCCCGCTGAAGGACGTTCGTGCGGTTTTGCAGGCCGCCGCCTAGACCAAGATGTCCCTTATCCAATCTTCAACCGACAGCCCAAGGGTTCCGCAATGGTAGAACTCTCGATCATTCTTGCATCCATCGTGGTCCTGTTGCTGTTCTCCGCCTTTTTCTCAGGCTCGGAGACGGCGATGACCGCAGTATCCCAACCCCGCATGGCCGAACTTGCTAGGCAGGGCGACAGTCGCGCGGGCGCGGTCACCCGACTGCGCGACCGCAAAGAGCGGCTGATCGGCGCGATTTTGCTGGGCAACAACCTGGTCAACATTCTGGCTTCCGCCCTGGCAACCAGCCTGTTCATCGGATGGTTCGGCAGTTCAGGTGTGGTCTACTCTACCCTGGCGATGACGGCATTGGTTCTGATCTTTGCGGAGGTCATGCCCAAAGCCTATGCCATCCATCATGCGGATCGGGTGGCCCTGAACATCGCGCCCGTTCTGCGGATCTTCGTCATCGTATTGGCGCCGGTGGCCCACGCGGTGCAGGCGTTTGTAGAAGGCGTGCTGCGTGCATTTGGCATCCAGTTCGACACCAGCCTTGACGATGTCACGACGGAAGACGAACTGCGGGGTGTCATCCGGATGCACAAGGGACCAGAGCCGGAGGTCGCCCAGGAGCGGGTGATGCTTGCCAGCATTCTCGATCTGGACGACGTGGAGGTGGGCGAGATTATGACTCACCGCAGCAACACAACCATGATTGACGCCAGTCGTCCGCCCGCGGCCATTGTCGGCGATGTACTGGCCAGCCCCTACACGCGCCTGCCGCTGTATAAAGGGAATGAAGACAACATTGTGGGTGTCCTGCATGCCAAAGAACTGTTCCGCGCCGTCAATGCCGCGAAGGACGGCCTGGAGGATCTTGATGTGGCGCGGCTTGCCACTGCGCCCTGGTTCATTCCAGAATCCACCGACCTGCTGGACCAGCTGCGCGAATTCCGCCGCCGACGTGAACATTTCGCCCTGGTGGTCGACGAATACGGTACCGTTCAGGGTGTGGTGACCCTGGAAGATATCCTTGAAGAGATTGTGGGGGAAATCAGCGACGAGCATGACGAGATCGTTCGCGGCGTCCGCCCGCTGGACGATGGCGGTTATCTGGTCAACGGCGACGTCACGATCCGCGATCTGAACCGGGAACTCGGATGGGAACTTCCAGACGACGGCGCCGCCACGATCGCAGGTCTGGTCATGCATGAAGCACGCCGGATCCCCGAAGTCCGGCAGGTCTTCGCTTTCCATGGCTTCCGCTTCGAAATCGTGCGCCGCAAAGGACACCAGGTCACCGCCCTTCGGGTCGAGCCGCTGCCGGAAGACAGCATCGTCGGCGAAACGCCGCACGGCGATGCCCCCCTGGGGGTGAAAGACTAGGTTTCAGCCAACGCGAACATCCGGGGGAATGAGAATGCCGCTGTCTGCGCCCGTGGCGCGCGATCCGCTGCACCGACGCCGCATTGATATGTGCGGCTATATCCGCGAAGACGGCCTGTGGGATATCGAAGGCCATCTGCACGATTCCAAGGCCTATGATCACGAGACCCGGTGGCGGGGCGACATGCCCGCAGGTACGCCGGTGCATGAGATGTGGATCCGGCTCACCCTGGACGACAATATGATCATCCAGTCCTGTGAATGCGTGTTCGACAATCACCCTTTCCCGACCTGCTTGAACGCCGCGCCCAATTTCTCCGGGTTGGCGGGCATCAAGATCGGGGTCGGCTGGATGCGCGAAGTGCGCCGGCGTGTAGGCGGCACCCGTGGCTGCACCCACGTGATCGAAATGCTCAGCCAAGTGGGGACGACCGCCTATCAGACATTCGTCGCCAAACGCCGGGTCAAGGGCGAAGACGCGAAGAACCCTTTTTCGGACAGCGACAACAAGCCGTTCATGATCGACTCATGCCACGCCATGGCTGCCGACGGCCCGGTGGTGAAAGAGTCCTGGCCCAAGTGGTACACGGGAGATGATGCCGAGGGCGACGTGGCGGTTGAAAGATCTGCGGAATAGCGATTTGCGCCGCCGTCAGCGTTCCGGCGGTATTCTACCAGCTGTAGATATTGGCTCTACGGTTGAGCGGGCCGCAGTCAGCCTCCACCTGGTGCACTCAGGCTCAAGGCCAACGCATGCACGGGCCCTGCGAGTTCCGCGGCCAGCGCCTTGTAGACCTTCCGCTGCCGGTCGACACGATTGCAGCCATCGAATGTCGCCGATGTCATGACGACCCGGAAATGCGTCTCGCCTTCCGGTCGCGCGCCGACATGGCCCTTGTGAAGATGGGATTCATCAATAACTTCCAGCACTTCCGGCGCAAACTCAGCTGTCAGTTTTTCGGAGATGGTGTCGGCTACGGTCATGGCTGTTCTGCGTCCGGTTGGCGTGGTGTGTGGGCGGGCAGGATGGTAGTTTGACGCCGCCTGTCAACCCGCCTTTCCGGCGCTCCGCCACCCCAGGTCTCGCCTGATGGAAGATACGCCCCAACGGCGCGGCCCTACCCCTGCCCGCGTGATTGCGCCGCCGCCCGCAGTTCCGGTCGTAGTGCCGGTCGTAGTGCCAGTCGCGACCTATGCCACCGCCTATTTTCTGATCGGCACGTTGGTCCTGGTGCGCGGCGTCAACTGGCCCATCATCAAGATCGGCCTCGACTACATGCCGCCCCTGTGGTTCGCCGCCAGCCGCATGGGCTTGGGGGCGATAACACTTTTTGTCGTCTTGTTGATACGCGGCGATATCAGGGTGCCGCCAAAAGAGGATTGGCCCATCGTCCTGTCGCTCGGCATCCTGACCATGGCGCTTTATCTGACCCTGGCGCATGTGGCCGTGGGTTTTATCGAGGCCGGACGAGCCGCAATCCTGGCCTATACGACTCCGCTGTGGGTGGCGCCGGCAGCCGTTATCTTCCTCGGCGAACGGCTTAACATATGGAAAATTTTCGGTCTTATGGCTGGCATCGCCGGCATTGTCGCCCTGTTCGACCCCCTGGCCTTTGACTGGTCGAAGGAAGACACACTTATCGGCAATGGCATCCTGTTGGTGGCGGCGATGTGCTGGGCGCTGGCGATCCTGCATGTACGCGTCCACAAATGGCACTCCACGCCCCTTCAACTGGCGCCATGGCTGCTTTTGGTCGGCATGACGCCTACCTGCATCCTGGCCCTGATACTTGAGCCCGCGCCGCGCTTTGTGTGGGGTTGGGAGATGGGCGCCATTGTGTTCTTCAATGGCTGTATCGCCTCTGCCTGGGGATCGTGGGCGCTGATCACCGTCAACCGCAGCCTGCCGGCCATATCCACATCGGTGGGCGTCCTGGGAGTGCCGGCGGTTGGCCTGCTGTGCAGTATCATTCTATTGAACGAGCCGGTAACCGCGTCGCTTCTGGTTGGCGTTTTCCTGATTTTCGCCGGCGTGGCACTGGTGGTGTTTTCAGACCAGCGCCGTAAACAGTAAATCAGGTAACCAACTGTTTCTGGACTGCTGATATAGTTATCCGTTGATCCACAGGGGGCCGCTTGTTTCCACCAGAGCCTGACCACATACTGAGACCATGCGCAGCAGCCGCAAAATACCACTGGACGATTTCGCCGACCTGACCCGCGCCTATGGGGAACAGGCGGGCGAGGATATCAGCGCGTGCGAAGTCCCGGGCTGTGAAGCGGCCGCCACCCACCGCGCGCCCAAGTCGCCCGACCGGCTGAATGATTACTACTGGTTCTGCGTCGACCATGTGCAGGCCTACAACAAGAGCTGGAATTACTACGCCGGCATGTCCGAGGACGAGGTCGAAGCCCACATCCGAAAAGACACCACCTGGCAACGGCCCACCTGGCGTTTCGGGGAGCGCGGTGAGACCGGCGACGGCCATGCCCGCGCCCGGGACAAGGTCGAGGATCCCTTCAATGTGCTGGACGATGAGGGTCCTACCCACGAATACGGCCGCAGCCGCCGCGAACGCGCCGGAGGCCCGCCGGTCAGCCGCGAAGAACACGATGCGCTGGGAGCCCTCGAAATTGATGGTCCCGTGGATGTTGCGACCTTAAAGGCGCGTTACAAAGCACTGGTAAAACGCTATCACCCGGATGCGAATGGCGGCAGCAAGGAGGCGGAAGAGCGGTTGAAACTGATCAACCACGCTTACACCACCCTTAAAAAGCTCTATTCCGACTGATATTCCAATCTCGCCAAGCCCCTTGGCGGGCCCATATCCACGAACGACGACCGATCCATGGCCACATCTACAGCAGACGCTACCACCGATCCCGAAGCCGGCCTGCCTGACATCAAGGTCTCCGTGCGCCAGACATTTGGTCTGGACACCGACATGGAAGTGCCTGCCTTCAGTCAGTCCGAAGAGCACGTGCCGCCGATCGACCCGGCCTATCATTTCGACCGGGACACGACCATGGCGATCCTGGCGGGTTTCTCCCACAACCGGCGGGTGATGATCCAGGGGTATCACGGCACGGGCAAATCCACCCATATCGAGCAAGTGGCTGCGCGTCTGAACTGGCCCTGCCTGCGCATCAACCTGGACAGCCATATCAGCCGCATCGATCTGGTGGGCAAAGACGCGATCGTTCTGCGTGAAGGCAAACAGATCACCGAATTCCGGGAAGGCATCCTGCCCTGGGCGCTGCAGAATCCCATGGCGCTGGTGTTTGACGAGTATGACGCCGGCAGGCCGGACGTCATGTTCGTGATCCAGCGCGTGCTGGAAGTGGAAGGCAGGCTGACGCTGCTTGACCAGAGCCGGGTTATCCGTCCGCACCCCTCCTTCCGCCTTTTTTCGACAGCGAATACGGTCGGCCTTGGCGATACCACCGGCCTCTATCATGGCACGCAACAGATCAACCAGGGTCAGATGGACCGCTGGAACATTGTCGCGACCCTGAACTATCTGCCCCACGACGACGAGATGAAGATCGTCCTCTCCAAGGTGCCGGATTACGATACCGAAGAAGGCCGCGCCAAGATCAGCGCCATGGTCTCGGTTGCCGATCTGACCCGGGCAGGCTTTATGGCCGGCGACGTCTCTACCGTCATGTCACCGCGGACGGTGCTCACCTGGGCCGAGAATGCGTCCATCTTTGATGACATGGCCTACGCCTTCCGCGTCACTTTCCTGAACAAATGCGACGAGACCGAACGCCCCGTGGTGGCCGAATACTACCAGCGCTGCATGGGCAGCGAGCTGCCGGAAAGCATGTTCGCCGCCACTGGCGCGAACTGAGGCCCGGGAGCACGGGCTGTCGATGTCCGAGCACGACCATCCCCTGGAGGAGCTGCGGCTGCTGACCGGCGCCGCGACCCGGGCAATTGCGCACAAACCTGACCTGAACGTGTCCTTCGCGCCGGAACCGCCGGCGTTGCTGGGTGACGAAGTTCGCCTGACCATGCCCAGCCGTGAGTTCAGCCATCAGGAAATTTCCGAGGCCCGGGGCCAGGCTGATGCCATGGCTCTGAAGCTGCGCCACCACGACATGGAAACCCATCTGAAGCGCATGCCATCCGGCTCTGCCGCCCGGGAGGTTTACGAAGCCGTCGAACAGGCGCGTTGCGAGTCCATTGGCGCGCAGCGGATGGCGGGCGTACGCTGGAACATTACCGCGGCTCAGGAACTGCGCTGCCGCGAAGAAGGGTTCGACCAGGTCACCGAGCGGGACGACACGATGCTGGCCGACGCGATCGGCTTTCTCGCACGTGAAGTATTTACCGGCGAGGCCCCGCCACCCGCCGCCCGCAAGCTGGTGGACGCGTTCAGACCCTGGGTCGAAGGCAAGGCTTCCAAGGATCTGGCGGCGTTGGCCAGGGTGATGGATGACCAGGACGAATTCTCCAAACTGGTTCGGGAGCTGATCAAGGACCTGGATCTGGAGGACGTCGCAGAAGAAGCCCAGGACCAGCAGGACGAAGACAGCGACGACCAGCAGGAATCCGGTGGCGACAACGACTCTCAAGGCGAGGAGGATTCCGACGCCGCCGCTGAGGCGCAGCTGCCGTCCGAGATGATGGATATGCAGGAGTCCGAGGACGCCGAAGGTGCGGCGGATGCTCCGGACACCGACTTCATGTCCGAAGCGGGCGACGATGAGCCCGCCGGCCCCGGCGAGGCGCCCCGGCCAGACCAACAGGGCGCCAACCGCAACGAAAAGGACGCGTACCGCGCTTTCTCCACGGACTTTGATGAGGTTGTCGAGGCGCCAGACCTGTGCGATGCCGACGAACTGACCCGTCTGCGCCAGAACCTTGATCAGCAACTCAGCCATTTGCAGGGGGTGATCGCCAAATTGGCCAATCGTCTGCAGCGCCGCCTGCTGGCGAAACAGAACCGCTCCTGGGATTTCGACCTGGAGGAAGGCCTGCTCGACACCGCGCGCCTCGACCGTGTCGTGACCAATCCGATGATGCCGCTGTCGTTCAAGCAGGAAAAGGACATGGAATTCCGCGACACAGTGGTGTCGTTGCTGATCGATAACTCTGGCTCCATGCGCGGGCGGCCCATTTCGGTGGCCGCCATGAGCGCAGACATTCTTGCCCGCACCCTGGAACGCTGTGCGGTCAAGGTGGAGATCCTGGGCTTCACGACACGGGCCTGGAAGGGCGGCCAGGCGCGGGAGCAATGGCTTGCAGCCGGCAAGCCGGTGACGCCGGGACGGCTCAACGATCTGCGCCACATCGTCTACAAACCAGCCGATGCGCCCTGGCGGCGGGCGCGAAAGAATCTCGGCCTGATGCTGCGCGAAGGCATTCTCAAGGAAAACATCGACGGCGAGGCGCTCTTATGGGCGCACAACCGGCTGATCGGACGCCCGGAACAGCGCCGCATCCTGATGGTCATCAGCGACGGCGCCCCGGTTGACGACTCAACCCTGAGCGTCAACCCGTCCAACTATCTGGAACAACATCTGCGCGACGTGATTGACTGGATCGAGAGCTACTCGCCAGTTGAACTGATGGCCATTGGCATTGGCCATGACGTCACCCGCTACTACCGCCGCGCCGTCACCATCGTCGATGCGGAGCAGTTGGGCGGCACCATGATGGAAGAGCTCGCATCACTGTTCGACGAGGACCCCAGCAGCACGACTTCGCGGCAGGCCCGGCCGCTTGCCGGCATACGCTCGGTCTGACGGCAAGCCCGCCAAAATTCTGAAAGCCCGTTCAATTTGTCCGATGCACGTCATTTTTCAAATTGTTATGTTATAACGTAATCCGCCGTCGAAACCGGCTGCGGCGTCCCTTTCAAATCGGGCTTCCATAGATGAGACGCTGGCTCCTGCCTGGATTTGCCGCTTTGATTGCGCCAACCCTGCCGGTTGCCGCGGCGCCGAAGGTGGTTGTGTCCATCATGCCGTTGCATGGGATCGTTGCGGGGGTCATGGACGGCGTCGGCACACCTTACCTGCTGCTAAAGGGCAACATTTCGCCCCATGCCTTCAGCCTGCGGCCCTCCCAGGCCCGGCGTCTGCGCAACGCCCACATCATTTTCTGGATCGGGCCCGTCTTTGAGACATCGCTGGCCCGGCCCGTCCGCGTCCTCGGCAAGAGTGCCCGGGTTGTGGCAATGATGGACCTACCCGGAATGCGCCTGCTGCGCACCCGTCATGGCGGACTGTGGGGCAAGCACGGGCACAGACACGGGCACGGGCACTCTGTGGTCGGCAAGAACCCTCATAAGACGGCGCGCCACCTGCCCGGCCAAACCGATGGGCATATGTGGCTCGACCCACGGAACGGGCTGGTCATGGCCCGTGAGATCGCCCGCATCCTCAGCCTCGCCGACCCGCCAAATGCGCCGCGCTATCAGGCCAATCTGAATACGGTACTGGCCCGTATCGCCATCGCCGACAAGCGTGCGGCGGAGAGCCTGGCGCCAGTCAAGGGGCGTCCCTTCATCGTCTTTCATGATGCCTATCAATATTTCGAGAAACGCTATGGGCTGGCCGGACGGGGAGCTGCCACGTTGGAGGGCCGAAGCCCCGGCGCCCGTAGGATCTCCCGCATTCGCCATGAAATTCGCAACCGCCCGATTTCCTGTGTGCTCACCGAACCCCAATACTCGGCGCGGCTGGCCCGGATGCTCGCAGACGGCACAGCTGCAAAAGTCGGTACAATCGATCCATTAGGATCTGCGCTGAAAGCTGGGAAAGGCGCCTACGCCCGGCTGATTCTGTCGGTCGCCGCCAGCGTCGCCCGATGTCTCAGATAGTGGAACCTGTCCAGCGCGAGCCCTATATTTCACCTTGCCGGCACAATCCGTGCGGAATGTCCTTCAATTCTTTGACAACCGCCCCTACCTGTGGTCCCTGCCGCCTGACGATCCTCTGTGACCCAAGACACCTGACGTAAAGCCGATGCGCCGTACCATGCTCCCAAACCTGATTCGACTGATCCTCATTGCCGCAACAGCCGGCATTTTCTGGTCCGCGCCATCCGCTGCCCAGACCGCTCAGACCAAGGATAAGGCCACAGGCCAAACCAAACGCCTGACCTTCCTGCACATCAACGATGTGTATCAGATCTGGCCCAAACGGGGCGTCGGCGGCCTCGCAAATCTGGCAACGCTTCTCAACCGGGAGCGCAAACGCGCGCCTAACGCCATCACCACCCTCGGCGGCGATCTGATCTCGCCTTCGCTCCTGTCGAGCATCACCCAGGGTGCCCATATGATCCGTTTCATGAACCGGCTGCGGCTGGACGCTGCGGTTCTGGGTAACCACGAGTTCGACTTCGGCCTGAAGGTGCTACTGGCGCGGATCAAGGAATCGAAATTCATCTGGCTGGGCGCCAATGTGCGCGGAAAAGATGACAAGCCCCTGGCCGGCGTGCGCGGCATCTGGCAGCTCGACATGAATGGCGTCAAGGTCGGCATTATCGGTCTGGTGACGCCCCAGTCGGGGGTCTACATCAAGGGTGACACGCCCGTGAAGTTCGGCGATTTCATCGCCGCCGCCCGCACTGCTGTGGCGATGCTCCGGAAAGACGGCGCACAGGTCATTGTCGCGCTTACGCACCTGGACATGCGCGAGGATGTGGAACTGGCGCGGAAGGTTTCAGGCATTCACCTGATCCTGGGCGGCCATGACCATCACGCCATCAACACCATGGCTGGGCGAACGCTGATCATCAAAGCGGGCTCGGATGCCGCCTGGCTCGCAGTGGTCGACCTCACAGTGACGCTCCGGAAAGGCAAGAGCCCCATAGTCGTTCCTAGCTGGCGAATGGTGGCGGTACACAAAATCCCGCCGGACCCCGAAGTGCTAAATCTTTCCCAATCCTACGAAGACCGGCTGAAAGAACGTCTGGGCAAGAAGATCGGCCGCTTGCGGAGCGGCATGTCCAGCGAGAGCAACTTCGTGCGCTCCCGCGAGACCGCGATCGGCAACCTGTTCGCCGATGCTGTGCGCGCCAGTGTCGATGCGGATGTGGCATTTCTCAATGGCGGTGGCATTCGGGGCAACCGGCGCTACAAGGCAGGCCAGTGGCTCACGGCCCGGGATATCCTGACCGAGCTGCCCTTCAACAACAATGTTGTGGTGTTGGCGGTGCGCGGCAGCGTGCTGAAAGCGGCCATCGAGTATGGCATCTCCGGCAAGAACACTGGGCGGTTTCCGCAGGTTTCGGGCCTCAAGATTTTTTATGAACCGATCCGCGGGAAGGGCAGCCAGGTGGTCGCGATCGAGGTCAACAACAAGCCTCTGGACCCCAATCGCACCTATCGCGTCGCGACCATCGACTTCATCGCGGATGGCGGCGACGGCTACGCCATGTTCAAAGGCGCGCCGCGCCTGGTCTCCGCCCAGAACGGTCCCCGCATCACCCAGGTGGTGATCAAATATATCCGGGCGAAAAAGACCATCCGCCCGGACACCGACGGCCGCATCATCGCGAAGTAGGCAAGCCCCAGGGTCAAGCGCGGGCGTCCTCCAACCAGGCGCCCGTAACTTCATCCGCCGGAAAAAAGCTTTCGATGCGGATTTCCTGGAGCGTGATGTCCTGCGGTGTACCGAAGGTGGTGACCGTGGTGAAAAATGCCAGCCGCAGGTCGTCCCGCCGGAACATCACCGGCACCAACGGCGCGCCCACAGGCGCATCAGGCGCACCGGCGACAGCTGCCTGAACTGCCGGATCATCCAGGGCCTTCTCCAGGAACGCTTCCACATCCGGGTGTGCAAGCCCGGCGTCCGCCTCCCGCCGGATACGCGCGATCGACTCGGACGCGACCTCTTCCCAGTTCTCGACCACCGAGGACATGGCATCCGAGAACAACAACTCGAGAAATGTGCCGCCAGGAGCCACCGGCGGCGCTGGACCGAAGATCCAGCCCACAAGCCGGTGCGCCGCCCCGTTGGCCGCCACCAGCTCCCAGCGGGCGTTAAAGACCATTGCTGGCCACGGCTCCTGCTTCTCAAGCATCAGGTCGAGCGCCTGCCGGACCCCCGCCAATTCGTCACCGCCCAGACTACTTTCGCCGAACCGTTCGGCAAACCCGGCTGAAGTCAGCAGCAGGTTGCGGTCGCGCAATGGCACATCCAGTGTGCGGGCAAGCTGCAGGACCATCTCCCGGCTAGGCTGCGACCGGCCCGTCTCGATGAAACTGATATGCCGAGCCGAGACATTGGCCCGCAGGCCCAGCTCTAGCTGGCTCAGGCGTGCAGACTGCCGATATTCCCGAAGGCGGCGGCCAAAGGCTGTGGCGGCATTTGGCATTGGGACGATCCCCTTTTTTCGATGTCGGTCATGGGCGGAAATTGCCGGATCGATGGGTCAACAGCGATTACCTCAAAGGTAATTGAGATGCCTATCCCGAAAGCAGACCATCAGCCCATCTCAATCCCGTCAGGAGAATTCTCATGTTCAACTTTTGGCACCGCTGGCTGCAGGCCGGCTACATCATTCTGACCCTGTTCGGACTGGGCTTCGCCTTTCTCGGCACCAGCAGCCTGTTCGCCCCAACCGTCCAGCCGATCCTGGCCGCATTCTGGGCAGGCGGTGTGATCCCGCCGGAGACCGCGGACTTCGCCTTCTTTGCCTTCGGTCTGGCCGGCGCATTGACGGCGGCGCTGGGTGAACTCGGCTGGTTCGTCGCCCGTTATGGCATTGCCCAACGCCAGCGGTGGGCGTGGAACGGCCTCCTGGCCAGCCTGCTGGTCTGGTACGTGCTCGACGGCGCCATCTCGATCTATGTGGGGGCCGCGATCAACCTGGTCTTCAATACGATCTTCCTGGCCATGCTGATCGTGCCGCTGATTGCCTTGCGGAGCCATCTCAGCACGACCGCGACCCAGGCTCTGCCTGCCGCAGCCTGAACGGTCATCTTGATCCAGGAGCGCCCCGCCTGGCGATCGCCCGGCGGGGCGTTTTTGTGGCTGGTCCGGCTAACCCAGGTTCTTCTTGTAGAAGTCCGTCGTTCGCCGCCACGCCAGCTTCGACGCCGCCTCGTTGAAGCGGCCACTGCTAGGATTGGCGAAAGCATGATTGGCCTCGTACCAATGCACTGTCAGCTGGTCCGCCTTGCCGGCCGCTTTCATCGCATTCTGGAATTTCGCGACCATTGCCCGGTTGATCCATTGATCCTGGGTCGCAAAGTGGCCAAGCACTGGCCCCCTCAGCTTTTTCACCATTTCCGGCGGGCGAATCACATGGCCATAGTAGATCACCGTGGCATCCACCGGCGCCGCGATTGACGCGTTCAGGGACCAGCCGCCGCCGAAACACCACCCGACGGTGCCCACCTTGCCAGTGCTGCGATTATGCCCGCGCAGCCAGTTTACCCAGGCGCCGACAGCCTCGAAACCGGCTTTGGGATTTCTGCTGAATTCCCCCATCAGCTTTCGGGCGCCCGCTGCCGTCGTTGCTGCCGGCTGGCCATAGAGGTCGGCTGCCAGCGCCACATAGCCCTGCTTGGCGTAGTTGGCGGCCACGGACTTGATCTGGTTGTTCAGGCCCCACCATTCGTGGACCAGGAGGATCGCCGGCCCCTTGGCCTGGGCAGGCAACGCCAGCGCGCCAGAGATGCTGCGGCCGCTGCCCGTCTTGATGGTGACATTCTCCGTGGTGGCGGCAACCGCCTGAGCGATCAACGGGTCCGCCAAAACGGCCGCCAACGGCAGGCTGGACGCGCCTTTCAAGACTGTGCGTCTCGGGATTTCCATGGGTCGGTATCCTCCGGGTCTGAAATGGGCGGCCGCTGGCCTCTTGATCGGCTCCAATTTAAACCATGGCGGCCAGCTGCGGCGCGCAAACGCACACCGTCACGAGGTTGTGACCCCGACCACCTGCGTATATGTGAGTGATGCGCCTGCTGATCCTGCCATTGCTGTGCCTGTGCCTGGCTGCGCCCCATGGGGCGCGGGCGCAGGCGATATCCCTGTTCAGCCAGACCGTGCCGCTCAATCCCCGCAACGCCGATCAGCTCAACGCCGGGCAATTGATCTATCGGGGAGGCATCGCACTCCGCTCGACCGATCGGCGCTTTGGCGGCTATTCCGGCCTGCATATCAGCGCCAATGGACGCCGCATGATGGCGGTTTCCGACAGGGGTACGTGGCTACGGCTCAATCTTCGTTACGAGCGCGCAGGCAAGCTGACCGGCGCCCGGAATGGCCGGATCGGCGCCCTAAAGGGCGTCAGTGGCGCGACCCTGCAAGGAAGGTCGGGCGACGCCGAAAGCCTCTCGATGCTGCCGGATGGATCCGTTCTGGTGTCCTTTGAACGCCGTCACCGGCTGCTGCACTATCCGTCCGGCTCAAACCCCCTCGCAGGCATTCCCCGGCGGTATCCCACGCCACCCGGCCTCGCGGCAGGACCGTCAAACGGCGGTATCGAAACCCTTGTCCATGTGGGACGCGGCTATCTCCTTGCCATATCGGAGCGACAGCGCGCCGGTCCGCGTGCCCTGCGCGGCTGGGTAGGCGTCGACGGCGACTGGCAGGACTTCAACTATGCGCGCACTGGCAGCTTCCGGCCCACCGATGCGACCCTGTTGCCAAATGGCGACATCCTCGTGCTGGAACGGCGCTTTCTGCTGGGCAAAGGGACTGCGATCCGGCTGGTACGGGTGCCGCGCCGCGCCATCGCGCCAGGACGAACCTTGCGGGGCCGGGAGATCGCGCGCATCGCCATGCCAATGACGGTGGACAATTTTGAAGGCATCGGCGCGCGCCCGGGCGCCGCCGGCGAGACGCTGATTTATCTGATCTCGGACAACAACTTCAATCCGCTACAGCGGACGTTGCTGATGATGTTTTCCCTGAAGGGACGTTAGGCGTCGGCTTCGGCCGGGGCGGCTTCCGCCGCAGCAGTGTCTGACGATACAGCATCGCCATCATTGCCCTGGGCCTGCAGGATGCGGCGCTTGAGGCGGCGTGCTTCCGTCGGCAGCTTCCGGTCCGGCGTGCCCGTGAGAAAGGCGTCCAGGCCGCCATTCTGCTCTACAGTGCGGAGACCGGCCGCGGACACCTTCAACCGCACCATGTTGTCCAAAGTCTCGCTGTACAGCGACATTGGCTGAACGTTGGGCAGAAAACGACGGCGGGTGCGGCGCTTCGAGTGGCTGACATTGTTTCCGGCCTGCACACCCTTGCCGGTGATGTCGCATCGTCTGGCCATGGCTGTATCCTTTCGGGCATTCCCGGGCCTTCAGCCCGGATGGCGGGCTTGCGAGGGTGCCACCGTAATCGGCACCGTCCCGTTTCCCTGCGGTATCTGATAGCGCGGAACCCGGGAAACCACCTCAAAAGGCAGGGCAATTCCGGGCGTTGCGCGAGCCGCGTAGATATAGCGACAAGGCCAAGCCGTCAAGGCCCCGGCGCGCCGTGTCGCAGGCGTTATTCGGCTTCGGCCTGGCCAAGAAAGGCCGCCAGCAAAGCCGATGCTGCCTGGGCGGGGGTGATCTCTCCTGCCGCGACCGCATCCTCCAGAGCCGGCAACCGGCGTTCGACCGCCGGATCGCTCCGGAATTCAGCTGTCAGGGTCTCGCCGATCTCGCTCCACATCCACGCCCGCGCCTGACCGGACCGGCGTTCCGGCAGTCCGCCGCTGGCTTCCCGGGCGTCCTGAAAGCGGCCAACAATGTCCCAAATGTCACTGATTCCCCGGTCCTTCAGCGCCGAACATTGCACCACTTCCGGAGTCCAGTCGGGATAGGCCGAGGGCATCAATTGAAGCGCATGGGCATATTCGCCGGCGGCACGACCTGCCGCAGCCGCCAGATCGCCATCCGCCTTGTTGACGATCAGCAGATCCGCCAACTCCATGATACCGCGTTTGATCCCCTGCAGTTCATCGCCGCCGCCGGGCACCAGCAGCAGCAGAAACATATCAACCATGTCCGCAACGGCAGTCTCCGACTGACCGACGCCGACGGTTTCCACCAGGATCACGTCAAAGCCTGCAGCTTCGCAAAGGAGCATCGCCTCACGGGTCCGGCGGGCCACGCCGCCCAGGGTCTCGCCCGCCGGTGAGGGGCGGATGAATGCGTCGGGATTGCGCGACAGCTCTTCCATCCGGGTCTTGTCGCCCAGAATTGAACCTCCCGAGCGCTTGGACGTCGGGTCGATGGCCAGCACCGCCATGCGGTGTCCCTGACCGATCACATGCTGGCCGAATGTCTCAATGAAGGTGGACTTGCCGACCCCCGGCACCCCGGTGATGCCCAGGCGGATCGATGCGCCGGTGTGGGGCAGCAATGCGGCGAGCAGAGCGGTCGCCGCCGCGCGATGATCGTCGCGGGTGGATTCAACCAGGGTGATGCCACGCGCGAGTGCGCGCCGGTCACCTGCCAGGATGGCCGGACCCAGATCGCCCACTCGATCGGCCACCCGATCGCCCACATTGCCGTCAGGCTCGCCGCTCACAGCACGAGTCCGGGGACCAGCGAGTAGCTGGCCCAAAACAATGAACAAAATCGGTAATCCGAGATCATGCCCTATCGTTACCAGACCCGCGGCCTGGTGCAATCCCGCGTTTTATTCCGCCGCGGCAGGCGCGCCTTCGCCCACAATTGCCAGGCCGTGCTGCTCCGCCGCCTGGGCTGCTTCCTGCTGACGGCGCCACATGCTTGCATAGACGCCATCACTTGCCAGCAATGCCTCGTGGCGGCCCCGCTCGACAATACGACCGGCTTCCAGCACCAAAATCTCGTCGGCATGGATGATGGTGGACAGCCGGTGTGCGATCACCAGGGTGGTCCGGTCAACGGAGACCTGGTCGAGGCTTTTCTGTATTTCCCGCTCCGTATGGGTATCGAGCGCGGACGTGGCCTCATCGAACAGCAGAATCTTGGGCTGTTTCAGGATCGTGCGGGCGATCGCCACCCGCTGTTTCTCGCCGCCCGAAAGCTTGAGACCGCGCTCGCCCACCATCGTCTGATAGCCGTCCGGCATAGCGGCAATAAAGTCGTGCAACTGCGCCATGCGCGCGGCCTCTTCCACTTCCGCCGTCGTGGCGTCGGGACGACCGTAGGCGATGTTGTAATAGACCGTGTCGTTGAACAGCACCGTGTCCTGCGGGACAATGCCGATGGCCGCGCGTACGCTGGATTGCGTGACATCACGGATGTCCTGACCATCAATGGTCACGGCCCCCGCCTGCACATCGTAGAAGCGGAAGAGGATGCGGGACATGGTGGATTTTCCGGCGCCTGACGGGCCAACAATCGCCACTGTATTGCCCGCTGGAACTTCGAACGAGACGTCATGCAAAATCTGGCGGCGCGACTCGTAGCTGAATTCCACATTCGCGAACCGGATTGCGCCGTCGCTGACCTGAAGTTCGGGCGCGTCGGGCTTGTCCTCCACTTCCTTGTTCTCTCGCATCAGGCTGAACATGCGCTCCATGTCCACCAGCGACTGCTTGATCTCGCGGTAGACGAAACCCAGGAAGTTGAGCGGCTGGTAGAGCTGCAGCATGTAGGCGTTGACCATCACGAAGTCGCCGAGGGTGAGCCGGCCCGCCGCGACGCCCGCGCCAGCCATCCACATCACCGCGGTGAGGCCGAGCGCGATAATCACGCCCTGACCGATATTCAGGAGCGACAGCGAGGTCTTGGAAATTACCGAGGCGCGCTCGTAACGGCGCAACGACTCATCGTAGCGCCGGGCTTCGTGGTCCTCGTTGCCGAAATATTTGACAGTCTCGTAGTTCAGCAGGCTGTCGATGGCCTTGGTGTTGGCGGTCTCGTCACTTTCGTTCATCTGGCGGCGGAACTTCATCCGCCATTCGGTCACGAGCGCGCTGTAGAACACATAGCCGACGACGGTCACGAAGGTGACCAGCGCAAACCAGATGTCGAACAGCACCCATAGGATGCCGCACACCATCGTGATTTCGATCAGCGTCGGGATAATGTTGAAGAGCATGAAGGAAAGCAGAAACTCGATGCCCTTCGTGCCTCGCTCGATGGAGCGGGAAAGGCCGCCTGTGCGCCGGTCCAGGTGATAGCGCAGCGCCAGCGCATGGAGGTGTTGGAAGACCCTCAATGCGACCGTGCGGATCGCCCGGTGCGCGACCTTCGCGAAGACCGCGTCCCGCAGTTCCCCGAAGGCAACGGACAGCACCCGCGCAAGGCCATAGGCGACCAGCACACCGATCGGCACGGCAATTACCAGATTCTCCGGCGACTTGGTCAGCGCATCGACCGCTTCCTTGAACAGGATCGGCACGTAGACGATCGCCACCTTGGCCGCCACCAGGAAGACCATGGCGATGGCGACCCGGACGCGCATCTCCGCCCAGCCTTCCACATCGCGGCCAGGCCACAGATAGGGCATGAGCGTCGCCAGTGCGCGGCGGGCATATCCAGACGGTGCGGGTTCGGGAGATTCGGGACGAGGTGGGACCATGGCAGAACACATAAGCCAAACGCCGCCGCAAACAATCCAAATTCTTCTGCCAAAAGCACACATGCAACGGGCGTCTACAGAGGCTGATCGTGGATGTTCACCACCGGCTGCGCGTAGGATCATGCGGGAGACCAAAGATGATGAACCCAGCTAAACGCCGGACCCTTGCCGTGTTGCCAGTCCTGGCGCTGGCGCTGCCTGTGCTGGAGACCGGCGCCAAGGCGGCGCCGCTTCAGCGGACACAATCGATTACTGCCACATGGGTCGTGACCTGGCTGGGCATCCCGGCGATCCGCGGCCGTTTCCGGATGCAGACCCGTGGCGGCACCTATGAGGCCTGGTTTGCGGCGAAGTCCTTCGGCGCTTTCGATTCGATTCTGAAAATCCGCATGAACTGGTATGCCAGCGGGCGCGTAAGTGGGCACACCTTCCGGCCAGCTCGTTTTCTGCAGAACTATCGCGACCGCCGGGAAAAGCGCAAAACCCATATGTTCTGGCGCCCGGGCGGCAAGGTTGAGACCCGCCTGATGCCGCCAGAAAGCCCCGGCAAGCGCAAGAAAGTGGCGCCCGCACTGCAGCGCAATACTGTCGACCCTCTGTCCGCAATATTGGCGGTTTCCAGCCAGCCCATCAACGGTCGCGCCTGTCACTATACGGCGCGTATCTTCGAGGGCCGCCGGCGGGTTAATGCGCGGCTGCGGCTGGTCCGGTTCGGCCCGACACCCATCGTTTTCGCGCGCGGCCTGCCGGATCGTGCCTATCACTGCCACCTGTTTGCGGACCGTATCGCCGGCTTCCGACCCCGTCACATGCAGCGCTTTCCCGGGAAACTGCCGCCGGCGGACATCTGGTTCGTCCGGATGGCCAAAGCGCGACTCTGGATTCCGGTGCGGATTGAATTCGGCACCCAGTATGGCCGGGTTCGAGCTTTTCTTACCGGGGTTGTAATAAATTCCCCGTGATGCGATGGGAAAGGCTTGGCCCGGACCGACCGCAGGCCTACCTGTGGCAAAACCGGAGCAAAGCCATGAATAGACTTAAACCCGCATTTGCCGCCGTACCTCTCGCCTGTGCCCTTACCTTTGCGCCTGCAGCCGCAAACACCGGCGGTCAGCGGCAAGTATCCGTCGAGCTTGTTTTCCTGTGGAAGGGACTCCCGGTCTTCCGCATGAATATCGATGCGGAGATCACGGCCCGTCGCTATGACGTCAGGACACGCAGCCGGGCGTTGGGGGTCGTTTGGGCCTTTACCCGCTGGACATCGACGTCCCGGGCCGAGGGCCGCGTTGACGGCCCGCAGCTTCGGCCCGTTCAGTATCTGTCGGATAGCAAGTTCCGGTCGCGGAAAAGCCTGATCTCCCTGACCTATCCCGGCCAGGGCCAGACAGTCACCCGCATCACGCCGCCCAAATCCCGCGAGGACTGGACACCCGTGCCTGAGGCGCTCCAGCAGGGCGCGCCGGACCCCTTGACCGCCATCGTCGCAAGGCTACGGCCCGGTGGCGGAAATCCGTGCAGCTGGTCTGGCGAAGTCTACGATGGCCGCCGCCGCTATCGCCTGAGCTTCCTGCCGGACGGCGAAGACACCCTCAAGAAAAGCATGTGGAATCGCTATGCCGGCCCTGCCATCCGCTGCAAGGTGATGACGAAGACGATTGCGGGTTGGCACAAGAAGAGCCTCGCCAAGAAAGCCAAGCCGCGTCCGCCGGCAACCATCTGGTTCGCGCGCTTCAAGGGCATCGGCATGTGGCTGCCGGTCAAACTGGTGGTGCACAGCCGCTGGGGCGAAATCCGCGGCGAACTCTCGCGCTTCAAGCTGACACCTGCGAAGTAGCGCTGCCACCTGCAGAGATACGCCCTCCTACGCCTGGCCAGGCTGGTGGGGTGGCGCTTTGCCTTCTGCATATTCCAACCGCCGCCGTTCGGAGATCACGTCGAAGTCTTCTGATGGGTCTTCCGCATGGATGCCGTCATCAGCGACGTCATGGGCGGCCATGACCGCCGGTCCGTTCTGCAGTTGGTACAGCAGTTCTTCGAACACCCGCCGGCGAACGGTATAGACATCGGCGTCAGTGCCCAGCTCCGCCGGGTCGGGGCCTTTCGGCGCGTCTGCATCGGCGTCGTGGCCATTTGCGGCATCGGTGGACAGACCATTGCCGTTGGCGCCACTGCCATTTGCGCCATTGCCGTTGGCGCCATTGCCGTTTGCGTGACCGTTGCGCCCACCGTTCACATACTCGTCGTCGCCGAAGACCGGCTCCGCCGTCACGCCACTGGTCTGCAGTAGGGGATCGTCAGCCAATGACGCAACATCCTGGGCGTCATCGGCGTCACCGGCGTCGCCTGCCGCAGGCTTCGGTTTGGGCGGTTTTTGCGACGGCGTGTGCACCATCTTGTTGAGCGGGCCGGAATAGAGGCCGCTCTTGCGCACCAGAAAGCTGTCCGCCTTCATCTGCCCCTTGTAGCTGACCAAATGATGGGCCATCAGCACATCCAGCACACCTGACACCAGCGAGGCTGGCGTCGGTTCGGTAAAGCGGCGCATGTCTAGTTTGTCCGGGTCGTGCAGAGGTGGCCCGGTCCAGGCCGCAGGCATGATGATGTGATTGCCATGGCGGAAGGCCTTCAACGCCGCGGCCATTGCCGGCCGCAGATTGCGCGGCGGGTTCACCCGGGCGATCACCTCACCAATGATCCGCTCTGCCCGCACATCACCCCGGCCTTCGCTTGTATAGGCCGCCAGGAAGATCAGGATATCGACGATGGCGCCCACCAGCAGCGGAAACCACCAGATGCGGAAAGCGGTGTAGCCGGTTGGCAGCACATAAAGGCCGCTACCAGAGCCACCAGAAGCCACAGGCGGGGTCGAGCCGCGTTTGGACTTGTTGCGCACGGCGCTGACAGAGAGGAATCCGAAGATCGCCGCCGGCACCGCCGCCGCCTCGTCCAGCAGGCGGTAGAAACCAAGGCTGATCACCTCCACCCGGTCGCGCGCGTTGAACACCACCGGTGGCTTTGGCAAGGCTATGTTCAGGCCATTGATGCGCGTGACCATGGCCCGCGCCTCTGCCTGCAGGAACGGGTCGGGACATCGCTGGCGCACCACGCGGCCACGATATGTGACCTGCCGGGAAACCGCCCCCCGGTTTACCTGGGTCGTCGCCAGGAATTTGCGGAACGATGCCAGGTCCGCGCCCAGGCCTTTGCCGCCCTTGGTATTGGACGCGATGATCTTGCGCAGTTCTGTCCACTGCAGGTTCAGTTTGTTGCCCACTTCGAACAGGTTGCCGTTCAGGGACGACGGATTGATCTTCTTGATGGCCGCAATACGCGTACGGATCTCCTTCAACTGGGCGTCGAAGCGGCCATTGAAAGACCGGAATGATGCGGCGTCGTCCAGGCGCAACTGGGTGCGCGGGCCATAGCTCTTTCCGCTGCGGTCGCCGCAGGTGCCGCCCTTGGTCTGCTCAAGATTCGCCATCTTGGTGGCGTGGTCGTTCATGCGCCCCAGGCCCAATACAAAGGCCGCGTAGTTGGCCTCAAAGTCGGTGAGGGGCTGGAGGAAGTCGCGCATCACCTTGCGGGTATTCTCCACCTGCAGGCGCTTCGCGGAAAAAGCGTCGAAGTAGAAGCCATAACCAAAGCCGACGCTGATGAAGACGGCGATCACATAGGTAGCCAGCCAGCGCACACGCGTGAACCGCTTGGTGGCGCGGAAGGCAAAAACCGAGATCAGCAGGATCGCCTGGACCCCGAATGTCAGCATGAAGGCGATGAACCAGGCGGCGATCAGCAGCAGATAGTCATCCGCGCCAAAGGTCAGAATCCCGCGAAAGCCAAACCAGGTGGTCACGAAACTGACCACGCTGAGCACGATCGCCGCGATCAGCCCGAGATGGACGTAGCGCAGATCAGGCGACGAACGGCCAATCAGCCGAGCTTGCTTGCGAATATGTTTTCCAAAAAATTGGGCCATGGTTGCGGTCTTCCCGGTCTCTGATCCTGTTAACGGTCTCGGCGGGCGATATGCACGCGCCGGACCTTTCGTGTTGCTCGGTTACCGCACCGGGCGAGCCTGCCGTGGCCGAGGCGGTTGAGCCCCAATCGCAGCAGGCCGGCCAGATGCGGATGTCGAATGTCGTTGCCAATCGTGCGCCGGTGCGGATTGCCGGCGCCGATCATGGCGAAATAGCTGTAGAAGCGACCGTCCAGCCGCACGGCGCCGGCGGCGAACTTGTCCCGGACGTCTCCGGTATTGGTGGTCGACGTGCCCGTCTTGGCCAGGTGCATGCTCACCTGGCTGTTGCAATGGGCGGTCACGTCGTTGAGCGCCCTGAAGGTGCCCCGTGGGTGGCTCACCGGCGCACTCAGGACCGTGCGCAGATATTCCCGTGCGGTGTCCTTGACGAAATAGCGACGATAGCCCTTGAGGCTGCTGCCGGGCGCGGCACGGCGCTTCGCAGTCTCAAAGCCCCGCTCAGCAGACCAGATGCGCACACCATCGATGATATGGGGCAGCGCCGCACGGCCTGCTGCCCCAGAGATCCCGAGGGCGACGGCATGCATCATGCGGTGGCTGGTGCGCGGCGCGCCGGAAACGATGCCGAGCGGCAGCGCTTCCTTGAGCATCGCATCCTGCACGCGGCGAAAGCCGAACAGTTTGACCAGCCGGCGGAGCGCGCGTTCTTCCTTGAATGACAGGCGGTGGATCAACGGCAGGTTCAGGGACCGGGCAAACACCTG